>NZ_CP007440.1:4504495-4811944 GCF_001579845.1 Rhodoplanes sp. Z2-YC6860
TTATCACCTGGGCGCGCACCGGCTCGCTGATGTGGATGACGTTCGGTCTGGCCTGCTGCGCCGTCGAAATGATGCAGGTGTCGATGCCGCGCTACGACGTCGAGCGCTTCGGCTTTGCGCCGCGCGCGTCGCCACGGCAATCCGACGTGATGATCGTGGCCGGCACGCTGACCAACAAGATGGCCCCGGCGCTGCGCAAGGTCTACGACCAGATGCCGGAACCGCGTTACGTCATCTCGATGGGCTCCTGCGCCAACGGCGGCGGCTACTATCACTATTCCTACTCGGTGGTGCGCGGCTGCGACCGCATCGTGCCGGTCGACATCTACGTGCCGGGCTGCCCGCCGACCGCGGAGGCGCTGCTCTACGGCGTGCTGATGCTGCAGAAGAAGATCCGCCGCACCGGAACGATCGAGCGATAGGACCGGTACAGGACCATGCGCATCGACAACATTCCGTTTGGCACGACCGACTGGCTGAGCGTTGCGCCCACCACCCACAAGGGTGACGTGGGCGAGGCCACATGGCGCACGCAGCAGTTCGGCGACATCCGGGTGCGGCTTGTCGATTACTCGCCGGGCTATATGGCCGACCATTGGTGCCGGAAGGGTCACATCATCTTCTGCGTCGACGGCGAACTCGTCACCGACCTGGACGACGGCCGCTCGTTCACGCTCAAGCCCGGCATGAGTTATCAGGTGGCCGACGAAGACGGCGCGCACCGCTCGCACACCGACAAGGGTGCGCGGCTCTTTATTGTGGACTGACCGATGGACGAGACGCTGGAACGCCTGGGTGAGACGATCGCGAGCGCGCTCGCTGGCTCGATCGCGGGCCATTGGGTCCAGCACGGCGAGCTCACGCTCACGGCGAGCGCTCGCGATATCGTCAAGGTCATCACGTTCCTGCGCGACGACGAGCGCTGCCAGTTTTACAGCTTCATCGACATCACCGCCGTCGACTGGCCGCAGCGCGAGCGGCGCTTCGACGTGGTCTATCATCTGCTCTCGCCGAAGCTGAACGCCCGTATCCGCGTCAAGATCGAGGCCGGCGAGGACACGCGCGTGCCTTCGATCATCGATGTGTTCCCGGGCGCCGACTGGTTCGAACGCGAGACCTACGATCTCTACGGCGTGCTGTTCACCGGCCATCCCGACATGCGGCGGCTGCTCACGGACTACGGCTTCGAGGGCCATCCGTTGCGCAAGGATTTCCCGATGACCGGCTTCGTCGAGGTGCGCTGGGACGACGAGCAGAAGCGCGTGGTCTACGACAAGGTCCGGCTCGCTCAGGAATTCCGCAACTTCGATTTCCTCTCGCCGTGGGAGGGCGCGGGCTACGTGCCGCTCCCTGGTGACGAGAAGGCGAAAGGCTAGACGATGGCCACGGCGATGTCAGGCGGCTGTCTTTGCGGCGCGGTGCGGTTCACCGCCACGCCGAAGGACCGCGACGTCGGTGCCTGCCATTGCAGCATGTGCCGCAAATGGACGGCGGGCCCGTTCATGGTGGTCGATTGCGCCGACACGATGAAGGTCGAGAACGATGCAAGCCTCGGCGTCTATCGGTCGTCGGAATGGGCCGAGCGCTGTTTCTGCAAGCAGTGCGGCACGGCGCTGTTCTACCGGTTGGTCGGCAAGGGACAGCATTACGTGTCGGCCGAGGCCTTCGACGACCGGGCCGGCTATGCGCTGACCAGCCAAGTGTTCATCGACGAGAAGCCTGACTACTACGACTTCGCCAACAAGACCCACAACATGACAGGCGCGGAAGTGTTCGCAGCCTTCGCTCCGCCCGAAGCCGGGCAGGCGAAAGGGTAATCATCCATGGCCGATGATCTCCGCAACTTCACCATCAACTTCGGGCCGCAGCATCCGGCTGCGCACGGCGTGCTGCGCCTGGTGCTCGAGCTCGACGGCGAGATCGTCGAGCGCGTCGACCCGCATATCGGCTTGCTGCATCGTGGCACCGAGAAGCTGATCGAGGCCAAGACCTATCTCCAGGCGATCCCGTATTTCGACCGGCTCGACTACGTCGCGCCGATGAACCAGGAGCACGCCTTCTGCCTCGCGGCAGAGAAGCTTCTGCGGCTCCAGGTGCCGCGGCGCGCGCAGCTCATCCGCGTGCTCTATTGCGAGATCGGGCGGCTGCTTTCGCACATCCTCAACGTCACCACGCAGGCGATGGACGTCGGCGCACTCACCCCGCCGCTGTGGGGCTTCGAGGAGCGCGAGAAGCTGATGGTGTTCTACGAGCGCGCCTCCGGCTCGCGCATGCACGCGGCGTTCTTCCGCATCGGCGGCGTACACCAGGACCTGCCGGCGAAGCTGATCGACGACATCGAGGCGTTCTGCGATCCGTTCCTGAAGGTCTGCGACGACCTGGAAGACCTGCTCACCGGCAACCGCATCTTCAAGCAGCGCAACGTCGATATCGGCGTCGTCAGCCTCAAGGACGCCTGGGCCTGGGGTTTCTCCGGCGTGATGGTGCGCGGCTCGGGTGCGGCCTGGGATCTGCGCAAGTCGCAGCCCTACGAGTGCTATTCCGAGATGGATTTCGACATTCCGATCGGCAAGAACGGCGACTGCTACGATCGCTACTGCATCCGCATGGAAGAGATGCGGCAGTCGATCCGCATCATGAAGCAGTGCATCCACAAGCTCCGCGAGCCCGAAGGGCAGGGGCCGGTGCTGCCGGAAGACAACAAGATCGTGCCGCCGCGCCGCGGCGAGATGAAAAAGTCGATGGAAGCGCTCATCCATCACTTCAAGCTCTACACCGAAGGCTTCCACGTGCCGTCCGGCGAGGTCTATGCCGCGGTCGAGGCGCCCAAGGGCGAATTCGGCGTCTATCTCGTCGCCGACGGCACCAACAAACCCTACAAGTGCAAGATCCGCGCGCCGGGCTTTCCGCATCTCTCGGCGATGGATTTCCTCTGCAAGGGCCACATGCTGGCCGACGTCTCGGCGATCCTCGGCTCGCTCGACATCGTGTTCGGAGAGGTTGATCGCTAATGGCCGTCCGTCGCGTCGCACCGCCCGAGCTTCAGCCGAAGGACTTCGCCTTCACGGCGGAGAACGCCGAATGGGCCAAGAAGCAGATCGCCAAGTATCCGGAGGGCCGTCAGCAGTCGGCGATCATTCCGCTGCTGTGGCGCGCCCAGGAGCAGAACGGTGGCTGGCTGCCGGAGGTCGCGATCCGCCACGTCGCCGACATTCTCGGACTTGCGCATATCCGCGCGCTCGAAGTCGCGACCTTCTACACGATGTTCCTGCTCGAACCGTGCGGGAAGAAGGCTCACGTCCAGGTGTGCGGCACCACGCCCTGCATGCTGCGCGGCGCGGAAGCGATATTCGACGTCTGCAAGAAGCGCATCCATCACGATCCGATGCACATCTCAGCCGATGGCGACTTCTCGTGGGAAGAGGTGGAGTGCCTCGGCGCCTGCGTGAACGCGCCGATGGTGCTGATCTGGGACGACACCTACGAGGATCTCACCGCCGAGAGCTTCGGCAAGGTGCTCGATGAATTTGCCGCTGGCCGCAAACCCAAGCCTGGCCCGCAGATCGACCGGCAGCTCTCCGCGCCGGTCGGCGGTCCCACGACGCTGAAATCGGTGAAGGCCTAAAGATGCTCGACGACAAGGACCGCATCTTCAAGAACCTCTACGGCCTCCACGACTGGGGCCTCGAAGGCGCGCGCAAGCGTGGCTCCTGGGACGGCACCAAGGCGATCCTGGACAAGGGCCGCGACGCCATCGTCAACGAGGTGAAGGCCTCGGGCCTGCGCGGCCGCGGCGGTGCAGGCTTTCCGACCGGTGTGAAGTGGTCGTTCATGCCCAAGACCGTCGGTGACCGGCCGCATTATCTTGTGGTCAATGCCGACGAGTCCGAGCCGGGCACCTGCAAGGACCGCGAGATTCTGCGTAACGATCCGCATCTGCTGGTCGAAGGCTGCCTGATCGCCGGACGCGCGATGGGCTGCACCGCGGGGTACATCTATGTGCGCGGTGAGTTCATCCGCGAGCGCCAGCGGCTGCAGGCCGCGATCGACCAGGCCTATGAGGCAAAGCTCCTCGGCAAGGACAACATCAACGGCTACGACTTCGACCTCTACGTCCATCACGGCGCCGGCGCCTATATCTGCGGCGAGGAGATGGCACTCCTCGAAAGCCTCGAGGGCAAGAAGGGCCAGCCGCGGTTGAAGCCGCCGTTCCCGGCGAACATGGGCCTCTACGGCTGCCCGACCACGGTCAACAACGTCGAGAGCATCGCGGTGGTGCCCGACATCATGCGCCGCGGCGGCGCCTGGTTCGCCGGCATTGGCCGGCCGAACAACACCGGCACCAAGCTCTACTGCATCTCGGGCCACGTCGAGCGGCCCTGCACGGTTGAAGAGACGCTGGGCGTCCCGCTGCGCGAATTGATCGAGACGCATTGCGGCGGCGTGCGCGGCGGCTGGGACAATCTGCTTGCCGTGATCCCGGGCGGCTCGTCGATGCCGCTCATTCCGGCGGGCCCGACCGGCTGCGACGACCTGCTGATGGATTTCGACGGCTGCGCCAAGCACAAGTCGGCGCTCGGCACCGCCGCCGTGATCGTGATGGACAAGTCGACCGACATCATCCGCGCGATGGCGCGCATCTCGTACTTCTACAAGCACGAGAGCTGCGGCCAGTGCACGCCGTGCCGTGAGGGCATGGGCTGGATGTGGCGCGTGCTGACCCGCATGGCCGAAGGCCGCGCCCAGCGCCGCGAGATCGACATGCTGTTCGACGTGACCAAGCAGATCGAGGGTCACACCATCTGCGCGTTCGGCGACGGCGCCGCCTGGCCGGTGCAGGGCCTGCTGCGCCACTTCCGGCCGGAGATCGAGCGCCGCATCGACGAATACGTCCGCAACTCGGACAGCCGCGGCGCGGTGCGTGAGCCCACGCAAGTGGCGGCGGAATAGGGAAAGAGCGATGGCCAAAATCGTCATCGACGGCACTGAAGTCGACGTCCCGCCGGAGTTCACGCTGCTCCAGGCGGCGGAAACCGCCGGCGCGGAGATCCCGCGCTTCTGTTTCCACGAACGGCTGTCGATCGCCGGCAACTGCCGCATGTGCCTCGTGGAGTTGAAAGGCTCGCCGAAGCCGGTCGCGAGCTGCGCCTGGGCCGTACGCGATTGTCGTCCAGGCCCAAACGGCGAGCCGCCGGTCGTCAACACCAAGACGCCGATGGTGCGCAAGGCGCGCGAAGGCGTGATGGAATTCCTGCTGATCAATCATCCGCTGGATTGCCCGATCTGCGATCAGGGCGGCGAATGCGATCTGCAAGACCAGGCCATGGCCTACGGCGTCGATAGCAGCCGCTATCACGAGAACAAGCGCGCGGTCGAAGACAAGTATATCGGCCCGCTGGTGAAGACGATCATGAACCGCTGCATCCACTGCACGCGGTGCATCCGTTTCTCCGCCGAGGTCGCGGGCGTGCCGGAGCTCGGCGCGATCGGCCGCGGCGAGGACATGGAGATCACGACTTATCTCGAGCACGCGATGTCGTCGGAGCTGCAGGGCAACGTCGTCGATCTCTGCCCGGTCGGCGCGCTGACCTCGAAGCCTTACGCGTTCTCGGCGCGTCCCTGGGAGCTCGCCAAGACCGAGACCATCGACGTGATGGACGCGGTGGGCTCGGCGATCCGCGTCGACAGCCGCGGCCGCGAGGTGATGCGCATCCTGCCGCGCACCAATGACGACGTGAACGAGGAGTGGATCTCCGACAAGACCCGCCATGTGGTCGATGGCTTGCGCGCGCAGCGCCTCGACCAGCCCTATATCCGCGAGCAGGGCCGGCTGCTGCCGGCGACCTGGCCGCAGGCCTTTGCCGCGATCGCCGCCAAGGTGAAGGGCACGAGCCCCGACCGGGTCGGCGCGATCGCCGGCGACCTCGCTGCGGTCGAGGAGATGTACGCGCTGAAGGACCTGATGACACGGCTCAGCTCGAAGAACATCGACGCCCGCCAGGACGGGGCCGCGATCGATCCGGAGCTGGGACGCGCGTCGTACCTGTTCAATGCGACGCTCGCCGGCATCGAACGTGCCGACGCTCTGCTGCTGATCGGCTGCAATCCGCGCCGCGAAGCGGCCGTCATGAACGCCCGCATTCGCAAGCGCTGGCGCGCCGGCAAATTTCCGGTCGGCGTCATCGGCGAGCGCATCGATCTCACCTACAGCTACGATTATCTCGGCGCCGGCCCAGAGACGCTGTCCGAACTCGCCGCCGGCAATGTGAAGTTCGCCGAAACGCTGAAGGGCGCGGAGCATCCGCTCGTCATCGTCGGCTCTGGCGTGCTGACGCGGCCCGATGGTGCTGCGGTCGCGGCGCTCGCAGCCAAGGCCGCGATCGAGCTCGGTGCCGTGAAAGAAGGCTGGAACGGCTTCTGCATGCTGCACCATGCGGCGTCGCGCGTGGGCGCGATGGAGCTGGGCCTGGTGCCGGGTGAGGGCGGCTTGAACGCCGCCGCCATGGCCAAGTCCAATGCACTCGACGTGCTGTTCCTCCTGGGCGCCGACGAGATCGACGTGCCGTCCGGCGCTTTCGTCGTCTATATCGGCAGCCACGGCGACAACGGCGCGCATCGCGCCGACGTCATCCTGCCGGGCGCGGCCTATCCGGAAAAATCCGGCATCTACGTCAACACCGAAGGCCGGGTGCAGATGTCGAGCCGCGCGACCTTCCCGCCGGGCGAAGCGCGCGAGGACTGGGCGATCTTCCGCGCACTGTCCGACGTGCTCGGCGTGAAACTTCCCTATGACTCGCTCACCGCGCTTCGCCAGACGCTGTTCAAGGACAAGCCGCAGCTCCAACGCATCGGCCAGATCATGCCGGGCGGGCCCGCCGACGTGCGGCAGCTTTCGACGGTCGGCGGCGCGGTCGACAAGGCGCCGTTTGCCACCACGATCGAGGATTTCTACCTCACCAACCCCATCGCGCGCGCGTCGGCCACCATGGCCGAGTGCTCGGCCCTCGCCGAAGCGCGGCTGTCCATGACCGCGGCGGAGTAGACCATGACCTTCGCCGAACTCTGGACCGATTATCTCTGGCCGCTGATCATCATCGTCGCGGAATCGCTGCTGCTGCTCGTGGTGCTGCTGGTTTCGATCGCCTACGTGCTGCTCGCCGACCGCAAGATCTGGGCGGCGGTGCAGATCCGCCGCGGCCCCAACGTGGTCGGGCCCTGGGGCCTGTTCCAATCCTTCGCCGACCTTCTGAAGTTCGTGTTCAAGGAGCCGACCATTCCGGCCGGCGCCAACAAGGGCGTGTTCCTGCTTGCGCCGCTCGTCACCTGCACGCTGGCGCTTGCCGCCTGGGCCGTGATGCCGGTCAGCGCCGGCTGGGTGATCGCCAACATCAATGTGGGCGTGCTCTACATCTTCGCGATCTCGTCGCTCGGGGTCTACGGCGTGATCATGGCCGGCTGGGCGTCGAACTCGAAATATCCGTTCCTCGCCGCGCTCCGCTCCGCAGCCCAGATGGTGTCCTACGAAGTCTCGATCGGCTTCGTCATCATCACGGTGCTGCTCTGCGCGGGCTCGCTGAACCTCTCCGCGATCGTGGCGGCGCAAGACACCCGCTTCGGACTGCTTGGCTGGTACTGGCTGCCGCTGTTGCCGATGTTCGGCGTGTTCTTCGTCTCGGCGCTGGCCGAGACCAACCGCCCGCCGTTCGATCTGGTCGAGGCGGAGTCCGAACTCGTCGCCGGCTTCATGGTCGAATACGGCTCGACGCCGTACATGATGTTCATGCTCGGCGAATACGTCGCCATCGCCACCATGTGCGCGATGGGGACGATCCTGTTTCTCGGCGGCTGGCTGCCGCCGGTCCCGGTCGTGCCGTTCACCTGGGTGCCGGGCATCGTCTGGTTCGCGCTCAAGGCGCTGTTCATGTTCTTCATGTTCGCCATGGTGAAGGCGATCGTGCCGCGCTACCGCTACGACCAGCTGATGCGGCTTGGCTGGAAAGTGTTCCTGCCGCTGTCGCTCGCGATGGTGGTGATCGTCGCGGCCGTGCTGCAGTTCGGCCATCTGGCGCCGAAGGGGTAAGACGATGAGGCTCGATCAGGCTGCCCGCTCGATATTCCTGCAGGAGTTCGTCTCGGCGTTCTTCCTCGGCATGCGCTATTTCTTCAAGCCGAAGGCGACGCTGAACTATCCGTTCGAGAAGGGCCCGATCTCGCCGCGCTTCCGCGGCGAGCATGCGCTGCGCCGCTATCCGAACGGCGAGGAGCGCTGCATCGCCTGCAAGCTGTGCGAGGCGATCTGTCCGGCGCAGGCCATCACCATCGAGGCCGGGCCTCGCCGTAACGACGGCACGCGGCGCACGACGCGCTACGACATCGACATGGTGAAGTGCATCTATTGCGGGCTGTGCCAGGAGGCCTGCCCGGTCGACGCCATCGTCGAGGGCCCGAACTTCGAGTTCGCCACCGAGACCCGCGAAGAGCTCTACTACGACAAGGAAAAGCTGCTCGCGAACGGCGACCGTTGGGAGCGCGAGATCGCGAAGAACATCGCGCTCGACGCGCCGTACCGGTGAGGGTGGGCGAGCGATGATCCTTCCCGCGCTGTTCTTCTACCTCTTCGCGCTCGTCTGCATCGCGTCCGCCGTAATGGTGATCGCGTCGCGGAACCCGGTGCACTCGGTGCTCTATCTGATCCTCGCCTTCGTCAACGCCTCGGGCCTGTTCGTGCTGATGGGCGCCGAGTTCCTGGCGATGATCCTGATCGTGGTCTATGTCGGCGCGGTCGCGGTGCTGTTCCTGTTCGTCGTCATGATGCTCGACGTCGATTTCGCCGAGCTGCGTCAGGGCATCCTGCAGTATCTGCCGATCGGCTTCGTGGTCGGCTTCATCTTCATGGCCGAGCTCGTCGCGGTCGGCGCCGCCTGGGTGATCCGGCCGGCGGTGCCGCAGGGCATTCCGTCGCCGATTCCGACCACCATCACCAACACCGAGGCGCTCGGCCGGGTGCTCTACACCGACTACATCTATTACTTCCAGGCAGCCGGCATCGTGCTGCTGATCGCCATGATCGGCGCCATCGTGCTGACGCTTCGCCACAAGCCGAACGTCAAGCGGCAGAACATCTCCGATCAGGTGGCGCGTAACCCCGCGACGGCGATCGAGGTCGTGAAGGTTCAGTCGGGGCAGGGGCTTCAATCATGACAATTGGGCTCGGCCATTACCTCGCGGTTGCCGCGATCCTGTTCACGGTCGGCATCTTCGGCATCTTCCTCAATCGGAAGAACGTCATCATCATCCTGATGTCGATCGAGTTGATCCTGCTCGCCGTCAACATCAACTTTGTCGCGTTCTCGACCCATATCGGCGACCTGATGGGCCAGGTGTTCGCGCTGCTGGTGCTGACGGTGGCCGCCGCCGAGGCCGCCATCGGCCTTGCCATCCTGGTGGTCTACTTCCGCAACCGCGGCTCGATCGCGGTTGAAGACATCAATCTGATGAAGGGCTGACGCGCATGATCCCGAAAAGAGGGAACCGGTTTTCGGTTGAGATCATGCGCCAGGAGCAAGCATGATCCCGGCAATCGTTTTCCTGCCGTTGCTCGGCTTCATCCTGGCCGGCGCCATTGCGCTGGTCGGCGCCCGCGGCCGTTTTCCCGGCGCCGAGCCGTCTGACGACGACCATCATGCCCCGGCTCATGGCAGCACCGTTCACGTCAACGAGCCGCATGGGGTCATCCACGAAAGCCATCACGAACCTGGCGCTCATGACGACCATGGCCATGGCCCGGTCGAGCCGCCGGCCGCCGGCTCACGCGCGGCCGAGATCATCACCACCTCGTTCCTGATGATCGCGGCGGTGCTCGCCTGGATCACGTTCTTCAAGGTGGGCTTCGGTCATCAGGACGAGCGCATCACGCTGTTCACCTGGATCATCTCGGCCGATCTCAAGGTCGACTGGGCGCTGCGCATCGATACGCTCACCGCCGTCATGCTGATCGTGGTGACGACCGTCTCGGCGCTCGTGCACCTCTATTCGATCGGCTACATGAACGAAGACCCGTACCGGCCGCGGTTCTTCGCCTACCTGTCGCTGTTCACCTTCGCGATGCTCGCGCTGGTGACGTCCGACAACCTCGCCCAGCTGTTCTTCGGCTGGGAGGGCGTGGGTCTCGCGAGCTATCTCTTGATCGGCTTCTGGTACCACAAGCCCGAGGCCAACGCGGCCGCCATCAAAGCCTTCGTCGTCAACCGCGTGGGTGATTTCGGCTTCGCGCTCGGCATCTTCGCCGTGTTCATGATGACGAGGTCGATCGACCTCGACACGGTGTTCACCCAGGCGCCGGCGCTGGCCGGCAAGACCATCAACTTCTTCGGCTGGCATGCCGATGCGCTGACCCTGATCTGCCTGCTGCTGTTCATGGGAGCGATGGGCAAGTCGGCGCAGTTCCTGCTGCACACTTGGCTACCGGACGCCATGGAAGGCCCGACCCCGGTGTCGGCGCTCATTCACGCCGCCACCATGGTCACGGCCGGCGTGTTCATGGTGGCGCGGCTGTCGCCGTTGTTCGAGCTCGCGCCGAACGCCTCGGCGGTCGTCACGCTGGTCGGCGCCACCACGGCGTTCTTCGCCGCGACCGTCGGCCTCGTGCAGAACGACATCAAGCGCATCGTCGCGTATTCGACCTGCTCGCAGCTCGGCTACATGTTCGTCGCCATGGGCGTCGGCGCCTATTCGGTCGGCATGTTCCACCTGTTCACCCACGCCTTCTTCAAGGCGCTGCTGTTCTTAGGCTCTGGCTCCGTGATCATGGCGATGCATCACGAGCAGGACATCCGCAACATGGGCGGGCTTCGCAAGAAGATCCCGTTCACCTACTGGACGATGGTGATCGGCACCTTGGCGCTCACCGGCTTCCCGTTCACCGCCGGCTACTTCTCCAAGGACGCCATCATCGAGGCGGCGTTCTCCGGCAAGAACCCATTCGCGATCTATGCCTTCGCGATGACCGTCGTGGCGGCCGGCCTCACGGCGTTCTATTCGTGGCGGCTGATCTACAAAACCTTCCACGGCACGCCCCACGACGAGCATCACTACGAGGCGGCGCAAGAGAGCCCGCCGGTGATCCTGATTCCGCTTGCCGTGCTGGCGATCGGCTCGATCGCCGCGGGCTTCGCGTTCAAGGAATTCTTCGCCGGCCACGAGACTCACGAATTCTTCCGCGAGTCGCTGAAGCAGGGCGAAATCCTCGAGGCCATGCACCATGTGCCGTGGACGGTGGCGTACCTGCCGACCGTTATGATGGCACTCGGCTGGGGCATCTCGGCCTACATGTATCTTTATCGCACCGAGATCGCCGAAAACCTCGCCAGGCAGCACGCCTGGCTGTACCAGTTCCTGCTCAACAAGTGGTACTTCGACGAGCTCTATGACCGCATCTTCGTGCGGCCTGCGCTCTGGGTCGGCCGCGTGTTCTGGAAGGGCGGCGACGGCTTCATGATCGACAGGCTCGGCCCCGACGGCGTCTCGGCGCGCGTGCTCGACATCACCCGCAGTGTGGTCCGGCTGCAGACCGGCTACCTCTACCACTACGCCTTCGCCATGCTGATTGGCGCGGCTGCGCTGATCACCTGGTTCATGTTCTCCGGCGGCGGGGTGCACTGATGGCGAGCTGGCCGGTTCTTTCTCTCACGACATTCCTGCCGCTCGTCGGCGCGCTGTTCCTCATGACGCTGCGCCAGGACGCGGCGGGCGACCGCAACGCGCGCTGGGTCGCGCTGTGGACCACGCTGATCGTGTTCGCGGTGTCGCTGATCCTGATCTGGCGCTTCGACATGGGCTCCTCGGAGTTCCAGTTTGTCGAAAAGCATCCGTGGCTCGGCGGCTTCGCCACCTACCACATGGGCGTCGACGGCATTTCGCTGCCGCTCGTGATCCTGACCACCGCGATCATGCCACTCTGCATCCTGGCGAGCTGGCGCGCCATCAAGGTCCGCGTCAAGGAATACATGATCGCGTTCCTGGTGCTGGAGACCTTGATGGTCGGCACCTTCTCGGCGCTCGACCTCGTGCTGTTCTATCTGTTCTTCGAGGGCGGCCTCATTCCGATGTTCCTGATCATCGGCGTGTGGGGCGGCCCCCGCCGGGTCTATGCGAGCTTCAAGTTCTTCCTCTACACGCTGCTTGGCTCGGTGCTGATGCTGCTCGCCATCATGGCGATGTACTGGCAGTCGGGCACCACCGACATCACGGTGCTGCTGCATCACAACTTCCCGCGCGACATGCAGCCGTGGCTGTGGTTTGCGTTCTTCGCCTCGTTCGCCGTGAAGATGCCGATGTGGCCGGTGCACACTTGGCTGCCGGACGCCCACGTCGAGGCGCCGACCGCGGGTTCGGTCGTTCTGGCCGCGATCCTCCTGAAGATGGGCGGCTACGGCTTCCTGCGTTTCTCGCTGCCGATGTTCCCGCACGCCTCGGCGGATTTCGCGCCGTTCGTGTTCACGCTGTCGGTGATCGCCATCGTCTACACCTCGCTGGTCGCGCTGGTGCAAGAGGACATGAAGAAGCTGATCGCCTATTCGTCGGTCGCCCACATGGGCTTCGTGACAATGGGCATCTTCGCCGCGACGTCGCAGGGCGTCTCGGGTGGCATCTTCCAGATGGTGTCGCACGGCGTGGTTTCGGCCGCGCTCTTCCTCTGCGTCGGCGTGGTCTACGACCGCATGCACAGCCGCGAAATCGCCACGTATGGCGGCCTCGTCAACCGCATGCCGGTCTATGCCGTGGTGTTCCTGGTGTTTACGATGGCCAACGTCGGCCTTCCGGGCACCTCGGGCTTCATCGGCGAATTCCTGACGCTGCTCGGCACCTTCCGGGTCAACGTCGTGGTGGGAACGCTCGCCACGCTCGGCGTCATCCTGTCGGCCTGCTACGCACTCTGGCTTTATCGCAAGGTGGTTCTCGGCAAACTCGACAAGCCGAGCCTCGCCAACATCACCGACATGGGCTGGCGCGAGATCGTGGTGTTCGTGCCGCTGATCGTGATGACGCTCTTGCTCGGCTTCTATCCAAAGCCCGTACTCGACGTGTCGGCGGCATCCGTGAATGCGCTGCTCGACGGCTATCAGCAGGCGCTTGCCCCGGCGAAAGCCGCGGCGCTGACCAAGTGATGAGGCTTTAGCCGATGAACCCTGTCCCGCTTGCCTCGCTTGGGCCGATTGTGCCGGAACTGATCCTGGCGATCGGCGCCATGGCGCTTCTCATGCTCGGCGCCTACCGGCAGAACAGCACCTCGCTCGTCAATTTCGGCGCCGTCGTTCTTCTGATCGCCGCGGCCTTCGCAGTCGTCATGGTGCCGAACGGCAAGCTGTTCGGCGGCAGCTTCATCGTCGACGACTTCGCGCGATTTCTGAAGATCCTGACCTATATCGGCTCGGCCTTCGCCATCATCATGTCGCTCGACTACATGGCGGTCGAGAAGCAGGAGAAGTTCGAGTTCTCGGTGCTGATCGTGCTGTCCACCGTCGGCATGGGCATGCTGATCTCGGCCGGCGACCTGATCGCGCTCTATCTCGGGCTGGAGACCATGAGCCTCGCGCTCTACGTCGTCGCGGCCTCGGCGCGAGACAACGTGAAGTCGACCGAAGCGGGCTTGAAGTATTTCGTGCTCGGCGCGCTGTCGTCCGGCATGCTGCTCTATGGCTGCTCGCTGATCTACGGTTTCACCGGCAACATCTCGTTCGCCGGCATTGCCAAGGCCTCGGGCGAGGGCGGCGTCGGCCTTGTGTTCGGCCTGGTGTTCCTGTTCGCGGGCTTCTGCTTCAAGGTCTCGGCGGTGCCGTTCCACATGTGGACGCCCGACGTCTACGAGGGTGCGCCGACGCCGGTCACGGCGTTCTTTGCCTCCGCGCCGAAGATCGCCGCCATGGCGATCTTCGCCCGCGCCACCATCAGCGCGTTCCCGGCGATCACCGTGCAATGGCAGCAGATCGTGGTGTTCGTCTCGATCGCCTCGATGGCGCTCGGCTCGTTCGCCGCCATCGGCCAGACCAACATCAAGCGGCTGATGGCCTATTCGTCGATCGGTCACATGGGCTTCGCGCTGGTCGGGCTCGCCGCCGGCACCGCCGAGGGCGTCCAGGGCGTGCTGGTCTATCTCGCGATCTATCTCACCATGACGGTCGGCACATTCGGCGTCATCCTGGCGATGCGCCGCGATGGCCAGGCGGTCGAACAGATCGCGGACCTCTCGGGACTCGCGCGCAGCAATCCGGCGCTGGCGTTCTTCCTCGGGCTGCTGATGTTCTCGCTCGCCGGCATTCCGCCGCTCGCGGGCTTCTTCGCCAAGTACTACGTGTTCCTCGGCGCGATCAAAGCCGGCCTCTACATGCTGGCTGTGATCGGCGTGGTCACCAGCGTGGTCGGCGCCTACTACTATCTGCGGATCGTCAAGACGATGTACTTCGATGAGGCCGCGCCGGCCTTCACGCCGATTCCGGTCTCGCTCAAGGCCATCATCGCGGTCGGCGGGCTGTTCAATCTCCTGTTCGCCTTCCTGGCTGCTCCGATCGTCAACGCTGCCACGGCTGCGGCGAGGTCGCTATTCTGATGCAGCTCGATCCCACGGCTGCGGCGGCCGGGGCTCGGCTCATCACCCACGACACGATCGGCTCGACCAACGAAGAGGCGTTGCGGCTTGGGCGCACGGGCGAACGCTCGCCGCTCTGGATCACGGCGCAGCGACAGACCGCGGGCCGCGGCCGCCGCGGACGCACCTGGGTGTCGGAGGCCGGCAATCTCTATGCGAGCCTGCTGCTCTCGGACCCATCGACGCCCGATCGCTTCCCCGAGCTTTCCTTTGTCGCAGCGCTCGCCCTGCACGACGCGGTCACGGCCCGCATCCCCGGGCTCGCGGGCCGCGTGGCGCTGAAATGGCCCAATGATCTCCTGATCGACCGCAACAAGTTCGCCGGCATCCTGATCGAGGGCGAGGGGGCGACGGTCGTCATCGGCATCGGCGTGAACTGTGCGCATCACCCGGACGGCACCGAATATCCGGCAACGGACCTCGCCGCCGCCGGCGTCCGCGCCACGCCGGAGAGCCTGTTCGCGCATCTGTCGGCCGCAATGGCCGTGCGGCTTGCGCAGTGGGACCGCGGCGCGGGCTTCGCCGCGATCCGCACCGACTGGCTCGCGGGCGCCGCGGGCATGGGCAAGCCGGTCCGCGTGAAGACCGCGGACGGCGAGATCGCAGGCCTTTTCGAGGGGATGGACGCCAGCGGCCGCTTGGTTCTGCGCCTGCCCGATGGAACAATGCGGGCCGTGGCGGCGGGCGACGTCCACATAACGGCGAGGTAGCAAGGAATGGCCGGTCCGCAGGGCGAGCTTGTGTTCGCGCCACTCGGCGGCGTCGGCGAGATCGGCATGAATCTGTCGATCTATGGACTCGGCGATGCGCGCAAACGCACCTGGCTGATCGTCGATGTCGGCGTGTCGTTTGCCCAGGAGGAAAACCTTCCGGGCGTCGACCTGGTGCTGCCCGACATCCGCTATCTCATCGAGGAGCGCAAAAACATCGCCGGCATCGTGCTGACGCACGCGCATGAGGACCATTTCGGCGCATTGATGGACCTCTGGCCGAAGCTCAAGGTGCCGATCTACGCGACGCCGTTCACCGCGTCGCTGTTCGAGGCCAAGCTTGCCGGCGAGACCATGGCGCCGGAAATCCCGGTGAAGGAGATCGCGCTCGGCTCGCGCTTCAACATCGGGCCATTCGACATCGAGCTCTGCTCGGTCGCCCATTCGATCCCGGAATCCAATGCGCTGATCATCCGCACGCCGTTCGGCAACGTGCTGCACACCGGCGATTGGAAGATCGATCCGACGCCCGTGGTCGGCCCTCCGACCGACGAGGCCAAGCTCCGCGCGCTCGGCGACGAAGGCTGTCTCGTGCTGATCGGCGATTCCACCAACGCGGTTCGAGACGGCCGCTCGCCGTCCGAAACGGCCGTTGCGGCCGAGCTTGCCAAGCTGATCGAGAGCTCGCGGCAGCGCGTCGCCGTCACCACCTTCGCCTCCAATGTGGGGCGCATCCGCGCCGTGGCCGATGCCGCGCGCCGGGCCGAGCGCGAGGTCGTGGTGGTTGGCCGCGCCATGGATCGCGTGATCGGCGTGGCGCGCGAGACCGGCTACCTCGAAGGCGTGCAGCCGTTCCGCGGCATGGACGTCTACGGCCATCTGCCGCCCGACAAGGTGGTGGCGCTGTGCACCGGCAGCCAGGGCGAGTCTCGTGCCGCACTGGCCCGCATCGCTGCCGATGAGCATCCCGAGGTGGCGCTGTCGCGGGGCGACCGTGTGATCTTCTCGTCGCGGCCCATTCCCGGCAACGAGAAGGCCATCGGCCGCGTCATCAACGGCTTGATCGACCAGGGCGTCGAGGTCATCACCGACCGGACGCATCTGGTTCATGTCTCTGGCCATCCGCGCCGCGCCGAACTCGAGGAGATGATCGGCTGGGTCAAGCCGCAGACCGTGATCCCGGTGCACGGCGAGTCACTGCATCTCGCCGAGCATGAGGGTCTGGCGCGAAAGCTTGGCGCCAACACGCTTCAGTGCCGCAACGGGGATCTGGTGCGCCTCGCGCCGGGGCGGCCCGAGATCATCGACGAAGTGCCGGCCGGCCGGTTCTACAAGGATGGCGCGCTGGTGATCCCGGCCGAGACCCGCACGGTGGCCGAGCGCAAACGCATGGCGTTTTCTGGCATGGTCATGGTGTCGCTCGCCATCGACGACAAAGGCCAGCTCGTCGCCGATCCCGAGTTGGAGCTGCTCGGCGTGCCGGAAACCACCGCCGACGGCTCTCAGATGTTTCAGGTCGCCGCCGACGCCGTGCTGGAGACCTTCGACAGTCTGCCGCGGCCGCGCCGTCGCGATCCGGACTCTGTCGCCGAGGCGATCCGGCGGAGCGTGCGGGCCGCGATCAGCTCGCACTGGCGCAAGAAACCAAACGTCACGGTGCACGTCCTGACGGTTTGAGGGGAGCGCAGGTCTGGGCCGCTAGCCGCGGCCGCCCGGGCCCGGTATGGATGGCCAGCCGGGCTGCAGGAGAGCCTCATGATCGGACGACTGAACCACGTCGCCATTGCGGTCCGCGACATCGCCAAGGCCTCGGACGTCTACCGCAAGACGCTCGGCGCCACGGTGTCGGCCGTGGTGCCGCAGCCGGCCCATGGCGTGAACACGGTGTTCATCACCCTGCCCAACACCAAGATCGAGCTCCTCGAGCCGCTCGGCACGGACTCGCCGATCGCCAAGTTCCTGGAGCGCAATCCCGACGGCGGCATCCACCACGTCTGCTACGAGGTGGACGATATTCTTGCTGCGCGTGACAGGCTCAAGGCCGAGGGTGCGCGCGTGCTCGGCGACGGCACGCCCAAGATCGGCGCGCATGACAAGCCCGTGCTGTTCCTGCACCCCAAGGACTTCTGCGGCACGCTGGTCGAACTCGAGCAGGCCTGACGAGATATGGGAATCTCCACCGGAATCGCGATCTATTTCCTGATCTGGTGGATCGTGCTGTTCGCCGTGCTGCCCTGGGGCGTGAAGGAGCATGGCGAGGAGGGCGTTCCGGGTTCCGACCCTGGCGCGCCGCGAATGGCGCGGGTGTGGGCAAAACTCCTCTGGACCACCGTGGTCGCGACCGTGGTGTTTGCGGTCCTGGCTTTTGTCTATCTCAAGGGCCTTCTCAGCCTCGACGACCTGGCGAGGCTCATGGGACTGCCCGAATTCAAGCTGTGATCCAAAAAAATAGAGCAGGGTCAAAGCCCTGCTCGAAAAGCCTTAAGTCACATGTTAGCCCCGACACTCGCTACACAGTCGGTGGCGGCGCATTCGCGCTTTTGGCTTTTCCTCCCGAGACGAGGGCCGAAATCGTCGGTACCCCGTACAGACGGACAAACGCTAGCCCATCGCTTGGGCGTTGTCATTCCTGCGCTGCAACATGAATGGGCACCGGAGGGGCGGGGCCTTCTTGTCTTTTCCCGACCGATCCGCTTTGTGTGCGCAGCCTGCTTTCCCGCCAGATTCTCGAGAGTGCCATGCGCCTGTCCCGCTATTTCCTGCCGATTTTGCGCGAGACGCCGAAGGAGGCCGAGATCGCGTCACACCGGCTGATGCTGCGGGCCGGCATGATGCGCCAGGAGGCGGCCGGTATTTATGCCTTCCTGCCGCTCGGGCTGCGCGTGCTGCGCAAGATCGAGCAGATCGTCCGTGAGGAGCAGAACCGCGCGGGCGCCATCGAGATGTTGATGCCGACCATCCAGTCCGCCGACCTCTGGCGCGAAAGCGGACGGTATGAGGCCTATGGCAAGGAGATGCTGCGCATCGAGGACCGCCATGAGCGCGAGATGCTCTATGGGCCGACCAACGAGGAGATGATTACGGAGATCTTCCGGTCCTATGTGCGCTCCTACAAGGACCTGCCGAAGAACCTCTATCACATCCAGTGGAAATTCCGGGATGAGGTGCGCCCGCGCTTCGGCCTGATGCGCGGCCGCGAATTCCTGATGAAGGACGCCTATTCGTTCGACGTCGATTACGAAGGCGCCAAGCACGCTTACAACAGGATGTTCGTGGCTTACTTGCGCACTTTCGCGCGGCTCGGGCTGAAATCGATCCCGATGGTCGCCGACACCGGTCCGATCGGCGGCAACCTCAGCCACGAGTTCATCATCCTGGCCTCGACCGGCGAGTCCGAGGTCTATTGCCACAAGGACTACCTCGACTTTCCGGTGCCCGATCAGAACATCAATTTCGACGACGTCGCGGGCCTCCAGGCGACGTTCGACAAGTGGACCTCGCTCTATGCGGCGACGTCGGAGAAGCACGACGCGGCGGCCTTCGGCCAGATTCCGGCCGACAAGCAGGTCTCGGCCCGCGGCATCGAGGTCGGTCACATCTTCTATTTCGGCACCAAGTATTCCGAGCCGATGAAGGCCGTGGTCAGCGGCCCCGACGGCGTCGAGAAGCCGGTGCATATGGGCTCCTACGGCATCGGGCCGAGCAGACTTGTCGCCGCGATCATCGAAGCGTTCCATGATGACGCCGGCATCCGCTGGCCCGAGCCGGTCGCGCCGTTCAAGGCGGCGATCCTCAATCTCAAGCAGGGCGACAGCGCGACTGATGCGGCGTGCGAAAGCCTCTACCGCGATCTGACCGCCAAAGGCGTCGACGTGCTCTATCACGATCTCGACGAGCGTCCCGGCTCCAAATTCGCCACCGCCGACCTGATCGGTGTGCCCTGGCAGGTCGTGATCGGCCCCAAAGGTCTCGCTTCGGGCACCTTCGAAATCAAGAAACGGGCCGACGGCAGCCGGGAAAACCTGAGTCCGGCCGCCACAATCGATCTGCTGACACGATAAGCTGTGAGTTTCTAAGCGGGGTGCGCTCCCGGTGCTGGCTTGAAACCGCCAGAATCGGATGAAATCCGTTCTCAAAGGGGATTGATGAGCGAACCAACCGGGACACGGCCTTTTGCCCCGTTCGAATGGATGCTGTCGTTGCGCTACTTGCGAGCGCGACGGCAGGAGGGATTCATTTCGATCATTGCTGCCTTCTCGTTCCTCGGCATCATGCTGGGGGTGGCGACCCTCATCATCGTGATGGCGGTGATGAACGGCTTCCGGAAGGAGCTTCTGGGCAAGATCCTCGGCCTCAACGGCCACCTTCTGGTGCAGCCGCTGGAATCGCCGCTGACCGATTTCGAGGCCGTCGCCGCGCGCATCGCAGGCGTGGAGGGCGTGCGGCTGGCGGTGCCAATCGTCGAAGGGCAGGCGCTCGCTTCGTCACCGTTCAACGCCGCAGGCGTGCTGGTGCGCGGTATCCGCGGCCAGGATCTCGTCGGGCTCGGCTCGATCGCCAAGAACATCGTGCAGGGCACGCTTGAAGGCTTCGATCAGAACCAAGCTGTGGTGATCGGCCGCAGGCTCGCCGATCAGCTGACGCTGCGCGCGGGCGACAACGTGACGCTGGTCTCGCCGCGCGGCGCCGTGACCCCGATGGGGACCACGCCGCGCATCAAGGTCTACAAGATCGCGGCGGTGTTCGAGATCGGCATGTCGGAGTACGACGCCGCCTTCGTCTTCATGCCGCTGCCGGAGGCGCAGGCCTATTTCAACCGGAACGGCGACGTCACGGCGATCGAGGTCTACACCAACAATCCCGATCAGATCGGACGATTCCGCGAACTTGTGACAGCGGCCGCGAAGCGGCCGATCTTCATGATCGACTGGCGGCAGCGAAACGCGACGTTCTTCGGCGCTCTACAGGTCGAGCGTAACGTCATGTTCCTGATCCTGACGCTGATCGTGCTGGTCGCGGCATTCAATATCGCGTCGAGCCTGATCATGCTGGTCAAGGACAAGGGCCGCGACATCGGCATCATGCGGACCATGGGCGCGACGCAAGGCTCGATCATGCGGATCTTCCTGATCACGGGCGCCGCGATCGGTGTGATCGGCGACCTTGTGGGCTTCCTGGTCGGGCTTCTGGTCTGCCTGAACATCGAGTCGATCCGGCAGTTCCTGTCCTGGCTCAGCGGCAGCAATCTGTTCCCGCCGGAGATGTACTTCCTGTCGCGTCTGCCGGCCGACCTCGACGTCGGCGAGACCACAGCCGTTGTGGTGATGGCGCTCGCACTTTCACTCCTTGCGACGCTCTACCCGTCGTGGCGCGCGGCGCGCCTCGATCCGGTCGAAGCGCTCCGTTACGAGTGAGCCCGATGGCCGAACAGGAACCCCCGGTCATCTTTCTGCATCAGGTCGAGCGCCGCTATCACCAGGGCGAGGCGACGCTGGAGATTCTGAGGAGCGCCGAACTCGCGGTCTGGCCGGGCCAGTCGGTGGCGCTGGTGGCGCCTTCAGGCGTCGGCAAATCGACGCTGCTGCATGTCGCGGGTCTTCTGGAGCACCCAGACGGCGGCGAGGTCTATCTCGACGGCCAGCCGACCGCGACGCTGTCGGACTCAGCCCGCACGCGGCTGCGCCGGAACTCGATCGGGTTCGTCTACCAGGCGCACCATTTGCTGCCGGAATTCTCCGCCGTCGAAAACGTCATGCTGCCGCAGATGCTGCGCGGTCTGTCGCGCAAAGACGCGCATGTGCGGGCAAGCGAGCTTCTGAGCTATCTGGGCCTCGGCGAGCGGCTCACCCACCGGCCGGCGGAACTCTCCGGCGGCGAGCAGCAGCGCGTTGCCATCGCGCGTGCGGTCGCGAACGTCCCGCGGCTGCTTCTGGCCGACGAGCCGACCGGCAACCTCGACCCGCGCACGTCCGATCACGTGTTTCAGGCGCTGGCCCAGCTCATCAAGGCGTCTGGCCTGACCGTGGTGCTGGCCACCCACAACATGGAGATCGCGGCGCGCATGGACCGCCGCGTCACGCTCCGCGACGGCCAGATCGTCGAGATGCCCTGAGCGGGCTTTCTCAGCATTGTCAGAGCCTTAAATGGTGCAAGTACGTTTCTGAAAATAGCCACTTGGGTAGTGGGTCAGTTTTGGATCGAAGCTGACAAGGCCACGCGCCGTCCAGGGCGTAGACGACTGGCAGAAACGAAAGAGGCCACCAACTGAGGCGGCCCCTCCCATCCTCAATCAACGCCAAGGCTCAGACGCAATCCCAGCGCGATTAAGAGATTGGATTTCAGTTCCTTTTGCTGCCCTCCGCACCAAGCTTGCGTGCTTGAGCAAGGAGCCCATCGGCCATTTCTTCCCAGCGCGTTTTTTCTTCAGGCGACCTAGCCCTCAGGGAGAACTCCCAGCACTCGGCGGCCTTGAGCACGAGGAACTGTTTTGTGTCATCTGACATGTACAGAACGGTGCCGTGGAATGGGTCCGGCGAGTATCCGTAGCGCTGCGGATGCAGGTGTTAATCTCGGGTTCAGAATCGGCAGCCGGTCAAAAGGGGCCAGCGAGCAATTTCAAAAGGGACCACTCGCAATGGAAACGGGCCAATACCGATTGTCGGATTCAAAAAAATCGAACTGACCCACTAGTGCCGCTTGACTCTGGAACGAAAGAAGAACTATGTTCTCTTTCTGTTCAGGGAGGACATCATGTTTCGCGCCGTTGTCGAAGAAGCTGCCGCTCTCGCGTCGATCACGCTGTTCGTCGGCATGATTGCCATCTGGGCCCAGGTTTTGGGCACCCTTTAAGCCACACGCTACGACGCACGGGCGTCACGCCCCTGTGCTCCCGGCGTCATGGTCATGTGGTTCATGAGTGTCAGTAGCGTACTGCGTACCGCGTTCTTTGCGTTAGCCATGCGGACCCCACCGCTCGTCATGCCCGTCCTGCCGCGGGTATCCACTGTCCCGAGCCCCCCAATCCCCGACGGGACCTTGGATGGCATTGGAGAACGGGGCTTGCCCCGCTCCCTTGCCATGACGGCGGTTTGTCCGCGATCCGGTGCCGGTTCCATTTCGGCGCTCCGTTCAGCAATCCGTCGAGCGCTTGGGTAAAACGGGCAAAAGCCAGTCATGTCTGGCCCGCACCGCGCCTGAGGCAATGGACAGCAGCGGATCGCATCCCCACCATCATGCCAAATCGAATCGGTGAGGTTCCTTTGGCTTCCAATACGACCGCACAGCCCGGCTTCGTGCATCTGCACGTCCATTCGGCCTATTCGCTGCTCGAGGGCGCGCTGACCATCGGCAAGCTCGCCGAGTTCGCGAAGACCGACAAGCAGCCGGCGCTGGCACTGACCGACACCGACAACATGTTCGGCACGCTGGAGTTCTCCGAGAAGCTCGCGGGCTACGGCATCCAGCCGATCGTAGGCTGCGCGGTGGCGGTCGATTTCGGCGACGAGCCGCGCGATCCGCGCCACGTCGGCAAGGCCAGGCCGCTGCCGCGCATCGTCCTGCTGGCCGCGCGGGAGGAGGGCTACCGCAACCTGATGCAGCTCAATTCGAGCGCGTTCCTGCACACGGACTCGACCGAGAAACCTCATCTGAAGCTCGCCGCGCTCGAAGGCGCGACCGACGGGCTGATCGTGCTGACCGGCGGGCCGGGCGGGCCGCTCGACACCGCCATCGTCGCGGGCCAGGTGGAACTTGCAGCGAGCCGCTGCGCGACCTTGCAGCGCCTGTTCGGCGACCGGCTCTACGTCGAACTGCAGCGTCATGGCACGTCCGAAGAGCGCATGGCGGAGCCCGCGCTAATCGAGCTCGCCTACACGCAGGGCATTCCGTTGGTTGCCACCAACGAGCCGTACTTCGCCAAGCGTGAGGACTACGACGCCCACGACGGCCTGATCGCTATCGCCGAAGGCCGGGTGATCGCCGATACCGACCGTAGGCAGTTGACCCAGGAGCACTATTTCAAAAGCCGCGCCGAGATGGCGGCGCTGTTCTCCGATCTTCCGGAAGCGCTCGCGTCCACGGTCGAAATCGCCGAGCGCTGCGCGTTCCGGCCGCGCACCCGAAAGCCAATCCTGCCGCGCTTCTCGGTCGAGCTGGACGAGGCGACGGATTTGCGCGAGCGCGCCGAAAGCGGCCTGCAGAAGCGCATCGCCTTCCACGGCATCGCGCCGGGCCGCACCGAGGACGAGTATCGCGAGCGGCTCGCCTTCGAGCTCGGCGTCATCGAGCGGATGAAATATCCCGGCTACTTCCTGATCGTGTCGGACTTCATCCAATGGGCGAAAGAGCAGGGCATCCCGGTCGGGCCGGGCCGCGGCTCGGGCGCGGGCTCGCTGGTCGCCTATGCGCTCACCATCACGGACCTCGATCCGCTGCGCTTCAATCTGCTGTTCGAACGCTTCCTCAATCCCGAGCGCGTGTCGATGCCGGACTTCGACATCGACTTCTGTCAGGACCGCCGCGGCGAGGTGATCCGCTACGTGCAGGAGCGCTACGGCCGCGATCAGGTGGGACAGATCATCACCTTCGGCACCCTGCAGGCGCGCGGCGTGCTGCGCGATGTCGGCCGCGTGCTGGAAATGCCCTATGGCCAGGTCGACAAGCTCTGCAAGCTCGTGCCGCAGAACCCGGCCGCGCCGGTGACGCTTGCGAAAGCCATCGAAGGCGAGCCGAAGCTGCAGGCTGAGCGCGACGCCAACCCGGTCGTGAAACGTGCCTTCGATATCGCGCTGAAGCTCGAAGGTCTCAACCGCCACGCCTCGACGCACGCCGCCGGCATCGTGATCGGCGACCGGCCATTGGCGCAGCTCGTGCCGATGTATCGCGATCCGAAATCCGACATGCCGGTGACCCAGTTCAACATGAAATGGGTGGAGCAGGCGGGTCTCGTGAAGTTCGACTTCCTCGGCCTGAAGACGCTCACAACGCTGCAGACCGCGGTGCGGCTGTTGAAGCAGCGCGGCATCGATCTCGATCTTGCGGCAATCCCGCTCGACGACAAGAAAACCTACGACCTCCTGTCACGCGCTGAAGCGGTCGGCATCTTCCAACTGGAAAGTCAGGGCATGCGCCGCGCGCTGCTCGACATGAAGCCTGACCGCTTCGAGGACATCATCGCGCTCGTGGCGCTCTATCGCCCGGGTCCGATGGCCAACATCCCGACCTACTGCGCACGCAAGCAGGGCCACGAGGAGCCGGAATACATCCATCCCAAGCTCGAGCCGATCCTGCGGGAGACCTACGGCGTCATCGTCTACCAGGAGCAGGTGATGCAGGCCGCGCAGATCCTGGCCGGCTACACGCTCGGCCAGGCCGACCTTCTGCGCCGCGCCATGGGCAAGAAGATCCGCTCGGAAATGCAGGCGCAACGCGCCATCTTCGTCAAAGGCTGCGGCGATCAGGGCATCGAAAAAGCCCATTCCGATGCGATCTTCGATCTGCTCGAACGTTTCGCAGAATACGGCTTCAACAAGAGCCACGCCGCAGCCTACGCGCTGGTCGCCTACCAGACCGCGTATCTGAAGGCCAACTATCCGGTCGAATTCCTGGCGGCGTCGATGTCGCTCGATATGGGCAACACCGACAAGCTCTCGGAATTCCGCACCGAGGTCGGACGCCTTGGGTTCAAGGTCGAGCCGCCATCGATCAATCGCTCCGGCGTCGAGTTCGACGTCGAAGGCGGGACGATCTTCTACGCGCTCGCCGCGCTCAAGGGTGTCGGCCGCCAGGCCGTCGAGGCGATCGTCACCGCGCGCGGCGACAAACCGTTCGCCGACCTCACCGACTTCGCCAGCCGCATCAATCCGCGCGCGGTGAACAAGCGCGTCTTGGAAAGCCTCGTATGCGCCGGCGCGTTCGACAAGCTCGAGCCAAATCGGGCGCGGGCTTTCGCCGCCGTCGATGCGATGATGTCGACCGCGCAGCGCACGCACGAGGCCGCCGCGGTCGGCCAGAACGATATGTTCGGCGGCGCGGCGCATCGCGAAACCATCGCAATCCCGGCGGTCGAGGGCTGGCTCTCGGGTGACAAGCTGCAGCGGGAGTACGACGCGATCGGCTTCTTCCTGTCGGGCCATCCGCTCGACGAATACGCGCCGATCCTCAAGAACATGAACGTGTACTCCTGGGCCGAATTCTCGCGGTCAGTGAAAGCCGGCGCGACCGCGGGCCGGCTTGCCGCGACCGTGGTGTCGCGCATGGAGCGGCGCACCAAGACCGGCAACAAGATGGGCATCTTCGGCTTGTCGGATCCGAGCGGCCACTACGAGGCCATCATGTTCGCCGAGGGCCTGCAGCAATATCGCGATGTCCTGGAGCCCGGCACCGCCGTCCTGCTGTTCCTGTCTGCCGAGGCGCAGGGCGACGAAGTGCGCGCCCGCATCCAGACCGCCGATCCGCTGGATCGCGCCGCGGCCAAGCTGCAAAAGGGGCTGCGCGTGTTCCTGCGCGATCAGGCCCCGCTCGAACCGGTTGCCAAGCGGTTGGACACCAAAGGCGACGGCGAGGTCAATGTGGTGCTGCAGCTCACCGGTGGCACCGAGGTCGAGATCAAGCTGCCCGGCCGCTTCAAGGTCTCGCCGCAGATCGCCGGCGCCATCAAGGCCGTGCCCGGCGTGCTCGACGTCCACATGCTGTGATGCGGCAAGACCGGACATAGCGCCTATGCGGCGCGGCATTGGCGGCGGTTGACCCCGCGTGCCGCGAGGGCTGATATAGCGCCAGCAATTCAGAAGTGCGCCAGTTCACAGGAGTCCGCTATGGCCAACAAGCTTCGCCACATCGCCATCTCGGTGCGCGATCCGGAAAAGACCGCCAAGTTCTTCGAGCAAGCCTTCGGCATGACGCGCGCGGGCAATGCCCAGCGCGGCGTCTACATGACCGACGGCATTTTCAACGTCGCGCTCTTGAACTTCGGCGACGAGCCGGTCGCCGGCATGGAAGACCAGAAGAACCCGCTCGGTCTCATCCATTTCGGCATGTGGGTCGACAGTGTCGACGACATTGCCAAGAAGATCGAATCCGCCGGCGGCAGCTACGTCACCGGCCGCAAGGAAACCAATCCGAACGTCTATTACGAAGTCAAATACAAGACGCCGGAAGGCATCGTGTTCGACATCACCGAGAGCGGCTGGAAGGGCGCCGTCAAGGAAGTCAAACCGGCCTGATTGGAGCGCAACGCTCCGCCATCCTTCTTGGCATGACGCCTGCATGAATCGCCTCAAGCCCCGCTTGGGGCGGTTCAACAAGGACAAACGTCATGCTCAAAACTTTCGCGCGGGGCTTTTTCGCCGCGACTTTGCTGGTTTCCCAGGCCGCCTATCAGGCAGCCTACGCATCCTGGCCCGAGCGGCCGGTCACTCTGATTGTTCCATACGCCGCCGGCGGCATCACCGATGTGATTGCGCGCACCACCGCCGAGCACCTTCAGACCAAGCTCAAGCAGACCTTCATCGTTCAGAATGAAACCGGCGCAGGCGGCATCATCGGCGCCGCCAACGTGGCGCGCGCCAGGGCTGACGGCTACACGCTGCTGTTCGCGCCGATCGCACTTCTCACGCTGTCGCCGCTGACCACCAAGGTCAATTACGAAACCAGCGATTTCGCGCCGATCACGATCGTGGCGTCGAGCCCGTTTGTCGTGACCGTCAGCAAGGAGTTCCCGACCAACACGATCGCCGAGTTCATTGCCGAGGTGAAGAAGAAACCCGGCGAATACACCTATGCGTCGGCGGGAGCCGGCAGCACCACGCATGTGTCGTCATTGCTGTTTCTGAAAAGCGCCGGCCTCGACATGGTGCATGTGCCTTATCGCGGCGTGGGCCCGGCCTTCACGGACCTGATCGCGGGCCACGTGCAGATGCTGTCGGCGAGCCCGGTCGAGCTCAAGCCGTTCGTCGGCTCCGACAGCGTCAAGCCGCTCGGCGTCAGCAGCAAACAACGCTCGCGTTATCTGCCCAACGTTCCGACCATCAGCGAGACGCTGCCGACGCCCACGGTTGCGACCTACAACGGCCTGCTGGCCCCGAAGGGCACGCCCGCGGAGATCATCGATATGATCTCGGCCGAGATGGTGGCCGCAGCCAAGAGTCCTGAATTCCTGGACAGGCTCGCCAAGATCGGCGTCGAGCCGGGCGGAACCACTCCGCAGGAGATGGCCGCCGAGATCGCAGCCGACAGCGAGCGCTGGAAGAGCGTCGCCAATGACCTTACGCCGCCGAAGAGCCAATAGTCACGGAGCGCGCAGCAGCCGCGACATCGGAGCGGGGAGGCCTCCCTTGCGAGGCCGCGACGGCGAACGCTATCGTGTCCCGGATATTCTCCGGCCGGGAGCCTCCCTGACATGCGTGCGATTGCCTATGCTGCTGCGACGGCACTTCTCCTCACCACGGGTGCCGCGCATGCGGCCTACCCGGAGCGGACGGTCACCATCATCACGCCGTTTGCGCCCGGCGGCATTGCCGACGTGGTGGCACGGATCACCGCGGAGCGGCTGCAATCCACTCTCAAGCAGAACTTCGTGGTGGAAAACATCTCGGGCGCGGGCGGCACGGCCGGGCCGGAGCGCGTCGCCAAGGCCACGCCGGATGGCTACACGTTGATGTCGACGCCGATCTTCCAGCTCACCACGGCTAAGTACGCCCACAACGTCTCGTTCGACGAGAACACGTTCAAGGCGATCTCCGGCGTCGCCTCTGCGCCTTTCGTCATCACCGTGAACGAGTCGTTTCCCGGCAAGACGCTCGCCGACTTCATCGCTTATGTGAAAGCCAACCCGGGCAAGCTGAGCTTCGGCTCGGCCGGCGCGGGAAGCACCACCCACGTCGCTGCCGTCATGGTGCTCAAGGCCGCCGGTCTCGACATGGTGCACGTGCCTTACCGTGGCGTCGCGCCTGCCTTTACGGACCTGCTTGCGGGTCATGTCGTGATGGTGGCCGGATCGCCGGTCGAGCTGAAGCCGTACATGGAGTCCGGCAAGCTCAAGGCCCTGGCCGTGCTCGACACCAAGCCGTCGCCGTTTCTGCCCGGCGTGCCATTGGTAACGGACACGCTGAAGGACTGCCCGCCGGCGGTGACCTACAATGGGCTGCTCGGGCCCAAGGACCTTCCAAAAGACGTGGTCGATACGCTATCGAATGCGCTGGTCGAGGGCCGCAAATCGGACGAGTTCAAGACACGGTTCTCGAATGTCGGCCTCGTGCCGTTGCTGACGACCTCGGGCGAGTTCGAGAAGCTCTTCGCCGCGGACGCCAAGATCTGGAACGACATCATGCCGACGCTCGGATTGAAGAAAAACTAGACAAGAAAGAACGTCCAGGTATGGCGGTATCGAAATCGAATGCGCGCGTGGTCATTGTCGGGGCAGGGCCGGTCGGCATGGTCTGCGCGCTCGCCCTCAACAAGCTCGGCGTGCCGGTCACGGTGTTCGAGCAGGAGCCGGCGCCGGTCGAAGACCAGCGCGCGGCTTCGCTGCATCCATCATCTCTGGAAATGCTCGATGACCTCGGCGTCACCGAAAAGATCATCCCGCTCGGGCTGATCTCGAGCGCGTACCGGTTTCACGATCGCGTCACGCATTCGGTCGTGGCTGAGTTCGACCTCGGTCTGATGAAGGACGAGATCCGCTATCCCTACGTGCTGCAATACGAGCAGTACAAACTCACCGCCTCGATCGCCGCCGAATACGGCAATGCCTCGGACTTTGACGTGCGCTTTTCACACGCCGTCACAGGCCTCACGCAGAGCGCCGACGGCGTCGAGGTCGAAGTGACATCACCGTCCGGGGTCGAGAAGCTCAAAGCCGATTACGTGATCGGTTGCGACGGCGGCCGCAGCACGGTGCGCAAGCTCGCCGGCATCGAGTTCGAGGGCTTCACCTATCCGGAGCGCTTCATCAAGATCGCGACCAGCTTCGATTTCGGCGTGGCCAATCCCAAGGTCGCGTTTCGCAATTACTTCTCCGACCCGACCGAGTGGTGCAACCTGTTCAAGGTGCAGGGCAAGCGGCCGCCGGGTCTGTGGCGCGCCATCATGCCGATCGGGCCGGAAGAGACCGACGAGATCGCGCTGTCGCCCGAGCGCATCGAGGCGCGGCTGCAGAAGTTCTTCCCTAATGAAGGGCGCTACGAGATCGAATACGTCAACGTCTATGGCGCACATCAATGCGTCGCCGCGACCTTCCGCAAAGGCCGCGTGCTGCTCGCTGGCGACAGCGCCCACGTCAACAACCCGATCGGCGGCATGGGCATGAACGGCGGCATCCACGACGGCATCAATGTCGCGGGCAAGCTCGCCAAAGTGGTGCACGGCGAAGCCTCCGACGAATTGCTCGATCTCTACAGCCGCCAGCGCCGCCACGCTGCGGCGAAATACGTGCAGGCCCAGACCATCGCCAATAAACGGCTGATGGAGGAGCGCGACCCCACGGTGCGCGCCCGGAATTTCGACGAGTTGCGCCGCACCGCCGAGAACCCCGAGACCGCCAAGGCCTACATGCGCCGAGCGGCGCTGTTCGACAGCCTCAAGGACGCCGCCGCTGTGACTTGAGGGGCAGCCTGAACCGGCCTTGCGCTGTCGCGTCTCCGGGGCCACATCTTTGGTCATGCCGCGCGCGGCACCTTTGCTGGGTGAATTTCTGCCGTGACGCCGGCCGTCTCCGACATCATCGAACAGGCGAGGCTTGCTGCGCAGGCCTTCGTCGAATTCGGCTCTGGCCTGTTCAATCCGACCGTGCGGCTTGGCGTGACCGGCCTGTCGCGCGCCGGCAAGACCGTGTTCATCACCGCGCTGGTGCATGGGCTGGTGAAGGGCGGACGCTTTCCGGTGTTCGAGCCGCTGGCGAGCGGACGCATCTCGGGCGCTCGGCTTGCGCCGCAGCCGGACGACACGGTGCCGCGGTTCGAGTACGAACGCCACGTGCGCTCGATCGTGACCGATCGCGAATGGCCGGACTCGACGCGGCAGATCAGCGAGCTTCGCGTCGTCATCGACTATCAGACGACGGCAGGCGCGATGCGCACGCTCACCCTCGACATCGTCGACTATCCGGGCGAGTGGCTGCTCGACCTGCCGCTCCTGAACAAAAGCTACGAGCAATGGTCGGCCGAGACGCTCGCTTATCTCAATCGCACCACGCGCCCGCCGCTCCCGAAGCCATTCCTCGAACAGCTCGCCACCATCGATGCGATGGCGCCGGCCGACGAGAACGCCGCGATCGAAGCGGCGCGGCTGTTCACCGCCTATCTGCAGGCCGCGCGCCTTGAGCACCGCACCTTGAGCCTCGTCGCGCCCGGCCGCTTCCTGATGCCGGGCGATCTCGCGGGTTCGCCGGCGCTGACCTTCGCGCCGCTGGCGTTGCCGGTCGAAGGCGAACCGCCTTCGGGCTCGATGTGGGCGATGATGCAGCGGCGCTACGATTCCTATCGCGACGTGATCGTGCGGCCGTTCTTCCGCGATCATTTCGCCCGCTTGGATCGGCAGATCGTGCTGGTCGATGCGCTTTCGGCGCTCGACGGCGGGCCCGAGGCGGTGCGCGATCTGCAGGACGCGCTGACCGCCGTGCTGGAATGCTTTCGCGTTGGTCGTTGGAGTTGGCTGGACGCGCTGTTTCGGCCGGCCGCCGACCGCATCCTGTTTGCCGCGACCAAGGCTGATCTGCTGCACCACACCGCACACGACCGGCTCGAAGCCTTTCTCAAGCGCCTGACGGACGCTGCGTTGGCGCGGTCCGGGGAGGCCGGCGCTGCCGTCGATGTCATCGCGATGGCGGCGGTGCGCGCCACCCGCGAAGCCATGATGGGCGGCGAGCTGCCGTCGATCGTCGGCACGCCCGCATCCGGCGAATGGCACGACGGCCGCCAGTTCGACGGCAGCACCGAGATCGCGCTGTTTCCAGGCGATCTGCCGGCCGAGGGGTTGAAGAGCGGCGACTTCCGCTCGATCCGCTTCCGGCCGCCGCCGCTGGAGCAGACCGACGACGGCACGCCGGCGCTGCCGCACATCCGCCTCGACCGGGCGCTGCAATTCCTGATCGGGGACCGGCTGCGATGAGCGAGACCATGCGCAAGCCCGCGGTGTTCAGCGTCGACGATCCGCGCCTTGTTGTGGCGCGGCCGGAGGAGCAGCTGTTCGACAACGAACTTCCGGCCGAATCGTCGGCGGTCGCAATTCCGGAACCACCCAAGCGGCGGCGCATATCGTGGGGTGCGCTGTTCTGGTCGGCGCTCTCCGGCCTGGTCTTGATGGGACTGGGCCTTGCGGTCACGAACCTGGTCGAAGACCTGTTCGCTCGCGCGCCGTGGCTTGGCGCGATCGGCCTGGCGCTGGCGTCGATCGCAGGCCTGGCGCTGCTCGCCGTGATCGTGCGTGAGATCACGGGCCTCGTTCGGCTTTCTGCCGTTGAATCGCTGCGCGACCGCGCGCTGGAAATCATTGCCAGCGACGACCGCGAGGCCGGCAAGGCGCTGACCGACGCGCTGCTCGCGCACACCAAACGCATTCCGCAGCTCGCGCGCGCGAGAGCGCGGCTCGAAGATCATCGCGGCGACATCATCGACGGCCGCGACCGTGTGCATCTCGCCGAACGCGAACTGATGGCGCCGCTCGACGCCGAGGCGCGCCGCCTCGTGGCCGCGGCCGCCAAGCGCGTCTCGGTCGTGACTGCGATCAGTCCGCGCGCCTCGGTCGACATGATTTTCGTGCTGCTCAACGCGCTGAACCTCGTCCGCAGGCTTGCGGTGCTCTATGGCGGCCGGCCCCGTGCGCTCGGGCTGCTCAGGCTGTTCCGCCAGGTGCTGTCGCATCTCGCCGTGACCGGCGGCGTCTCGGTGACCGACAGCATCGTCCAGCAGGTGGTCGGCCATGGAATCGCGGCGCGGCTCTCGGCCCGGTTCGGCGAGGGGCTGGTCAACGGCCTGCTCACGGCGCGGCTTGGACTGCTCGCCATCGATCTCAGCCGCCCCCTGCCGTTTGCCGCCTTGCCGCGCCCGGCGTTGAACGACCTTGCGGCGCCGCTTTTGCGCACCGGCGAGAGCAGCGAAACGGTTCGGTCAGGGTCGCCACCCTCGGACCAGCGCGGATAGTGCTGCTGTCGAATTAGGGAACTATTCCTTGAACCGGACGATATCCGGCCTCGGAACAGGGCGGTGTGTTGCGTCCGCAATATTGCCCCTATATAAGCCCCGCATCTCACAGGCGGATTTTGGCCCGAAACGGCCGTCCGGTGGCTCCGATCGCAAGGCAAAACCTTGAAATCGGTGCTCACACGATCCGCCGAGGAACAACCGGAGAAGACCATGTCGCTGCCCGATTACAGCATGCGTCAGCTTTTGGAAGCTGGCGTTCACTTCGGCCATCAGGCCCACCGCTGGAACCCGAAGATGGGTGAATACATCTTCGGCACTCGCAACAACATCCACATTATCGATCTCGCCCAGAGCGTGCCGATGCTGCACCAGGCTCTGCAGGCGGTAAGCGACACCGTCGCCAAGGGCGGCCGTATCCTCTTCGTCGGCACCAAGCGGCAGGCGCAGGACGCCGTCGCCGACGCCGCGAAGCGTTGCGCGCAGTACTACGTGAACTCGCGCTGGCTCGGCGGCACGCTGACCAACTGGAAGACGATCTCTGGATCGATCTCGCGGCTGCGCAAGCTCGAAGAGATGCTCGCCTCCAACGAGGCGCAAGGCTACACCAAGAAGGAGCGGCTCGATCTGACCCGCGAGCGCGACAAACTCGACCGCTCGCTCGGCGGCATCAAGGACATGGGCGGTCTGCCGGACCTCCTGTTCGTGATCGACACCAACAAGGAAGACATCGCGATCAAGGAAGCGCGTCGGCTCGGCGTGCCGGTCGCGGCCGTCGTCGACACCAACTGCGATCCGGACGGCATCACCTTCGTTGTTCCGGGCAATGACGACGCGAGCCGCGCTATCTCGCTTTACTGCGACCTCATCGCACGCGCCGCCATCGACGGCATCTCGCGCGCGCAGGGCGGCATGGGCGTCGACGCCGGCGCGGCCGAGAAGCCGATGGTGGAAGATCTGCCGCCGGCCGAGGACAAGGGTCTCGGCTTCGAGCCGCTGCCCGGTCCGCGCGGCGTCGCCGACGACCTCAAGAAGCTCACCGGCGTGTCGCCTGCGATCGAGAAGAAGCTCAACGACATCGGCCTCTTCCATTATTCGCAGATCGCCGAGCTCAGCCCCGAAGCCGCCCACAATGTCGGCGAGGAAGTGGGCCTGCCTGGCCGCGTTCAGGGCTGGGTCAACAAGGCCAAAGAACTGACCGCCGAGTAAGGCTTAAAGGCGCGGGCATTTTGTACGCCCGCGCCGTCGCGCCCGCTCAGCAAGGAATTGAAGACAATGGCTCAGATCACTGCACAGATGGTGAAAGACCTGCGCGAGATGACCGGCGCAGGCATGATGGATTGCAAGGCCGCCCTCGGCGAGACCTCGGGCAATGTGGATGCTGCGGTCGACTGGCTGCGCAAGAAGGGCCTGTCGAAGGCCGCGAAGAAGGCCGATCGCGTCGCGGCGGAAGGCCTGATCGGCGTTGCCGTGAAGGGCACCAAGGGTGTCGTGGTCGAGGTTAATTCCGAGACCGACTTCGTGGCCCGCAACGACCTGTTCCAGGGCCTCGTCAAGATGATCGCCGATGTGGCGCTCGATGTCGGCGCCGACCTCGAGAAGATCAAGGCTGCCAAAGTCGGCAGCAAAACCGTCGCGGATGCCATCACCGAGACCGTCGCCAAGGTCGGCGAGAACATGACGCTGCGCCGTGCCGCCGAAATCAAGGTCGGCCAGGGTGCGGTCGGCAGCTACGTGCACAACGCCGTCATCGACGGGCTTGGCAAGATGGGCGTGCTGGTCGGCCTCGAGTCGACCGGCAAGGCCGACGAGCTTGCGGCGCTCGGCCGGCAGCTTGCGATGCACGTTGCCTCGGCGAATCCGCTGGCGGTCGATCCGTCGGGTCTCGATCCGGCAATCGTGACGCGCGAGAAGGACGTGCTCGCCGACAAGTTCAAGGCGCAGGGCAAGCCGGCCAACATGATCGAGAAGATCGTCGAGTCCGGCATCAGGACTTTCTACAAGGAAGTCTGCCTGCTCGAGCAGCCGTTCATCTTCGACGACAAGAAGAGCGTCACGCAGGCGCTCAAGGAAGCCGAAGGCAAGGTGGGCGGGCCGATCAAGATCACCGGCTTCGTGCGCTTCAAGCTCGGCGAGGGCGTCGAGAAGCAGGAGTCCGATTTCGCGGCCGAAGTGGCGGCGGCGTCGGGCGTGACCAAGCCCAACTGACGGTCATTGAGGTCGACGGCCACCGACGGGAGACACACTGGAATGGATGCGGCCCCGAACAGCCCCGCCTATCACCGTGTGATCGTCAAGGTATCGGGTGAGGCGCTGTCGGGACCGGAAGGCTTCGGCATCCATCAGCCGACCGTCGACCGCATCGCCGAGGATCTGATCGCTGCGCGCAAGGCAGGCTTTGCGCTCGGTGTGGTCGTCGGCGGCGGCAACATCCTTCGCGGCGTCAAGATGTCGGGCAAGAGCCTGTCGCGGCCGACCGCCGATTCGATGGGCATGCTGGCCACCGTCATGAACGGGCTCGTGCTCGAGGCCGCGATCGAACGGCTTGGCGCGCCGGCTCGCACCATGTCGGCGCTGAGCATGCCGCAGGTCTGCGAGACCTACGAGCGGGCGCGCGCGCTGCGCCATTTCGAGGAAAACCGCATCGTGGTGTTCGCGGGCGGCACCGGCAATCCGTTCTTTACCACCGATACCACCGCCGTTCTGCGCGCCGCCGAGATGGAATGCGACGCGGTGCTCAAGGCCACCGACGTCGATGGGGTCTACAGCGCCGATCCCAAAAAAGACCCCAAAGCGGAGCGTTATGATCGAATCTCGCTGAAAGAGGCGTTCGATCGGGACTTGAAGGTTCTGGATGCCACGGCCTTCGCGCTTGCCCGGGAAAACAGTATGCCTATCATCGTGTTTTCGATCCGAGTACCGGGGGCAATCGAAGCGGTCCTGCGTGGCACGGGCCGCGCGACAGTTGTCGGTGGATAAGTTCGGATTGGGGCGCTCAGCGGCGTCCGAATCCGGTGATGCAGACGAGCGCTCAGAGGCCGGTTGGAGGGGCTCATGGCATCGAACTATGACATCAACGAACTCAAGCGGCGGATGCAGGGTGCGCTTGGGGCCCTGAAGACGGAACTGGGCGGCCTGCGTACGGGCCGCGCCTCGGCGCACCTGCTCGATCCGGTTCATGTCGACGCCTATGGGCAGAGCATGCCGCTCAACCAGGTTGCGACCGTAAGCGTGCCGCAGCCGCGCATGATCAGCGTTCAGGTCTGGGACCGTTCGATGGTCGCGGCGGTGGAGAAGGCGATCCTGGCCGCAAACCTCGGCTTAACACCGTCGAGCGAAGGGCAGGTGATCCACCTTCGGTTGCCTGAGCTCAACACGGAGCGCCGCCAGGAACTCGTCAAGCTGGCGCACAAATACGCCGAGACCGCCAAGGTCGCGGTTCGTCACGTGCGCCGCGACGGTTTGGACCTCCTCAAGAAGCTCGAAAAGGATCACACGATCAGCCAGGACGATCACAAGCGGATGGACACCGAGGTCCAGAAAGCGACCGATCAGTCCATCGCCGATATCGATCAACTGCTCGGCAGCAAGGAAAAGGAGATCATGACGGTCTGAGCCGTCTCGCCATGCCCAGCAATCCGCCCCCAATACAGCCGTTTGAGGCGCCCAGGCATGTGGCCATCATCATGGATGGCAACGGCCGCTGGGCATCGGCGCGCGGGCTGACGCGCGGCGAGGGGCATCGTCGCGGAGTGGAAGCGCTGCGCAAAACCGTGCGCGCCGCAGGCGAAATCGGCATTTCCTACCTCACGATCTTTTCGTTCAGCGCCGAGAACTGGTCGCGGCCGCCCTCGGAAATCCGCGACCTGATGGGCCTGCTGCGGCGGTTCATCCGCAACGATCTGGCGGAGCTGCATCAGAACCGCGTGAAGGTGCGGGTGATCGGCGAGCGCAACGATCTCGATCCGGAAATCCGCCGTCTGCTCGATGAGGCGGAAGAACTCACCCGCAACAACGACAAGCTCACACTGATCGTGGCCTTCAACTACGGCGCCCGGCAGGAGATCGCGCGGGCGGCCGCGAAGCTTGCCGCCAGGGTCCGCGCCGGTGAGATCGATCCATCCGCGGTGACCGCCGACCTGATCGGCCAGAACCTCGATGCGCCGGATCTGCCCGATCCCGACCTCATCATCCGCACCAGCGGCGAGCAGCGGCTGTCGAACTTCCTGCTTTGGCAAGCCGCTTACAGCGAGCTGGTGTTTGTGCCGACCTACTGGCCGGACTTCGATCGCGCCGCGCTTGAAGGCGCCATCGCCGAATATCATCGCCGCGAGCGGCGGTTCGGCGGGCTGATCGCGCAGACCGGATCCTGATCGTGGTCCCCGCACATTCGGCCGAGGACCCGCCTAAGCTGTCGATGCTGGCCGGGCGCAGCAATCTTGCGCTCCGCATCGTCTCCTCGCTGGTGCTCGCGCCGCTCGCGATCGCGGCCGCTTATTTCGGCGGCGTGATCTTCATCGTGTTCTGGGCCGCGGCGGCGCTGATCGTGTTCTGGGAGTGGCAGACGCTGGTCTGCGCGCACGACCGCAACGCCGTGCTGGCGATCGGCGGGGCCGCTCTGGTGGGTGCGGCCGTCATGCTGTTCGGCAACCTCAACGGCACCGCGCTTGCGCTCGTGGCGCTGGGCGGATTGGGATCTGCAGCCTTGGCGTCACGGAGCAGGCGGGCCTGGTGCGCCTCCGGACTGCTCTATGGCGCCGCACTGCTGATCGCACCGGTGATCCTGCGCAGCGATGCCTCGTTGGGATTCGCTGCGATCCTGTTCGTGTTCGCCGTGGTCTGGCTCAGCGACATCGCGGCCTATTTCACGGGCCGGGCTCTCGGCGGGCCGAAGTTGATGCCGCGGGTCAGCCCCAACAAGACTTGGTCGGGGGCGATCGGCGGAACCTTGGCCGCGATGCTTGGCGGCGTCTTGGTGGCGCGCTATTTCGGGGTCGCCAATATGGCCGCTGTCGCGGTTGTTGCCCTGGTGTTGTCGCTCGTCTCGCAGGCCGGCGACCTGTTCGAATCCTGGGTCAAGCGGCGCTTCGACACCAAGGACGCGAGCCAGCTCATTCCGGGACATGGCGGCCTCATGGACCGCCTGGACGGGTTCGTGACCGCGGCGCTTGCGGCCGTGTTGATTGGAATGGCCCACGGCGGGGTGCCTGCTCCGGCCCGCGGCCTCATGGTATGGTGAGAGCGATGCAAGTCGTAAATCCGCATGTTCGCGCCGAGCGCAGGCCTGTCGAGGCGGTCCGCACCGTCACGGTCCTGGGCGCGACGGGCTCGGTCGGCATGAGCACGGTCGACCTGCTCAAGCGCGGCAACGGCCGTTACGCGGTCGAGGCGGTGACCGCCCACAAGAACGGCGCCCAGCTCGCCCAGATCGCGCGCGATCTCAATGCCCGTTTCGCGGTGGTGGCCGATCCCGCAGCCTACGATGACCTCAAGGCGGCGCTCGCCGGCAGCGGCATCCAAGCGGGCTGCGGCGAGAGTGCACTGGTCGAGGCCGCGCAACGCCCGGCCGACTGGGTGATGGCCGCCGTCAGCGGCTCGGTCGGATTGAAGCCCACGCTCGCCGCGGCCAAGCGCGGCGCCACGGTGGCGCTCGCCAACAAGGAATGCATGGTCTGCGCCGGTGCCATGTTCATGCGCACGGCGGCTGCGTCCGGCGCGAGCGTGTTGCCGGTGGACTCCGAACACAACGCGATTTTCCAGGCGCTGAGCGCCGGCCCGCGCGAGGACGTGAGCCGCATCTTCATTACTGCGTCCGGCGGACCGTTCCGCACCTGGACGCGCGAGGCCATGCGCGCCGCGACGGTCGAGCAGGCGCTTAAGCATCCAAACTGGTCGATGGGTCCGAAGATCACCATCGATTCGGCGACCATGATGAACAAGTGCCTCGAGCTGATCGAGGCGCATCACCTGTTCGCCGCGCCGCCGTCACAGCTCGCCGTGCTGGTGCATCCGCAGTCGATCATTCACGGCATGGTCGAGTACCGCGACGGCTCGGTGGTGGCGCAGCTCGGCTCGCCCGACATGCGGACCCCGATCGCACATTGTCTGGCCTATCCGATGCGGATCGATGGTCCCTCCGCCAAGCTCGATCTGGCCAAACTCGGCCAATTGACCTTCGAGGCACCCGATCCGGAACGCTTCCCGTCGCTGGCGCTGGGGCAGCGGGCGATGGAAACAGGTGGCGCCGCGCCGACCATCCTCAATGCCGCCAATGAGGTGGCGGTGGCGGCGTTCCTCAACCGCAAAATCGGGTTTGGCGGTATTCCCGCTCTGGTCGAAGCGGCGCTCGACGCGGCGGAGCGTCGCAACGCCACCGCGGAGCCCCAGGATATCGACGAGGCACTGGCCGTCGACCATATGACAAGATCATTGGCGAACGAGCTTTTGCCTGAAATCGCCGCAAAGTCAGTTTAAGAGTTCCAGTGGGGCGGAAGAACAAAACCGGCAGGGGAACGGGGCCAGAATGGACGTCTTCAGTCATTTGACGCTGTGGGGCGGAGGTGTCACCGGGTGGGTGATTCCGTTCCTGTTCGGCCTCAGCGTCGTGGTTTTCTTCCACGAGCTCGGCCATTTCCTTGTTGCGCGCTACTGCGGCGTCAGGGTTCTGACCTTCTCGCTGGGCTTCGGTCCGGAGCTCGCCGGCTTCAATGATCGGCACGGCACCCGCTGGAAAATCTCCGCGGTGCCGCTCGGCGGTTACGTCAAATTCTTCGGCGACGAAAATGCCGCCAGCGTCCCTGACCAGTCCACGGTCGAAAAGATGTCGGCCGAGGAGCGCAAGCACAGCTTTTTCTATCAGCCGCTCCGCAACCGGGCTGCCGTCGTCGTGGCCGGGCCGATGGCCAATTTCATCCTGGCGATCGTGATTTTCGCCGTCGTGTTCTCGGTCTACGGCCGGCAGCTCACATCGGCGCGCGTCGACGCGGTGGTGCCTGATTCTGCCGCCGCAGCGGCGGGCCTTCAGCCTGGCGACCTCGTGCTGTCCATCAACGGCAGCAAGATCGAGAGCTTCTCCGACATGCAGCGTGTGGTCAGCGCCAATGCCGGCCGGACGCTAAACCTCGAGATCGATCGCGGCGGCCTGCCGATGACGCTCAACGCGACCCCGCAGCTCAAGCGGGGCAAGGATGGATTCGGCAACAGCACCTGCCAGGCGGTGCTGGGCGTCAGCCGATCCATGGCCGCAGGCGACATCAAGACCGAAACCGTTGATCCACTGAGCGCCGTCTGGCTCGGCACCAAGGAAACCTGGTCGATCATCGACCGCACATTCTCGTTCGTCGGCGGGCTGTTTGCCGGAACCGAGTGCGCCGATCAGGTGGGTGGGGTGGTCAAGATCGCCCAGATTTCCGGCCAGGTTGCGAGCCTGGGCTTCATGCCGGTGCTGCAGCTGGCCGCCATGCTGTCGGTCTCGATCGGCCTGCTGAACCTGTTCCCGGTGCCGCTGCTCGATGGCGGACACCTTATGTTCTACGCGATCGAGGGGGTCCTTGGGCGGCCGCTGCCAGAGCGCGCCCAGGAAATAGGCTTTCGAATCGGCTTCGCGATTGTCGTGATGTTAATGATTTTTACTTTTATTAACGACACTAGTCCGTGGTGGTCGCGGCTCGTGGCGTCATAATTCTGCGTCCTATGGGACACGGTCTGGGGGAAATATCCGGCGGAAACGACATTCCTGCTGGAATCGGGGGACACGCAACAGCCGACTGTGTTGCGAAGTGGGAAAAAGCCTGTACAAACATGGTCCTGGGTGGGTCCCGCAATATCGCCGTCCAGTCGGTAATATGGGTCGCAGAGGGCGCATTGCGCATGACGTTGTGGGTGCGGTGGCTAAGGGGATTGTGTCTGGTTGGCGCTGTCCTGTCGGGTGGGATCTTGGCGGCCGGATTCGGCGCCGTGGCGACTTCCACTCATGCATTTGCTCAGGCCTCTCAGATCGTCGTTGAGGGCAACCGCCGGGTCGAAGCCGAGACCGTCCGATCCTATTTCCGGACCAATCCGGGTGAGCGGCTCGACAGCTTCAAGATCGACCAGGCGCTGAAGGCGCTATACGCCACTGGCCTGTTCCAGGACGTGCGAATCAACCAGTCGGGCGGCCGGCTGGTCGTCACCGTTATCGAGAATCCGGTGATCAACCGGGTGGCCTTCGAAGGCAACAAGAAGATCAAGGACGACCAACTCGCCAACGAGGTGCAGTCACGCGCCCGTGGCACCTTGTCCCGGCCGACCGTGCAGGCCGACGTGCAGCGGGTCGTGGAGATCTACCGTCGCAACGGCCGTTTCGACATCCGGGTCGAACCCAAGATCATCGATCTGCCGAACAACCGCGTCGACCTCGTCTTCGAGATCCACGAGGGCGAAAAGACCGGCGTGAAGAAGATCATCTTCGTCGGCAACAAGTCTTACGGCGATCAGCGTCTGAAAGACGAAATCAAGACCCAGGAAACGTTCTGGCTGTTTTCGTTCCTGCAGCAGGCGGACATCTACGATCCCGATCGGATCGAGGCGGACCGCGATCTGCTCCGCCGTTTCTACCTCAAGCACGGCTTCGCCGACGTGCGCGTCGTCTCGGCCGTATCGGTCTACGACCCGACCCAGAAGGGCTTCATCGTCACCTATACGATCGAGGAAGGTGACCGCTACAAGTTCGGCAAGGTCAACATCCAGTCCAACATCTCGGTGGTCGAGCCCAACGGACTTTACTCGCGGCTGCGGGCCGCGCCGGGGGCCATCTACAACGCCGAAGCGGTCGAGAAGTCGGTCGAGAATCTCTCCATCGAAGTGGCGCGACGCGGTTATCCGTTTGCGGTGGTGCGCCCCAATGGCGACCGTGATCCGCAAACCAAAACCATCAACGTCGCGTTCGTGATCGACGACGGCCCGCGCATCTACATCGAGCGCATCAATGTGCGCGGCAACACCCGTACCCGCGATTACGTGATCCGCCGCGAGTTCGACGTCGGTGAGGGCGATGCCTACAACCGCGCGCTGATCGATCGCGCCGAACGCCGGCTCAAGAACCTCAACTACTTCAAGAACGTCAAAATCACCAACGAGCCCGGCTCCGCACCCGACCGGATCGTGATCAATGTCGACGTTGAAGAACAGCCCACTGGCGAGTTTTCGATCGCAGGCGGTTATTCGACCGCTGACGGCGCCATGGCCGAGCTCAGCGTCGCAGAGCGAAATCTGCTCGGACAAGGTCAGTACGCGCGCTTCGCCGTGCAATACGGTCAGCGCGCCCGCGGTTTCGAATTGTCGTTCGCCGAGCCGTTCTTCATGGGGTACCGCCTCGGCGTTGGCGTCGATCTTTACGCCAAGCAGACGCTGGCCTCGAACTACATCTCGTATGACAGCTCGACCATCGGCATCGGCTTGCGCGCAGGCTTCCAGCTCAGCGAGGAGCTGTCGTTCCAGGCGCGCTACAACATCTATCGTCAGGAGATCACGCTCCCTGACTATCTGAACAACTGTCAGTTCTCGCAGGCGGCCCTCGACTTCCAGCGCGGCATTGGGCCGGGCGTGCAACCAAGTAATGGGTGCTACTCCGACGGCGAAGCCTCGCTTGCCGTGCGTAAAGAGCTCGCCGCGGGCCCGGTGCTTGTCTCGATGCTCGGCTATACGTTGGCCTACAGCACCCTCGACAACAACCGTAACCCGACCAGCGGCCTCTATGCCGAACTTAAGCAAGACTTTGCCGGCGTCGGCGGCGACGTGAACTTCATCCGCACGACCGGCGAAATGCGCACCTACCACGAGCTCTTCTCGGACGTGGTCGGCGTCTTCAAACTCCAAGGCGGAAATATCGCGGGCTGGGGCAGCAAAGACCTGCGCATGCTGGATCACTTCCAGATGGGTCCGAACCTGGTCCGCGGCTTTGCGCCGGCCGGCATCGGTCCGCGTGACCTGCTCAGCACCAATCAGGATCCGCTGGGCGGCACGATGTTCTGGGGTGCGTCGGTCGAGGCGCAGGCGCCATTCTCCTTCCTGCCGAAGGATGCGGGCCTCAAGGGCGCGGTGTTCGCCGACGTCGGATCGCTCTGGGATTACAAAGGCCCGACCACGTGGGACGTAACCGGTGAAAAGCTCAATCCGGCCGATACGTCGTCGCCGCGGGCCTCGGTCGGTGTCGGCCTGATTTGGAATTCACCGTTCGGTCCGCTGCGCTTCGACTACGCTGTCCCGCTCCTGAAGCAGGACTACGACCGGGTCCAACAGTTCCGGTTCGGTGGCGGCACCAAGTTCTAAGCGTGGTTTGACGCATTCCATGGCACGGCGGGCCGTCAGGCCCGCCCCGGGCAGGCCTTTCGGCGGTCTGGCTCAAAACCGCCTCATCATGCTAATCCGACCGTGTCGGTTCGATCTGGCGGCGCGGCTGCGCAAGGCCATGATCGATCATGGTTTTCGGCCCATCGAGGTCAGGGCCCAGGATCCGGGGGAGATGAACACATGAGCGGCGAGACGGTTGACGCCATCGGCATTCACGAGATTCTCGCCGCGTTGCCGCACCGCTATCCGTTCCTCATGATCGATAAGGTCATCGACATCCGCGGCGACGAGCACGGCATCGGCATCAAGAACGTCACCGTCAACGAGCCGCAGTTCCTCGGCCACTTTCCGAGCACGCCCGTGATGCCGGGGGTGCTGATGCTCGAAGGCATGGCGCAGACCGCGGGCGTGCTCTGCATCCGGTCGCTGCCCGGCGAGGTCAAGCCGACGCTGGTCTATTTCCTGACCATCGACAAAGCCAAGTTCCGCAAGCCGGTGATCCCCGGCGACCGGATCGAGTACCACATGACCCGCCTCAAGCGGCGCAAGAACATGTGGTGGTACCGCGGCGAAGCCAAGGTCGACGGCGAGCTCGTCGCCGAGGCCGAGCTCGGCGCGATGATCGCAGAGGCCTGAAATGCCACGGATCGATCCCTCATCGCGCGTCGCAGACGGCGCCAAGCTTGCCGATGATGTCGAGGTCGGTCCGTTCTGCACCGTTGGGCCGGGCGTGGAATTGCGCGCAGGCGTGCGGCTCCTGTCCCACGTCAATGTCACCGGCGTGACCACCATCGGAGAGCGGACCGTGGTCTATCCGTTCGCCTCGCTCGGCACGCCGCCGCAATCGACCGGCTATCGCGGCGGCGCCACGCGCCTCACCGTCGGCGCCGATTGCCAGCTCCGCGAGGGTGTCACCATCTCGACCGGCACCGAAGACGCTGGCTGGGTCACCAGCGTCGGCGACAAGTGTTTCATGATGGCGAATTCTCACGTCGGCCACGATTGCCATGTCGGCGACAATGTCACCTTCGCCAACGGTGCTTTGCTCGGCGGCCACGTCGAGGTCGGCAACGGCGTGTTCATCGGCGGCAACGCCGCCGTGCATCAGTTTTGCCGGATCGGCGAGGGCGCCATGGTGGGCGGCGTGAGCGGCGTCACCCGCAACATCATTCCGTTCGGCTTCGCGTTCGGTCCGAAAGCCGACCTGGTCGGATTGAACGTTGTCGGTCTCAGGCGCCGGAAATTCTCCCGAAGCGATCTCCATCGCATTCGCGGCGCCTACCAGGCGCTGTTTTTTGGCGCGGAAACCTTCGCAGAGCGCTTCGAACGGATCAGTGCCGAATACGCAAGCGACCCGGTGATCAGCAGGATCGTGACCTTCATCCGCGAAGCCGGAAAGCGTCCATTGATGATGCCGGCCGCAGGTGACGCGGGAGGGTCCGACCCGGACCTCTGACAAGCGCGATGAGCGAGCAAGCGCCGAACACCACATCAGCTCTTGCCATCATCTGTGGCGCGGGGACCCTGCCGTTCGCGCTGGCCGACGCTGCGTCAAAGCGCGGCCGCCGCGTGGTGCTGTTCGCGCTGCGTGGTTGGGCCGACCCGCAGCGCGTTGCGGCCTATCCGCATCACTGGACCTGGATGGGGCAGCTCGACCGCTTCATGCAGATCGCGGCCGAAGAAGGCTGCCGGGACGTGGCCTTCATCGGCTCGGTGACGCGGCCGTCGCTTTGGACCATTCGTCCGGACCTGCGGGTGCTGCGGCTGATGCCGCAACTCATCCGGATCTTTCGCGGCGGCGACGACCACCTGCAATCCGGCATCGGCCGGCTGTTCGAGCAGCACGGCTTCCGGCTGGTCGGCCCAAAGGAGATCGCGCCCGAGCTGATCATGCCGCTCGGCCCGCTCGGCAGCTGCCTGCCCAGCGAACAGGACCGCGCCGATATCGCGCTTGGGCTTGCTTTGCTCAATGCCACGAGCCCCTTCGACATCGGCCAGGCCGTGGTCGTGGCCAACAATCACGTGCTTGCGGTCGAAGGCCCCGAAGGCACCGACCGCACATTGGCCCGCGTGGCGGAGTTGCGCCGCAACGGCCGGTTCCGCTCGTCCTCGGGTGCCGGCGTTCTGATCAAGGCCGCCAAGGTCGGCCAGGATCAGCGCATCGATCTGCCGACCATCGGACCGCGGACCATCGAGGGCGCGGCCGCGGCGGGGCTCGCCGGCGTCGCCGTCGTGGCCGGCTCCACCATCGTGGCCGAGCCTGAGCTGATCGCCGCAACGGCCGATCGCGCGAAACTGTTCGTCACCGGCGTCGAAGCGAGCGGGGTCTCCGTCCCATGAGCGCCGCCGACAGTCAGACCAAATTCGGCACGGCAACCGGAAACGAAAGTTCGCCGGAGCGCCGCGATGAGCTCGAAATATTCCTGATCGCGGTGGAGGAGTCCGGCGACCGCTTGGGTGGCGCGCTGATGCGCGCGCTCAAGCAGCGCGCCAGCGTGCCGCTGCGCTTCACCGGCGTCGGCGGTCGGGAGATGACGGCGGCCGGCCTTGCGAGCCTGCTGCCCATCGAGGATTTTTCCATCATTGGCTTTGCCGCCATCCCGCGTCGGCTGCCGCGCATCCTCACGCACATGTACAAGACGGTCCGTGCCGTGCTGGCGCGACGGCCGCACGCTCTCGTGATCATCGACAGCCCGGGCTACACGCTCCGCGTGGCCCAGTGGGTGCATCGTTTGGACCCCTCGATCCCGATCGTGGACTATGTCTCGCCGTCGGTCTGGGCCTGGCGGTCCGGGCGGGCGCGATCCATGAGCCGTTACATCGATCACGTGCTGGCACTCCTGCCGTTCGAGCCGGGCGTGCACCGGGAGCTCGGCGGCCCGCCCTGCAGCTATGTCGGCCACCCGTTGATTGAGGAGGTCGCGAAGCTCCGCCCGAACGGCGTCGAGGTGATGCGGCGACGCGCCGAGCCGCCGATCATCATTGCCATGCCGGGCAGCCGCAGTGGCGAGATCGAAAAGCTCGCCGGCGTCTTCGGCGAGACGCTGGGCTTGGTGCAGCAACGCGTCGGACCGATCGACGTGGTGGTGCCGACCGTGCCGCATCTGCAGGCCAAGGTGACACTGGCAGCTCAGTCATGGCCGGTCCGGCCGCGCATCGTCGTCGAGCAGGCCGAGAAGCAGGAGGCGATGCGCATGGCACGCGCGGCGCTCGCCAAATCCGGCACCACAACGCTGGAGCTCGCGATCGCGGGCATTCCCATGGTCGCGGCCTACAAGGCGTCGCAGCTCGAGGCGGCCGTGATCCGGCGGCTGGTGCAGGTGCCATCCTACATCCTGGCCAATCTGGTCATCGGCCAGAACATCGTGCCGGAACTGATGCAAGAGGATTGCACGCCCGAAAAGCTTGCCGATGCGCTGGTGCCCCTGATCGGCGACACGTCGGTGCGGCGGCGCCAGATCGAGGCCTTTTCCTGGCTCGACTCCATCATGGAGATCGGCTCGCGGGCGCCGGCCGCGCGTGCCGCGGATATCGTGCTGGGCTCTGTCAGGCGCACCGAAAAACCCTTGCGATAATCGCACCGTCAGCGTGGTTGGCCGAAAGCCGCCAAAGCCGTTAGGCTTCTTCCAACAAGAATGCATCTGGGAGGAGGGGGCGATGGCCGGATTTCGGCTCGGGTGGAGAATTGCAATCGCACTGGCGGCCACGGCGCTGTCCGTCACGATGGCGCAGGCGCAGAGCTGGCCGTCGCGCCCGGTCAAGGTCATCATGGCGACGGCCGCGGGCAGTGCGCCCGACGTGATCGCGCGCATCGTCACCGACCGGCTGTCGCAGCTCTGGGGCCAGCAGGTGCTGATCCTCAACCGTCCCGGCGCCGGCGGGCTCATCGCGCTCCAGGCGCTGGCCGCAGCCGAGCGCGACGGCCATACGCTCTACATGCCGACCTCGTCGTCGCTGGTGGTGCTGCCGGTGACGAACTCCAATCTACCGCTGAACATCGAGCGCGACCTGGCGCCGATCGCCCTCGTCGGCGAACAGCCGTTCGCGATCATCGCGAGCAATTCGCTTGGCATCAGCACATTGCCGGAGCTGGTCGCGCTCGCCAAAAAGAAGCCTGGAGAATTGACCTACGCGGCGAATTTCCGCGGCTCGCTGCCGAACATGACCGGCGAGTCGTTTTCCGAGCGCGCCGGCATCAGCCTGACGTTCGTGCCATACCCCGGCGCATCGCAGGGGCTGCAAGACGTCCTCGGCGGCCGCGTGTCCGTCATCATCGACGGGCTCGCGGCATTCATGAGCCCGATCGCCTCCAATGCCGTCAAGCCGCTCGCCATCACCTCGCCCAAGCGGCTGCCGAACTATCCCGATCTTCCCGCGGTGAACGAAACCGTCGCGGGCTTCGACTCCCGGGGCTGGATTTCGCTCCTGAGCTTTGCCGGCACGCCGGATGACGTGGTGCGCAAGGTCAATGCCGACCTGCGCACGGTGCTCGACGTTCCCGAGGTGCGTCAGAGATTCGAGACGCTCGCCACGTACGTGCGCCACATGACGCCCGCCGAGACGGGCAAATTCATCCGGGACGAGCAGGAGGCCTGGCGGCCGGTGGTCAAGAAGGTCGGCGTGATCTCGCCGTAATCGTCACCGGACGGCCCAATGTAAAAAGGGGCACCGCAAGGGCGCCCCTTTTCGTTTCTGAACTGCAGACGTTACTTGCGGCGCGAGATCGGCGTGTAGTCCCGCTTGGCTTCGCCGGTGTAGAGCTGACGCGGACGGCCGATGCGCTGGCCCGGATCCTCGATCATCTCTTTCCATTGCGCGATCCAGCCGACCGCGCGCGCCACTGCGAACAGCACGGTGAACATCGTGGTCGGGAAGCCCATCGCCTTCAGGGTGATGCCCGAATAGAAGTCGACGTTCGGATAGAGCTTCTTCTCGATGAAGTACTCGTCGTGCAAGGCGATCTTCTCGAGCTCCAGCGCGACCTGCAGCAGCGGATCGTCGCGGTGGCCGGTCTCGCTCAACACCTCGTGCGCGGTCTTCTGCATCAGCTTGGCGCGCGGGTCGTAGTTCTTGTAGACGCGGTGGCCGAAGCCCATCAGACGGAAATTGTCCTTCGGGTCCTTGGCGCGCTTGATGAACTCCGGGATGCGATCGACAGTGCCGATCTCACCCAGCATCTTCAGCGCCGCTTCGTTGGCGCCGCCGTGCGCGGGTCCCCACAGCGCCGCGATACCGGCGGCGATGCAGGCGAACGGGTTTGCGCCGGTCGAGCCGGCGAGGCGGACCGTCGAGGTCGAGGCATTCTGCTCGTGGTCGGCGTGCAGAATGAAGATGCGGTCCATCGCCCGCGCCAGCACCGGATTGGGCTTGTACTCCTCGGCCGGAACCGCAAAGCACATGCGCAGGAAGTTGGTCGCGTAGTCGAGATCGTTCTGCGGATAAACGAACGGCTGGCCGATGTTGTACTTGTAGGCCATCGCAGCGAGCGTCGGCATCTTCGCGATCATGCGGATCGACGCGATCATGCGCTGCGTCGGATCGGTGATGTCGGTGGAGTCGTGATAGAACGCCGACAGGGCGCCGACCGATCCGGTCATCACCGCCATCGGATGAGCGTCGCGGCGGAAGCCCTGGAAGAACCGGCTCATCTGTTCGTGCACCATCGTGTGACGGTTCACGCGATAGTCGAAGTCCGCCTTCTGGGTGGCGGTCGGCAGTTCCCCGTAGAGCAAAAGATAGCAGGTCTCGAGGAAGTCGCCGTGCTCGGCGATCTGCTCGATTGGCACGCCGCGATAGAGCAGCACGCCCTCGTCGCCGTCGATGTAGGTGATCTTGGATTCGCAAGCCCCGGTCGACGTGAAGCCAGGGTCGAACGTAAACATGCCGGACTGGGCATACAGCTTGCCGATGTCGATCACATCCGGCCCGATCGTCCCCGGATAGATCGGGAATGACCAGCTTTTGTCACCGACGGTCAGCGTTCCGGTCTTGGTGTTGGTGCCGGTTTTCGCATCCATGTTTCTACCTCGAGGCCGTCGGCTCCGCTTCTGGACGGTTACAAATCCGGTCAGGTGCGCGGGCGGAGTCCGCGCAAAACGCCCAAAGTTGGGTATCCCATCCCGTTGTGCACCGCAAGGCAGGGGCGGCGCGGGGCTGGCCCCGCTGTCCCATCAGGCGGGCACGGCCTGGTCCTTGAGTCGGGCCAAGCTTTCTTGCCGTCCCAGCACTGCCAGGACGTTGAATATACCTGGGGAGGTTGCCCGGCCGGTCAAGGCGGCCCGCAGCGGCTGCGCGACTGCCCCGAGCTTGGCGCCGATCCGCTCGGCGTAGCTGCGCACCGCCTGTTCGGTGGCTTCGGCGGTCCAAGTGCCGACCGTTTCCAGCACGCCGATGAGGTCGCGCAGCAGCGCCAACGCCTCGGGCGTCAGGAGCGCCTTAGCCTTGTCGTCAAGCGCAAGCGGCCGGTCGGCCCAGATGAAGCTCGCCGCCTCCAGAAGATCGACGAGAGTCTTGGCGCGTTCCTTCAGTTCCGGCATTGCCGTCAGGAGCTGTTCGCGCACCGCGGGGGTGAGCTTCGGCGCCGCGGCCGGCCCATTCGGCAGATAGGGCAGCGCACTATCGAGCGCCGTCAGCAATTCGCCGGGCGACGTCGAGCGCATGTAGTGGCCGTTGAGGCTTTCCAGCTTGGCGAAATCGAAACGCGCCGGCGAGCGGCCGATCTGCGGCAGGTCGAAAGCCGCAATCATCTCCTGCGTCGAAAATATCTCCTGGTCGCCGTGGCTCCAGCCGAGCCGCACCAGGTAGTTGCGCATTGCCGCCGGGAGGTAGCCCATGGCTCGGTAGGCGTCGACGCCGAGCGCGCCGTGACGCTTGGAGAGCTTGGAGCCGTCTGGTCCGTGGATCAGCGGGATATGCGCCATCACCGGCACCTTCCAGCCGAGCGCCTGGTAGATCTGGGTCTGCCGCGCGCCGTTGTTGAGATGGTCGTCGCCGCGGATAATGTGCGTGACGCCCATGTCGTGGTCGTCGACCACAACGGCCAGCATGTAGGTCGGCGTGCCGTCCGAGCGCAGCAGCACGAAGTCGTCGAGGTTCTCGTTCTGCCAGGTGACCCGGCCTTGGACCTGATCCTCGACCACGGTCTCGCCGGTGAGCGGCGCTTTCAACCGGATCGCGGGCTTCGCGCCGGCTGGCGCCTCGGCCGGATCGCGGTCGCGCCAGCGGCCGTCGTAGAGCCGCGTCTTGCCCTCGGCGCGTGCCTTCTCGCGCATGACCGTCAATTCGTCGGGCGTGGCGTAGCAGCGATAGGCCGTACCCGCAGCGAGCATCTGCTCGACCACCTCGCGGTGCCGTTCGACGCGGGAAAACTGGAAGATCGCTTCGCCGTCCCAATCGAGGCCCAGCCATTTGAGGCCGTCGAAAATAGCGTCGATCGCCTCCTTGGTGGAGCGCTCGCGGTCGGTGTCCTCGATCCGCAGCAGCATCTTGCCGCCGTAGCGGCGTGCGTACAGCCAGTTGAATAGCGCGGTGCGCCCTCCACCGATGTGTAGGAAGCCGGTGGGCGAAGGTGCGAATCGGGTGACGACGGGTTCAGTCATATCGGGCGGGGACTTGATCCTCAGGTGCGTTCAATTTCGCGATCCCTGTATCACAGTTGACGACCTATATCTCCAGAAGGAGCAGTTTCCACCGCAATCGCATGCCCTGGCCCTTGGAGTTTAAGGGCCCCATGGGAACGGCTCCAGAAGGTTAGCCCAGAACAGGTAGCCCAGGACTTGGCGTGCTGGTACGGATTTGGCAATACACCGCGCAAAATCGGCGCAGACTGGATATCGGCATGACGAATGCGACAGCGGCTATAGCAGAAGGCGGGCGCGACTTCATCCGCGACATCGTCCAGTCCGACCTTGATTCCAAGAAGCACGCCACGGTGGTGACCCGGTTCCCGCCGGAGCCGAATGGTTACCTGCACATCGGTCACGCCAAGTCGATTTGTCTCAACTTCGGCATCGCCGAGGAGTTCGGCGGCCGCTGCCATCTGCGGTTCGACGACACCAATCCCGCCAAGGAGGAGCAGGAATACATCGACGCCATCGAGCGCGACGTGCGCTGGCTTGGCTTCGATTGGGGCAAGCACCTCTATCACGCCTCCGACTATTTCGACCGGCTCTACGAGTGGGCCGAACTGCTGATCAAGGCCGGCAAAGCTTACGTCGACGATCAGACTCCGGAGGAGATGCGGATCAACCGCGGCACGCTGACCGAACCTGGCAAGAACAGCCCGTTCCGCGACCGCAGCCTCGACGAGAACCTCGACCTGTTCCGCCGCATGAAGGCCGGGGAGTTTGGCAACGGCGCCCGCGTGCTGCGCGCCAAGATCGACATGACGTCGGGCAACATCAACCTGCGCGATCCGACGCTCTACCGGATCGTGAAGGCGCCGCACCCGCGCACCGGCACCAAGTGGTCGATCTATCCGAGCTACGATTTCGCCCACGGTCAGTCGGACGCGATCGAGGGCATCACGCACTCGATCTGCACATTGGAGTTCGAAGATCACAGGCCGCTTTACGACTGGTTCCTGGACAACCTGCCGGTGCCTTCGAAGCCGCACCAGTACGAGATGGCCCGCCTGAACCTGACCTACACGGTGCTGTCGAAGCGCGTGCTGACGACGCTGGTCCGTGACGGCCACGTCAAAGGCTGGGACGATCCGCGGATGCCGACGCTTGCCGGCCTGCGCCGCCGCGGCGTGCCGCCGGGCGCGCTGCGCGATTTCATCAAGCGGATCGGCGTCGCCAAAGCCAACAGTATCGTCGACGCCGGCATGCTCGATTTCTCGATCCGCGAGGCGCTGAACAAAACCGCGCTGCGCCGGATGGCGGTGCTGCGCCCGCTCAAAATCGTGATCGAGAACTATCCGGAAGGGCAGAGCGAGGAGCTCGAAGCCGTCAACCATCCCGACGATCCGGCTGCGGGCTCGCGCAAGATCAAGTTCGGCCGTGAGCTCTATATCGAGCAGGACGACTTCATGGAGAACCCGCCAAAGAAGTTCTTCCGGCTGTCTCCGGGCGCTGAAGTTCGCTTCCGCTACGCCTATTTCATCACTTGCCGCGAGGCGGTGAAGAACGACAAGGGCGAGGTCGTCGAGCTGCGCTGCACCTACGATCCGGCGACGCGCGGCGGCAACGCGCCGGACGGCCGCAAGGTCAAGGCGACCATCCACTGGGTCTCGGCCGCGGATTCCAAGCCCGCCGAGGTGCGGATCTACAACCCGCTGTTCAGCAAGCCCGATCCGACCGGCGGAGAGGGCTTCACCAAGGACCTCAGCCCTAACTCTCTGGAGGTTTTGGCCGACGCCCGCGTGGAACGGGTGCTGGCAGAGCCTTCCAACACCGCCGAACCGGTGCAATTCGAGCGGCAGGGCTATTTCGTCCGCGACCCGGACTCGACGCCCGACCGTCCGGTGTTCAACCGCACCGTCGGATTGCGTGATACCTTCGCCAAGGAGGTCGGCAAAGGCTGACCCTCCGGACGCGCTCCCGGCAGGACCGCGCCCGGCGGTGACCGCGTTCGGGCGCGTTGCGTATGACGGATTGGGGCAGGGATGGCCGCGGCGGCAGCCGTGGCCGGGTCGGCATTCCAAGTGTCAGAACTTGGGACGGCGAGGCTGCGCGCCGCCGTGCGGTGGCGGTCGCCAGCCGTTGGCCCGGTCTCGGGCGGGCGGTTGCTGACCGCCTGCGCGACTGGGCCATCGCCGAAACCGGACCGGGACGCCTGCTGCCGTGGTTGCCCGTCGCATTCGGCCTCGGCATCGCGATCTACTTCACAGCCGAGCGCGAGCCCGTCTGGTGGGCGGCCGCAGCGCTTGCCGCGATCTGCGCGGGCGGCGCGATCCTCGCCCGCCGCCACGCCATCGCATTTCCAGTGCTGCTGGCCGCTGCGGCCATAGCGTCCGGCTTCGCTGTCGCGACGCTCAAAACCTTGCGCATCACCCATCCGGTGCTGACACGGCCCGCCAGCAACATCGCGATCGGCGGCTTCGTCGAAGTCCGCGAGGAGCGCGAGAAGACCGACCGGATCGTGGTCCGCGCCATGTCTATCGAAGGCCAGCGGCTGGAACAGAAGCTCGAGCGCGTGCGGGTTTCGATCCGCAAAGGCACCGCGCCTCCGGTCGGTGCTTACATCACATTCCGCGCGAGACTGATGCCGCCGCTCGAGCCATTGCGGCCCGGCGGCTACGACTTCGCCCGGGACCTCTATTTCCAGGGAATCGGTGCCACGGGCTTTGCGCTCGGCGCAATCAAGATCGCCGAGCCGCCGGCACAACCGGGCTTCTGGCTGAACTACGCGGCGATCGTGCAGGGCATCCGTGACACGCTCGACGCCCGCATCCGCGCCGTGATCCCGGGCGACCAGGGCTCGATCGCATCGGCGCTGATCACCGGCAAGCGCGATGCGATCAGCACGCCGGTCAACGACGCGATGTACATTTCGAGCCTCGCGCACGTTCTGTCGATCTCCGGCTATCACATGGCCGTGGTCGCGGGCGTTGTGTTCTTCGTACTGCGCGCGCTTCTTGCGCTGGTGCCTTCGCTCGCGCGGCGGAAGCCGATCAAGAAATGGTCCGCGGCCGGAGCGCTCATCGCGACAGCGGCGTATCTTTTGTTGTCGGGCGTGGAAGTCGCGGCTCAGCGTTCCTTCATCATGACGGCCATCGTGCTGGTCGGCGTGATGGCGGATCGGACCGCGCTGACGCTGCGTACGATTGCCATTGCCGCCATCGTGGTGTTGGTGGTGGCGCCGCAATCGGTCGTTCATCCGAGCTTCCAGATGTCGTTTGCGGCGACGCTCGCGCTGATCGCGACCTACGAGCGCGGCTTGCCTTGGATGACCAGCGCCAACAGTTCGCATGTCAGCCGCGCGGCGATGTGGGGTGCGCGCGAGATCGTCACGCTCATTCTGGCATCTCTCGTTGCAGGCCTCGCGACCACACCCTATGCGGCCTATCACTTTCATCGCATCGCGCCATACGGCGTGCTCGCCAATCTGCTGGCCATGCCGATTGTCTCGGCGTGGGTGATGCCGATGGGCCTGCTGGCGCTCGTCGCTGCGCCATTCGGCTTCGACGGTCCGCTTTGGACCCTGATGGGCCATGGGCTCGACTGGATGATCGCGGTTGCGATGTACGTCGCGAGCCTGCCTGGGGCGGTCGGACGGATGCCGGCGTTTGGAACGGCTCCATTGCTTCTGTGCACAGGCGGGCTCTTGGTCCTGTGTCTTCTGAAGACGCCACTGCGCTTCGCAGGCGCCATCCTGGTGGTCGTTTCATGCATTTGGGCGATCCGGACACCGCAGCCGGACGTGCTGATCTCGCCCGACGGACAGGCCGTCGCGGTGCGCGGCGCCGATGGTCGGCTGGCGATCAAACGCACCGGCCGCGACGCCTTCGCCGCCAAAGAATGGCTCGCCGCCGACGGTGACGAGCGGACACCCAATGACAAGACGTTGGATCGAGGCTTCCGCTGTGACGAGCTGGGTTGCATGGCCAGATTGGCCGACGGCAAACTTGTCTCGGCCGTAACCTCGGCAGACGCCTTCGAGGAGGACTGCCGCAAGGCCGCGCTGGTCGTGACGGCCCGCAATGCGCCGCCGGCCTGCGCCGCCACGATCGTCGACCGTAACGCCGCCCACGCCCGTGGCGCGATGGCGCTGCGCAGGAACGGCGAGGGCTGGGACATCACCGCGGCGCGGCCCGCGGGTCAGGACCGGCCATGGGCCCGCGGTGTTGCGACCAGCGAGGAAACAACAACCGCGGCGGCACGGCAAAGAACGACGCCGCGCGATGCCACACCGAAGCCGGAAGATCTGGAAGCCGGCGACTGATCCCGGTCAGTAGCGCCGGAACAGGCCCACCATCTTGCCTTGGATGCGCACCCGCGTCGGCGGAAGAATGCGCACCTCGTAGGACGCGTTCGCGGGCTCGAGCGCGATCGAGGCGCCTCTGCGGCGAAAACGCTTCAAGGTCGCTTCTTCCTCGTCGATCAAGGCGACGACGATATCGCCAGTGTCGGCAGCCTCGGTCTTCTTGATCAGCACCGTGTCGCCTTCGAGGATGCCGGCCTCGATCATCGAGTCGCCGCGCACCTCGAGGGCGAAATGCTCGCCCGTGCTCAGCATATCGGGTGGCATGCTGATGACGTGGCTCTTGCTCTGGATCGCCTCGATCGGCGTGCCGGCGGCGATGCGCCCCATCACCGGGATCGCGACCGGTCGGCCGTTGTCGTCCTCGGAGGCGGCCTGTGCCCGCACTTTGCCGAGATTGCCCTCGATGACGCTCGGCGTGAAACCTCTGCGGCCCACGCCCTGGCTCACCGGCTCCGGCAGCTTGATCACCTCGATGGCGCGCGCACGGTTCGGTAGGCGGCGGATGAACCCGCGCTCTTCCAGGGCGGTGATCAGCCTGTGAATTCCGGACTTGGACCGCAGGTCGAGGGCGTCCTTCATCTCGTCGAATGACGGCGGGACGCCGGCTTCCTTCAACCGCTCATGAATGAAACGGAGCAGTTCAAATTGTTTGCGGGTCAGCATCGGGTGGGTTCCTCCGGCCGTTTCCAACCGCCCCAAGCGGTAGAAAACAAATCATGAACGGACACTATATGTTCTATCCTTGTTCCGCAACCCTTTAATTTGGCGTGAACAAGTCGAAGGAACGCTAAAACGGCCGCGTAAGCCTAAGGATCGAACAACGACTTCCCGCAGGAGCTGCAGGCTCGAATGGCTCGCGAATCAAGAGACAGTCTGCGTTTGCGAGGACTGCCATCATCGACGAATCCTGCGTCTTGGCCGGCGTGACGACCGGAACCCCGTCAGGGCCCGGCACGAGCGTCGCGCGCATGTAGTCGGCCCGTTCGTCGTTTTCGGGCAGCGCCACGCCGAGCTTTGCCGATTCGGGCGCAGCCGACAGATCGCTGCGGCCCGCCAGCCGCCGGAGCAGCGGCACCAGAAACAGGAACGAGCAGACATAGGCCGAAACCGGGTTGCCCGGCATGCCAAGCACATGCATGGAGCCGAGCTTGCCGTTCATCATCGGCCGGCCAGGACGAAGCGCCACGCGCCAGAACGACAGGTCCAAGCCCTCGGCCTTGAGCCCGCGCTGCACCAGGTCGTAATCGCCGACCGAGGCGCCGCCGGTCGTCAGCAGCACGTCGGCGCCGCTCGCTCGCGCTCTGCGAATGGCCTCGACCGTGGCCTCGACTTTGTCCGGCACGATGCCAATGTCAGTGACCGTCGCGCCTTCGTTCCGCGCCAATGCCATCAGCGCGAAGCCGTTGGAATAGACGATCTCGCCGGCGCCCAATTTGCTGCCCGGCGGCTTGAGCTCATCGCCGGTGGCCAGCACCGCGACCTTGGGCCGCCGATGCACCGGCAACGTGGGATGGCTCATGGCAGCGGCAAGCATCACGTCGCGATCGCTGAGACGCCGGCCGCGCGGCAGCAGCACCTGGCCGTCCTTGAAGTCGAGGCCGGCGCGGCGGATGTGCCGTCCGGCCGGCGAGGGGGTGTCGACCGTGATCCGATCGCCGTCGCGCTTGGTGTTCTCCTGGATGACGATGGTGTCGGCCCCGGGCGGCACCACGCCGCCGGTGAATATCCGCGCAGCCTCGCCGGCATGCACCTCGCCGCTGAACGGCCGGCCGGCCGCGACTTCGCCGACCAGTTTCAAATCGACCGGCACCTTCGCGACGTCGGCGGCCTTCACCGCATAGCCGTCCATCGCCGACATGTCGGCCGGCGGCTGGGTGCGGAGCGCGGCGACGTCCGCTGCCAGCACGCGGCCTTCGGCCTCGACCAGCGGCGCATTTTCAGCAGGCAACGGTTCAACGCCATCGAGCACGCGCTTCAGCGCGTCGGCCACCAGCAGCAAGGACGCCATACCTAACCTTTCGACGACTTTTCGTTGGGCTCGTGCCCTTCGGCGCGATAAGTGCCCGATTTGCCGCCGGTCTTCTCCAAGAGCCGGATGCCTTCGATCCGCATGCCTTTCTCGACCGCCTTCACCATGTCGTAGATCGTGAGACAGGCGACCGATGCCGCGGTCAGCGCCTCCATCTCGACGCCGGTCTGGCCCGTCACCTTCACGGTTGCCTGCACGACGAAGCCGGGCAGCCGATGGTCGGGCTCGATGTCGATGGCGACCTTGGTGATCGGCAGCGGATGACAGAGCGGAATGAGCTGGTGCGTGCGCTTGGCCGCCATAATGCCGGCGATGCGGGCCGCGCCCAGCACGTCGCCTTTCACGGCATTGCCGTTGAGCACGATGTCGAGCGTTTCAGTCTGCATCACGATATGGCCTTCGGCCACAGCCACCCGCTCGGTCGTGTCCTTGCCCGAGACGTCGACCATCCGCGCCTCGCCACCCGCGCCGAGATGCGACAGCTTGGCTGCGGGCTTCTCGGCTGCGGGTTGCTTGGCGCTGGATTTTCTGGCCATGGGCCTATCTCGCGATCGCCTCGGCTGGAGCGCGTGCGAGCAGCGCGCGCGTTGCCGCCGTCACGTCAGCCTGCCGCATCAGGCTTTCGCCGACCAGGAAGGTCTTGATGCCGACTGCGGAAAGCCGCGCGAGATCGGCCGGCGTGTGGATGCCGCTCTCGCCGACGATGATCTTGCCGGCCGGCACCTGCGGCGCGAGCCGCTCGCTGACGGCAAGCGAGGTCTTGAACACCTTGAGATCGCGGTTGTTGATGCCAAACAGCCGCGTCTTGAGTTTCGATGCGCGCGCAAGCTCGTCCTCGTTGTGCACCTCAACGAGCACGTCCATGCCGAACGAGAAGGCCGCGTCTTCGAGCTCTTTGGCGCAGACGTCGTCGACGCAGGCCATGATGACCAGGATGCAGTCGCCGCCCATCGCGCGGGCTTCCGCCACCTGATAGGGCTCGAACATGAAGTCCTTGCGGATGGCCGGCAGCGAGCAGGCGGCCCGCGCCGCCGTCAGAAACTCCGGCTTGCCCTGGAACGACGGTGCGTCCGTCAGCACCGACAGACACGCAGCGCCGCCGGCCTCGTAGGCACGCGCGAGCGCCGGCGGATCGAAATCCGGACGAATGAGGCCTGCCGATGGACTCGCCTTCTTGATCTCGGCGATCAGGGCGTAGTCGCCAAGGCTGACGCGACGCTCGATATTCTTGAGAAAACCGCGCGGGGCAGGGGCGGCCTTCGCCGCCGCCTCGACCACCGCGTAAGACCGCTCGCGCTTGGCTGCGGCGATTTCCTCGCGCTTGTAGGCCTCGATCTTTTTCAGGATGTCGGTCATTGCTCGTTCGAGACCCTGATCAGGCGTTGCAGCCGCCCCTCAGCCTCGCCGCTATCGAGCGACTTCGCGGCCATCGCCGCACCGTCTTTCAAGTCCTTCGCCTTGCCGGCGACGATCAGCGCTGCCGCAGCATTGAAGATTGCGATGTCCCTGTAGGGCCCCTTGTTGCCTTTTAGCACAGCCATCAGAGCCGCAGCATTTGCGTCGGCGTCGCCGCCGCGCAACATCTCAGGCTTGGAGCGCGTCACGCCGATGTCTTCTGGATTGACCTCGAAGGTGCGGACGTTGCCGTTCTCCAGCGCCGCGACGTGCGTCGGGCCGGACGTGGTGATCTCGTCGAGACCGTCGGAGCCGTGGCAGACCCAAGCGGCCTCCGAGCCGAGCATCTTGAGCACCTGGGCCACCGGCTCGATCCATTGCCGCGAGAACACGCCGACCATCTGGCGCTTCACGCTCGCCGGATTGGAGATGGGCCCTAGCAGGTTGAAGATCGTTCGCGTCGCGAGTTCGACGCGGGTCGCAGCGACGTTCTTCGTGGCCGGGTGATGCGCCGGCGCGAACATGAAGCCGATGCCGGCCTCGTAGATGCAGCGGGTGATCTCGTCGGGCCGCAGATCGATCTTGACGCCGAGCGCGCCGAGCACGTCGGCCGCGCCGGACTTCGACGACAGCGCGCGATTGCCGTGCTTGGCGACGGGCACGCCGACGCCGGCAACGATCAGCGCCGCGCAGGTCGAGACGTTGTAGGAGCCTGAGCCATCGCCGCCGGTGCCGACCACATCGATGGCGTCAGGTGGCGCCGCGACCTTGGTCATCTTCGAGCGCATGGTGGTGGCCGCGCCCGCGATCTCGTCGACGGTTTCGCCGCGCACCCGCATGCCCATCAAAAGGCCGCCCATCTGCGAGGGCGTCGCTTCGCCCGACATCATACGGTCGAAAGCGACCGCGGCTTCATCGCGCGACAGGGCCGAGCCCGCGGCAACCTTGGCGATGAGCCCCCTCAATTCGTCGCTCACAACCGTCTCCTCACTCAATGCACATGTTGACGGCCGCGCGCAGCGTTCCATTGCGCGGCGATTTCGAGAAAGTTCTTCAGCATCAGATGGCCGTGCTCGGAGGCGATGCTTTCCGGATGGAATTGCACGCCGTGCACCGGCCGCGATTTGTGCGCGAGCCCCATGACAAGGCCGTCGTCCGTCTCGGCCGTCACGTCGAGATTGTCTGGCATGCTCTGCCGCTCGACCACCAGCGAGTGATAGCGCGTCGCTTTGAAAGGCCCATTGATGCCGCGGAATACGCTGGCGCCCTCGTGGCGCACCTCGGACAACTTGCCATGCACCGGCTGCGGCGCCCGCACCACCTTGCCGCCGAACGCCTGGCCGATCGACTGGTGGCCGAGACAAACCCCGAGGATGGGGATGGCCGGCGAGGCCTGCTCGATCAACTCGAGGCAGATGCCGGCCTCATTGGGCGTGCAGGGGCCAGGCGACAGCACAATGGCTTCGGGATTGAGCGACAGCACATCGGCGACCGCGATCTTGTCATTGCGATGCACGGCCACGTCGGCTCCAAGCCCGCCCAGGTAGTGGACGAGATTGAAGGTGAAGCTGTCGTAATTGTCGACCAGCACGATCATGGTCATTTCTCTAGCACGTTTCGGGTCTTAGAGGGGGCAAAGGGAGGGGTCAAGCGAACCGGGCAAGAAGCCCTCGGGTTGGCCGGAGCCATGCCATTTCGTGACCTCCTGCGCTCTGGCGTCGCGCGAACAGTCACTTTCAGCATCCATGCAGGCGTGATTCATCGGCCCCTTCAAAGCAGGCACGGGGCCAGCGCCTCTATTCTTCCTCGTCCCTCACATGAGTGAGGGCGCGGAGCGCCGGTTGGCGCTACGTGGTCGTCGGCACCCTTGGGAGGTGCCGCGGGCTTTTTGCGAAGCCCGCTCGCCTCCCGGCGCTCCACTTGTGGCGATTTATTGCGAGGCCACCGTTCGAGATTCGATCGGACCGGCTGGGCTTTCACCCACCATGCTCCAGGGGGCATTTGCGCCCGCTTTCACCCGACCGCGCCCTGCCACTGAAGGCGGCCCCCTCATCGGGGACGGACGATGACCTCGCACCCTGGGACGTGGTCACGAGCCACGCCTGCAGGCGCCACACCCCGCTCCGCCAAATAGACGTCTCTAGATGACGCCCTCAACGAACGAGGCAAATTCGCGTCTACACGTGATTTGCGAGAATGCAAACAAGTATTCGAGTGTGCGGGATTGGCTGAGATCGACGCGAAACGCTCTACTCCGAGCCAGCGATGCCGGCCTGCCGCACCACTTGACCCCAGCGGGCGATCTCGGCTGCGAGGAAGCGCTGCAACTCGTCAGGCGGCGGCGTCTCGACCGGGATGACGGAGTTGTTCGCCATCGCTTCGCGGACGTCAGGCAACGTCGCGATGGTCTTCATCTCGGTGTTCAGCCTGTCGACGATGGGCTTCGGCGTTGCGGCCGGCAGCGCCAGCATCACCCAGGCCGCCGCATCGAAACCCGGCACGCCCGCTTCAGCGAGCGGCGGAACGTTCGGAATGGATGGCAGCCGGTCCAGTGTCGACACACCCAGCGGGCGGACCTTGCGCTCCTTGATCAACGGCAATCCGGACGGATCGGAGAACACCACCTGGATGTGGCCGGCGACGAGATCAGTCATCGCCGGCACATTGCCGCGATAGGGAACATGGATCATCTCAATGCCGGCCTTGGTCTTCAGCAACTCCGTGAACAGATGATGCGGCGAGCCCGGTCCGGCTGTCCCGTAAGACAGTTCTCCCGGCTTGTCCTTGGCGTACTTGATCAGCTCGGGCACCGAATTCACTGGAAGGGACAAATTGACCGCCAGCGTGAACGGGCTGTTGGCGACATGCGCCACGGGGACGAAATCCTTCAACGGATCGTAGGGGAGTGCCTTGTGCACCGTGACGTTGATGGCGAGCGCGGAGCTGCTCGCGAGCAGCATCGTGTAGCCATCGGGTGTCGCCTTGGCCACGGCCGAGGTGCCGATCACCATGCCGGCTCCGGTCCTGTTCTCGATGACGAACGGCTGACCCAGGCGATCCGAAAGCTTCTGCGCGACCAGCCGCGCGATGGTGTCGATGGAGCCGCCCGCCGCGACCGGAACGATGATGGTAACAGGCCGGGACGGATAGTCCTGCGCCGGCGTCTTGTCACAGAACGCAACGAGCAGAAGCAACGCGAGCGCGCACTGAACGCAGTTCCGGAATGTCGTCATGTCCTCATGCCTTCTCGACAAGATGTTTTGTCGAGAAGGCTGAGCAAAACTCACGCCAGCGGCTCAGGGCGGAAGCGAACCATCAAGGGAGGCATTTCCGGCGTCGCCGGACAGTTCCTGTGCCTCAAGGAAGGCCGTGACGCCTCAAAACCATGCGCTCACGGGATGCCCCCCCGATTAGGCTCCTGTCCGCGGCCTGCGGTGCTCGCAATGGCGGTCAGTTCGACTGTGTCGTGCAACCTTTGACGTAAGCCGGGCGCTTGAAGAGCGGCACCTTCTCGGCCTTCGCCTTGGCGCGACACTCGGCGCGCTTTTTGCGTTTCACCGCTTCTCTCTTTTGCATCCCTTCGCGCATCCAGCGCGGCGCCGTGACGCGGTCGGGTTTCATCCCCGTAACCGCTGCCGTGTCAGGAGCGGCACTCTGGGCGATGCTGTCAGGCGAGCCGACGAACGACATCGCGGCGACGATGGCAACGAAGAACAATGCGCGTTTCATGATATCGGCCCCGTTTCAGTTCTCAGACTGTACCGGCGGTCGGACGACTGCACCAGTCGTCGAACGCATCGCGATCCCGCGTTTGGCGGCTACTGTCCGCGGCTGGCCGCGCTGGCAAAACGCCGCGCCTCTTCGGCGGCGCGGAACAGGGCCTTGGCCTTGTTGACGCATTCGGCCTGTTCGCTCGCAGGATTGCTGTCGGCCACGATGCCGGCGCCCGCCTGCACGTACATGGTGCCGTCCTTGATCAGCGCGGTGCGCAGCACGATGCAGGAGTCCATTTCGCCGGCTGCTGAAAAGTAGCCGACACAGCCGGCGTAGAGCCCACGCTTTTCCTTCTCCAGTTCGTCGATGATCTGCATGGCGCGCACCTTGGGCGCGCCAGACACCGTGCCGGCAGGGAAGCCCGCGGCCAGCGCATCGAGCGAGTCGCACCGGTCGGACAACACGCCCTCGACGTTGGAAACGATGTGCATGACGTGGCTGTAGCGCTCGATGAAGAACCGGTCGGTGACCTTGACGCTGCCGATCCTGGCAACGCGGCCGACGTCGTTGCGACCGAGATCGAGCAGCATCAGGTGCTCGGCGCGCTCCTTCGGGTCGGCGAGGAGTTCTTCTTCCAGCGCCTTGTCGTCATGAGGCGTCTCGCCGCGCGGCCGCGTGCCCGCGATCGGGCGGATCGTCACGACATCCGAGCGCACCCGCACCAGGATCTCGGGGCTCGAGCCCGCGACCGCATAGCCGCCGAAGTCGAGAAAGTAGAGAAACGGCGCCGGATTGACTCGCCGCAGCGCGCGATAGAGCGCAAAGGGCGGCAGCGTAAAGGGCGCCTGGAAGCGCTGCGACAGCACCACCTGGAAGATGTCGCCGGCGAGGATGTACTCCTTGGCCTTCTGGACCATCGCCTGGTATTCGGCGGGCGTGGTGTTGGATTTCGCCGGAACGTCGAGTGGACCGGCCTCCGAGCCCACGGCGGTCTTGTCGAGCGGCCGGTCGAGCGCATCGACCACCGCGGACAGCCGCTCTTCGGCGCGCGCCAGCGCGACCTTTGCGATGACGCCCGGTTCCGGTCGCACCGGCGTCACCACCGTGATGCTGTCTTTGACGGCATCGAATACCACGATGAGCGTCGGGCGGATCAGGACGGCGTCCGGAATGTCGATCGGATCGGGATGGGAGGCCGGCAGATCCTCCATCAGCCGAACCATGTCGTAACCGAGATAGCCGAACACGCCCGCCGCCATCGGCGGCAGGCCATCCGGCAACGCGATGCGGCTTTCGGCGATCAGCGCGCGAAGCGCTTCAAGCGGCGGGGCGTCGCAGGCGATGAAATGGTCGGCATCGGTCCGCGCCGTGCGGTTGATCTCGGCACGCCCGGAGGCGGAGCGCCACACCACGTCGGGGTCGAGCCCGATCACCGAGTAGCGGCCGCGCACCGCACCGCCTTCAACCGACTCCAGCAGGAAGCTCATCGGGCGCCCGCCGGCGATCTTGAGGAACGCCGACACTGGCGTTTGCAGGTCGGCGACCAGTGTGGTCCAGACCACTTGCGCCTCGCCGCGGCCGTAACGCGTGGAAAAGGCGTCAGCCCGCGGCTCGATCTGCATGGGCCCTAGTACTGCGGGTTGTTGCTGCTGTCTTGGCTCAGCAGGTTGTAGTTGACGGAAACGCCGACATCGTCCCGCAGGCGCGCCACGTACTGCGCGATGATGTCCTCGGCGTTGCGCTGGCGGAGTGCCTCGTCGATGCGCTTGGAATCGGCGGATTCCGCGTCGAGCGGCGGCACCTTGATCTCGCTGACGCGGAACACGATGCGCTCGGCGGGGGTCGTGCCTTCCACGGTGCCGACGCCATCCTTCGGCGTGCGGAACACTTCGGCGACAGCGGCGGCGGAAAGCGGAGGCGGCGTGTTGCCGCGCTTGATGCCGGGACGCCACTCGACCTTGAGATCGTCGGCCTTGGCGGCGTCGGCAAACGACGTGCCGCCCTTGATCTTGTCGACCAGCGCAGTCGCCTTGGCGCGCAGCGCCTTGGTGACCTCATCGTCGCGGTAATGCGTCAGCACGTCGTCCTTGACCTCGTCGAGCTTGCGGTCATGGGCGGCCGAGATGCTGTCGACATCGTACCAGACGTAGCCGGCATTGTTGGGAAGCCGCAGCGGCTCGTTCTCGCCATGCACGTCGGCCGAGAAGATCGCAGAAAGCAGATCGACGCCTTCCGGCAGATCGGCGACAGGCTGGCCTGACGCGTCCTTGCCGCTCCGATCGATGCTGTCGATGACGCGCGGCATGAGACCGAATTTCTTGGCCGCGTCGGCCAGAGACGCGCCGCCCAGCCGCTCGTCCTCGACCTTTTCCTGGACGCTGGTCGTCTCGTTCTTGGCGCGATCGAGCGAAAGCTCCTTCTTGAGATCGGCCGAGACCTCTTCGAAAGACTTCGTGGCGGCCGGCTCGATGGCATCGACCTTGACGATGGCGATGCCGAAACGACCCTCGATCGGCTTCGAGACCTCGCCGTTGTTCAGCGCAAAAGCGGCATTGCCGACCTCACGGTCCACCACTGCGGCCTTCGTCACATTGCCGAGGTCGATGTCGGTGTCCTTCAGCCCGCGCTCTTTGGCAAGATCGTCGAACGAGGTGCCGGAGGAAAGCTTCTCCGACGCGGCTTTCGCCTCGTCCATGTTCGGGAACACGATCTGTCTGATCTTGCGCCGCTCCGGCGTCTCGTAACGCGCCTTGCGCGAAGCGTAGGTCTTCTTCAGATCGTCCTCGGACACCACGATGCGCCCCGCGATGTCTTCGGGCTTCAACGTCACGATGGTGACCTTGCGCGTCTCAGGCGCGCGGAACACAACCTTGCGCTCCTCAAAATACTTGGCGAGCGCCTCTGCCGAGGGCTCCGGGATGTCTCCGGCCTGCGCCTTGCCGAGCAACACATACTCGACGGTGCGCTCTTCGTTCTGGAAGCGGTTGAACACTTCGAGCGAGGTCTTGGGCACGAAGGTCTGGTCGCTGATGGTGTTGACCAGCTGCTGGCGCACCAGATTGCGGCGCTGCTCGGCGAGGAACCTCTGCTCGTTGTAACCACCGTTGCGGATCACGGCCTCGAAACGCGCCCGGTCGAACTGGCCGTTAATGCCCTTGAAGGCCGGCATGTCGGTCACCTGCCGCGCGATCTCGGCGTCGCTTGCGCCGAGCCGCAGCGATCTCGTTTTCTCATCGATCGCGGTGTCGGCAATCATCTGGCTCAGAAACTGGCGGTCGAGACCGAGCGCGCGGGCCTGGTCGGGCAGGATTGGACGGTTGAACTGGCGGCCGAGCTGCTGCAGCCGGTCCTGGTACTGCTGACGGAAGGTCTCGATCCGGATCTCAGTGCCGCCGACCTTGGCCAGCGTCGACTGGCCGAAGCCGCGGAAAATGTCGCCGATGCCCCAGATGCCGAAGCTGATGGCGATCAGGCCCAGCACCACGCCCATGACGGCGCGGCCGATCCAGTTGGAGGAGGCCTTGTGAATACCTCGAAGCATGTAACCGTTCGTTTGTCTGGAAGAGCGGCCGATAGAGGGCCGATTGGGGCCGGAATATAGAGGCCGTCCAATGGCATCGCAACCGACGCGAATAGCTTCAAAGCGCCACTGGCGCGGCCTTCAAGGCTCTGTTACGGCTCGGAAAAATGGGGAGACGGATGGCCGCATCGCAGCGCCGCCCGCTGGTCGCGGGCAACTGGAAAATGAACGGGCTCCAGGACTCGATCATCGAGCTGGAGAAGATCGCCCAAGGCGCGGACACCGTTCCCAAGGCCGACCTGATGATCTGCCCGCCGGCGACCCTGATCGGCTTCTGTGTCGATGCCGTGGAGTCGGTGGAAGGCTCCCGCGTCGCCATCGGCGGCCAGGATTGTCACGCCAAGCCGTCGGGCGCGTTCACCGGTGACATCGCGGCCGAGATGCTGGCCGACATCGGCGCGGTTGCGGTGATCGTCGGCCATTCCGAGCGGCGGACCTATCACAAGGAAACCGACGCCGACGTGCGAGCGAAAGCGGAGGCCGCCTGGCGCGCCAACCTTTGCGCAATCGTCTGCATCGGTGAGACGCAGGCCGAACGCGAGGCCGGGAAGACGCTCGACGTGCTCGGCCGCCAGCTCGACGGCTCGTTGCCGGACGGCGCGACGGGCTCAAATCTCGTGATTGCCTACGAGCCGGTCTGGGCGATCGGCACCGGGCTCACGCCCACTGCGGCTGACGTTGCGGAGGCGCACGCCTTTATCCGCAAGCGTCTCGCGTCGCGGTACGGTAGTACGGCTGACGCGATCCGCATTCTCTACGGCGGCTCGGTCAAGCCATCGAACGCCGCGGAGCTGATGGGCGTCGCCAACGTGGACGGCGCACTGGTCGGTGGCGCAAGCCTCAAGGCCGACGACTTCTTCGGCATCGCCGCCGCATACCGCTGACGCAATCGAGACCGTCGCGGGACGCTTGTACCCCTCCATTCGAATTGGTCTAATCTCAAACCAAGAATATGCGTGCGTTAAGCGCACGCGCCCTACGTCGCCCATGACGTAGGAGATTGGGGAGAGAGCGCCATGTCTTCAAACGACAATCGGACTCCGATTCCGCGCCGCGACTTCCTGAAGGGCGCGGGCGCGGCAGGAACTGCTGTTGCGGCAACGCTCGCGCCCGTCGTCGCAACCACGCCGGCGGTGGCGCAGCAGCAGCCCGCAGCAACGCCAGCTCAACCGGCACCGGAGACCTGGCTCACGCTGAATGCCACCGAAGTGGCCTTCTTCACCGCTGCGGTCGACACCATCATCCCGGCCGACGAATTGTCGCCGTCGGGCAGCGACTGCGGCGTCGCGGTGTTCATCGACCGGCAGCTCGCCGGCGCTTACGGCAGCGGCGCGCGGCTCTATCGCCAGGGCCCGTTCCTGAAGGCGAAGCCCGAGCTTGGCTATCAGCTCGAACTGAACCCGCGCGAATTCTTCCGCGCCGGCATCACGGCGGCGAACGAATTCACCCGCAAGACCTACGGCAAGGACTTCGACCGGCTCGCGGAGCAGGATCGCATCGCCGCGTTCAAGACGATGGAAGAGGGCAAGGCCGAATTCCCGGGCTTCAGCAGCAGAGCGTTCTTCAATGCACTGCTGCAGATCACCATGGAGGGCTTCTTCGCCGACCCGATGTATGGCGGCAACCGCGACATGGCGGCGTGGAAGATGGTCGGCTACCCGGGGCTGCCCGCGATCTACCGCGAAGAGATCAAGACTTACTACAACAAGAAATACGACAAGCCGCCGCGTTCCATCGCGGACTTTTCTTGAGGGGAGGCGACCATGGCCACGATGCTCAAGGAAGTCGATGCGGTCTGCATCGGCGTTGGATTCACCGGCAGCATTCTCGCGCGCGAACTCACCAAGGCCGGCCTCAAGGTCGTAGGCCTTGAGCGCGGCCCGAACCGGACGGCGCGGGACGACTTTGCGATCCCGAACGTCCGCGACGATCTGAAATATGCGGTGCGCCAGGAGCTGTTCCAGGACACCCAGACCGAGACCGTGACGCTGCGCCATTCACCATCGGAAACGGCGCTGCCGATCCGCCGGCTCGGCTCGTTCCTGCCCGGCACCGGCGTGGGCGGCGCGGGCGCGCACTGGAACGGCGTGACCTGGCGGCTTCTGGAGTCCGACCACGTGCTGCGCTCGCACCTGGAAAACCGCTACGGCAAGAATGCCGTGCCGGCCGAGATGACGATCGCGGATTTCCCGGTCACCTATGCGGAGCTCGAGCCGTACTACGACCGCTTTGAGAAGCTGTGCGGCATCTCCGGCAAGGCCGGCAATCTGCGCGGCGTGAAGATCGACGGCGGCAACACCTTCGAAGGTCCGCGGCAGAACGAATATCCGAACAAGCCGCTGGCGATGACCATTCGCGGCGAGCTGATGCAGAAGGCTGCGAAGGAGCTGGGCTATCACCCGTTCCAGGCGCCCGCCGCCAACATGAGCGAGGCCTACACCAACACCGAGGGGCTGACGCTCGGCGCCTGCGAATATTGCGGCCACTGCGAGCGCTTCGGCTGCGAGGCCAACGCCAAGGCCTCGCCGCAATCGACCATCCTGCCGGTGCTCACCGCCGACAAGAACTTCGAGCTGCGCACCTACGCCTATGTGAAGGAGCTGGTCTACGACAAGCAGGCCAAGAAGGTGAAAGCCGTCCGCTATGTCGATACGCGGAGCGGCGAGGAGTTCGAGCAGCCGGCGCAGCTCGTGCTGCTTGGCGCCTACGTGTTCAACAACGTGCTGCTGATGCGCATGGCCGGCATCGGCGAGCAGTACGATCCCGCGACCGGGAAGGGCGCCATCGGCAAGAATTATTGCTACCAGGTCAGCGGCAACAGCGTGACGATGTTCTTCGAGAATATCGAGGTCAATCCGTTCATGGCCGCCGGCGCCTCGCACGGCATGAACATCGACGACTTCAACGGCGACAACTTCGACCATTCGGGTCTGGGCTTCTTCGGCGGCGCCTGGATCTCCTGCGGCGGCTCGAACGGCCGGCCGATCCTGACGCGACCGGTGCCGGCCGGCACGCCGCGCTGGGGCCGCGATTGGAAGAAGGCGACCGCCAAGTGGTACAACCACGCCGTCAACATCGGCGCCTCGGGCTGCAACTACGCCCACCGCGAGAACTATCTCGACCTCGATCCGACCTACAAGGACGCGCTCGGCCGGCCGCTGATCCGGATGAGCTACGACTTCCGCGACAACGACAAGAAGATGGCGAACTACATCGCCGGCGTGCTCGACAAGCTCGCCACCGCGATGAAGCCAACCATCAAGGGCAAGGCCAGCGCGCGGACCGGCACCTACAATGTCGTGCCGTATCAGTCGACCCACAACACCGGCGGCACGATGATCGGGTTCGATCCGCAATCGAGCGTGGTCAACCGCTACTGCCAGGCCTGGGGCGCCGACAATCTGTTCGTGATGGGCGCCTCGCTGTTCCCGCAGAATGCCTCCTACAATCCGACCGGGCTGGTCGGTGCGCTGTCCTATTTCGCGGCGGAAGCGATCACCACCAAGTATCTGAAGAACCCGGGACCGCTGGTCCACGCATGACCGGAAATCCCTGAATTGGCCGTTTTCCGCGACTCAAAGGCCCAATCGGCGGCCCGGGGTGGAAATACCGGGGGCGATGGTGTAGACACCGCCCCGAATTCCTATATCGGGGATCGTGAAACGGGCCCGTTAGCCCGCAAACCCGCTTGAGCGCACCGTTATGCACTACGTCATTATGCTGATCCATCTGATGATCGTCGTGGCCATGGTGGGCCTCGTGCTGATCCAGAAGTCCGAAGGCGGCGGCCTTGGGATGGGAGGCGGCGGAGGCGGGGGCGGCGGGTTCCTGTCGAGCCGCGGCACTGCCAACGTGCTGACCCGGACCACCGCGATCCTCGCGGCGATGTTCTTCGTGACCAGCTTGTTCCTGTCCTGGTATGCGAGCCTGGACCGCAAGCCGCGCTCGATCCTCGACAGCAGCGGGCCGGCTGCGCCTTCTGCACCCGCGGTTCCAGGCGCGCCAGGCGCGGGCGGCGGCGTGCTCAACCAACTCGGCGGCGGGACGCCGCAACAGCAGCCGGCGGCGCCGCCGCAGGCACCAGCCGGGCCGCAGGTGCCACGGCAGTAGAAAAGCCAAGGGGCCGGGTGACCGGCCCCTTCGCTTTTGGGCGAGGTGAAACATGAAGTTGCAACCGAAAACTCTCGGCCAAGTTGTTGGCGGATTGCGTGCTTCAGGGCCTCAGCAGGCTTATCCACAAAACATGCGGAGCCGCATGGCTCATTCCCGCCCGGCGCTCTCGTCGAATCGATTCGCGGACGCTAAAGGTTGAGCCCCATGGCGCGGTACATCTTCATCACCGGCGGCGTGGTTTCCTCACTCGGCAAGGGTCTCGCATCGGCAGCGCTCGGCGCCTGCCTGCAGGCCCGCGGCTATTCGGTGCGGCTGCGCAAGCTCGACCCCTATCTCAATGTCGATCCGGGCACGATGTCGCCCTATCAGCACGGCGAGGTGTTCGTCACCGACGACGGCGCAGAGACCGATCTCGATCTCGGCCATTACGAGCGCTTCACCGGCAATCCGGCGAGCAAGCAGGACAACATCACGCAAGGCCGCATCTACCAGGACATCCTCACCAAGGAGCGGCGCGGCGACTATCTCGGCGCCACCATCCAGGTGATCCCGCACGTCACCAACGCCATCAAGGACTTCATCCGCGAAGGCAATGACGGCGTCGATTTCGTGCTGATGGAGGTCGGCGGCACGGTCGGCGACATCGAAAGCCTGCCGTTCCTGGAAGCGATCCGCCAGTTCGGCAACGAGCTGCCGCGCAACCATGCGATCTACGTGCATCTCACGCTGATGCCGTATATCCCGAGCGCGGGCGAACTGAAGACCAAGCCGACCCAGCACTCGGTCAAGGAACTGCTCTCGATCGGCATCCAGCCGGACATCCTGCTGTGCCGCACCGACCGGCCGATCCCCAAGGAGGAGCGGCGCAAGCTGTCTCTGTTCTGCAACGTGCGCGAAAGCGCGGTGATCGAGGCGCGCGACGTCGACAACGTCTATGCGGTGCCGGAGGCGTATTCGGCCGAAGGCTTCGACACCGAAGTCTTGCACGCGTTCGGCCTCGACCCGAGCCAGCCGCCGGATCTGGCGCGCTGGAAGCTGATCAACGAGCGCATCCGCAATCCCGAAGGCCAGGTGACCATTGCGGTCGTCGGCAAATACACCGGCATGAAGGACGCCTACAAATCGCTGATCGAGGCGCTGTCCCATGGCGGCATCGCCAACAAGGTGAGGGTCAATCTCGACTGGATCGAGTCCGAGGTGTTCGAGAAGGAAGACCCGGCGCCGTTCCTCGAGCACGTCAACGGCATCCTGGTGCCGGGCGGGTTCGGCCAGCGCGGCGCCGAGGGAAAAATCCGCGCGGCGCAGTTCGCCCGCGAGCGCCAGATGCCGTATTTCGGCATCTGCTTCGGCATGCAGATGGCCGTCATCGAGGCGGTGCGAAACCTGCTCGGCATCGCCGAGGCCAACTCCACCGAATTCGCGCCGACGCCCGAACCGGTCGTGGGCCTGATGACCGAGTGGCTCAAGGGCAACGAATTGCAGAAGCGCCAGGCCGCAGGCGACCTCGGCGGCACCATGCGGCTCGGCGCCTATCCGGCGGCGCTCAAACGCGGCAGCAAGATCGCCGACATCTACGGCTCGACGGATATCTCCGAGCGGCATCGTCACCGCTACGAGGTCAACACCGCCTACAAGGACCGGTTGGAGCAGCACGGCATGCGCTTCTCCGGCATGTCGCCTGACGGCGTGCTGCCGGAGACCATCGAATACGCCGACCATCCCTGGTTCATCGGGGTGCAGTATCATCCCGAGCTGAAGTCGCGGCCGTTCGAGCCGCACCCGCTGTTCTCGTCCTTCATCGGCGCGGCGGTGGAGCGGTCACGCCTGGTTTGACGCAACGGCATTGGCCGGATCATCTGCAATCGGCCTTGCCTGCCTGGCGATGGCCTGGCCCATAGCGAACGGGTTGGCGGCGACGAGATTGATCTGCGGTCGTCGCGACAGCCGATAGACGGCGGCAGGCGGCATATTCAGCATCGCGCGGTCCACGAGCGTCGCGCGAAGCCCCAGCCGGTCCAGCACGGCCGCGGCACCGGGCAGCTCATGCCGTAGGTGAACTGATAGAACGCTCCTCCCGGGCGGACATAGCTGAACGCACCGCTGAGAATGGCGATCGCCTTGCGCGTCGACATGTTGAGCAGCGGCAGTCCGCTGATGACCGCGCCGACCGGGGCACCGTCGTAGAGACGTTCTGCCGCCAGCCGCGCGGCGTCCATCCAGAGCACGCGGGCGCCTGGAAAGCGCACCTGCAAGAGCTTCATGAAATCCGAGCCGTATTCGATCAATGTGAGGTCTTGCTGGCGGATGCCGCGCTTCAGCAATTGGTAGGTGAACGCGCCCGTGCCGGGTCCGAGCTCGATGACCGGGCCGCTCGATGGCGTGATCTCGCGGGTTATGAGGTCGGCGAGCGCCGCTCCCGACGGCGCGATTGCGCCGACCCGGCGCGGGGCCGACATCCAGGCGAGGAAGAATGACAAGAAATCGTTCGGCATGGACACTCCAGGATCTGGGTCGCGCCTCGCACATCAGCGGCAAGGCCGGCGCAATGTCGCTGGCCGGCATTGCGGCAGCATTGCCGATGCGACCCGGATCGGAGCGGATCAGTCTTGTTGTGCGGGAGCAGGCGGCAACGTCATCCGAAAGCACGCTCCGCCATTTGGCCCGTCGAGCACGGAGACGTGGCCGCCGTGAAGAAGCACGAACTCGCGGACCATGTTGAGGCCGAGACCGGCGCCCCGATCGAGCGGAGCCAATCGGTAAAACGGTTCAAAGATCAGTGCGCGCTGATCCGGCGGAATGCCCGCGCCTTCGTCCGTGACGTCGATGGTCGCCGGGCGGCCGACATGGATGCTGATGGCGCCACGACGCCCGCCGTGCTGGATCGCATTCTGCACGAGATTGGTGAGCGCCCGTTCCAAGGCTGCCCGGTCGCCAAGCGTCTCGATCTGCCCGGCCGTTGCGTCAAACGACAGCTCGTAGCCTGCCGCGATGGCGAGCGGGGCGAGGTCGGCGGCCACGCCCTGCGCGACCGTCACGAGATCGACCCGCGCGAACGGATGTTCGCATCGATTCAGCCGTTGGATGTCGAGCAGCTGCTCGGCCAGCGTGGCAAGCCGCGCGGTGTCTTCGAGCAGGCGGGCCCTGTCCGGACCCGGCGGAAGCGACTCCAGCCGTGTGTTGAGAATGGCAATCGGCGTCCGCAACTCATGCGCGGCATCGGCGACGAAGCGCTTGTGGCGTGAATAGCCCTCGTCCAGGCGCGCGAGCGCGTCGTTGACGGCGGAGACCAGCGGCACGACCTCCAGCGGGATGCGATCGACCGGCAGCTGCGCGCCCCGCTGATGGATGTCGATCCTGCGGGCCTGATCTGCGGTCGCATCGAGGCCTGCAAAAGCACGCCGGACCACCATCGGCGTTGCGATCAATGTCGCGGCCGCCATCAAGAGCAAGGCGGGAAGGGCGATGCCGAAGAACGTCAGCGCCGTGGTGAGCAGAGCCTTGCCCCCGGACAATCGTCCCTGGGTCGCCGTGAGCACCTGCACGTTGCCCGCCTCGGTGTTGACGCGCTTCAGCCGCGCGGCGGGCTTGCGCGGATCGTCATCGAGGAGCTGCCAGCCCAGGCGCGCCTGGCTGATATGGTCGAGCGCATTGCCGATGTTCGCAAACTCGGACGGCACCGTGCCTTCCGAGAGGGCGCGACCCTGCCGGTCCCAGACCAGGAACCAGAGGTCGGGGATATCTTCGCGCAGCTCTCTCAGTTCGGCCGTTGGGCGCAGGACCAGGCTGCCTTGCGCATCGCGCGCGAGCGCCCGCTGCACGACATCGATGACGCGATCCTCGTCCCGCTCGACGAGCAGGAAGCCCGCCCCCCACAGCGCACCGATGACGAGGATGACGACAGCCACAAGCAGCAGCGCCTGAAGCGAGATCACTCGCCAACTGAGCCGCGAGCACAGGCTGTATGGTTCACAGCGATCGGTCACGGCACCTGCTTCAGCAGATAGCCGACGCCGCGAATGCCGTGGATTTCAACGCCTGCGTTGGCTTCGGCGAGCTTGCGGCGCAGCCGCGACACATGCGTGTCGAGCGCGTTCGACTGGATCTCGTCGTCAAAATTATAGACGGCTTCTTCGAGCGCTGAACGCAGCACGGTCCGGCCCATGCGTCGCAAGAGAGCCTCCAGAACCAGGAGTTCCCGCCGTGGCAGGTCGAGTGCTCGTCCGTCGACGCTCGCCTCGCGATGGCCGAAGTCGAAGGCGAGACGGCCCGCCCGCATGCTGTCCGGCTGCAGCCCGGCCGGCCGGCGCAGCACGGCACGCAGCCGCGCCAGCAATTCTTCAACCGCGAACGGCTTGGCCAGATAATCGTCCGCTCCGCCATCGAGCCCGGCGATACGGTCTGCCAGATCGCTCCGTGCGGTCAGCACGATGACCGGCACACCGTCGGCTCGCGCCCTCAGTTTCGGGATCAGGGTGAGACCGTCACCGTCCGGGAGCTGGCGGTCGAGCAGAACCGCCGCATGCACGTCGGCGGAAATCGCTTCTTCCGCCTCGGCAAGCGTCGGCACATGGTCGACGACCATGTCGTAGCCCTTCAGTGCCGAGGCAAGCGCCCCAGCCATCTCCGCTTCATCTTCGACGAGCAATATCCGCATGTTCGGCACCCGTGGTCCCGTTCTAGCGGCCGCAACATTGCGGCAGCATTACGGGAATCGGCTGCCGCTGGTGCAAAGCCCGTGTCGTGGCTATGGGCAATTGCCTTCGCGCGAGCGAGACCGTAGCCTTATCTCCACGGGCGCGGCCCATTTACAACCAGATGGATTGGACTCGTGTTGACACGTCTCGTTGCAGCCGTGGCTGCCATCGCAGCCCTGCTTGGTTCCATCAGTCTCGCGCAAGCCCAGTTCGACAACGAGCGGCAAGAGATGCTGCGCGGCGGCGCGACGAAGAAGGGCGTCTACAACATCCTTGGCTTGGACGGCACCGGCCTCGGCCGCACCACCGTGAACTATGCAAGCAAATATGCGCCGGGCACCATCGTTGTCGATACGGCACAGCGGCGGCTCTATCTCATTCAGGGCGGCGGCTCGGCGCTGCAATACGGCATCGGTGTCGGTCGCGCCGGCTTCCAGTGGAAGGGCACGCACAAGATCACCGCAAAGAAAGAAAATCCGGATTGGACACCGCCGGCGGAGATGATCGCGCGGCAACCGGATGTGCCGACGCACATGAAGGGCGGCGATCCGGCCAATCCGCTCGGCACACACGCGATGTACCTCGGCAGCACGCTCTACCGGATCCACGGCTCGCCCGATGCAGACTCCGTCGGTGAAGCGGAATCGTCCGGCTGTTTCCGGATGAGAAACACGGACGTGGCCGATCTCTACAAGCGGGTGTCGGTCGGCACGACCGTGGTGGTGAAGTAAAACCGCCAAATCGCTCGGCATCACCATTCCGACGTCCTCGTATGCGCCGACAAGGTGAATAGCCGCGGTGGAGCACAGCGACTTGGTGTGATAATCAAAGCCTCTGGTTTTCCTGCGATGCCCGGCCGATGCCGGGCATCGACGTTTTAAGTCCAAGGGAGGGCAACGATGATCTACGAGCTTCGCATCTATCAGTGCATTCCAGGCAAGCTGCCGGCGCTGCTCAAGCGCTTCGAGACCAAGACGCTCGACATCTGGAAGAAGCACGGCATCCGCCCAACCGGATTCTGGACCGTGCTGCTCGGCGACGGCAGCAACGATCTGCACTACATGCTGGCCTGGGAATCGCTCGCCGAGCGTGAGCAGAAATGGAACACGTTCCAGGCCGATCCGGAGTGGCACAAGGCCCGCGATGAAAGCGAGAAGGACGGCCTTCTGATCGCCAACATCAAGACCTCGATCCTGCGGCCGACCGCGTTCTCGGAGATCCGCTGACACCAGGAAGCCGGCGTGGCACGGGCCATCGACCATATCGTCCATGCGGTGCACGACCTCGATGCCGCCGCCGATCTCTATCGGCGGCTCGGCTTTCAGGTCGGCGCCCGCAACACGCATCCGCGCGACTGGGGCACACAGAACCACGTCATCCAGCTCCCAGGCGTTTATATCGAACTGCTCGCCATGGCGGACGCCACGGAGATGGCTCCGCACAGCCCGCGGTTCTTTTCGTTCGGCGCCTTCAATCGCGATTTCCTGAAACGAGGGCAAGGGCCTTCCATGCTGGTGCTGGAAGGTCGCGGCGCGCCGGACGTGGAAACATTTCGCGCAGCCGGCATCGGCGATTTCGACTTGTACGAATTCCAACGGGAAGGCCGCCGTCCCGACGACACAACCGTCAAGCTTGCGTTCGCGCTGGCCTTTGCATCGAACAAGCTCGCCCCGGATACGGGCTTCTTCAGCATCCTGCATCGCCATCCTGAGAACTTCTGGAATCCGGTATTCCAGAAGCATCCCAACACCGCAACGGCGATCGCCGGCGTCGTTCTCGTGGCAGACAATCCCAGCGATCATCGGGCCTTTCTGGAAGCCTTCGCCGGTCCACGCGGCCTCGTTTCGGGTTCGTCCGGAATCAGCATCAAGACGCATCACGGGGAAATCCAGGTGATGCGACCCGGCGTGTTCCTCGACCGCTTCGGCACCGAGCCGCCAACCATGGAACGCGGCGCGCGGCTGGCCGCAATCCGCTTTGCGTTCCGTGATCTCGATGCGGCCACGGAGCAAGTGAAGACCGCGGCTACAATCAGTTCCAGCCGCATGGGCTATATCGCCCTCGGTCCTGACAACGCCTTGGGCGCAACCCTGATGTTCGAACGGATTTGAGCGTTGACCCAGCGGCCCGGTGCCGCCATGGTCCGCGCGAGGCACCGATGGACGCATCTCTTCTTCCCAACGCCACAGTCGAGGTGCGCAGCGCGCGCTTCGGCAACGCCTTGCCGCTTTCGCTGATCGCCGGCCCCTGCCAGATGGAAAGCCGCGCTCATGCTCTGGAGATGGCAACGGCGCTGAAGGAAATCGCGGCGCGGCTCAAGATCGGCCTCGTCTACAAGACATCATTCGACAAGGCGAACCGCACCTCGGCCAAAAGCGCGCGAGGCTTGGGCCTCGATCAGGCGCTGCCGGTGTTCGCCGAAATCCGCTCCAGCCTCGGCCTGCCGGTGCTCACCGACGTGCACGAGATCGAGCAATGCGCCCGCGCGGCGCAAGCTGTCGACGTGCTGCAAATCCCCGCGTTCCTCTGCCGGCAGACCGATCTGCTGATCGCAGCGGCGAGCACCGACAAGACCGTCAACGTCAAGAAAGGCCAGTTCCTCGCGCCCTGGGACATGAAGAACGTGGTGGCCAAGATCACCGGCGCGGGCAACCGCAACGTGCTGGTGACCGAGCGCGGCGCTTCGTTCGGCTACAACACGCTCGTGTCCGACATGCGCGCGCTGCCCATTCTGGCCCGCGACACCGGCGCGCCGGTGATCTTCGACGCCACCCATTCGGTGCAGCAGCCGGGCGGGCAGGGCACCTCATCGGGCGGCGAGCGCGAATTCGTGCCGGTGCTCGCCCGCGCCGCGGTCGCGGTCGGCGTTGCCGGCGTGTTCATCGAGACTCATCAGGATCCCGACAAGGCGCCGTCCGACGGGCCCAATATGGTGCCGCTGCGAGACCTCGAGGCGCTGCTGCGCCGGCTGATCGCCTTCGATAAGCTTGCGAAGTCAGACGATGCGAGCCAGGGCAAGGTCTGACGACGGACGAGGCCTGCCATCACTCCACTTCTGAAAATCGTCGCTCTGGTCGTTTTCGCCCAGACGATCTTCACCCGCGCGGTCGATCCGGTCATTCCGATGATCGCGACAGACCTCGCGATCGACGTGAAGACCGCGGCGCTGCTCTCGACTGCCTTCGCGTTTCCTTATGCGCTGGTGCAGCCGCTCCTCGGCATCACCGCCGACTTTCTCGGCAAGACCCGCCTGATGAACATCTGCGTGCTGGTGATGGCGCTCGCTTCGCTGGTCTGCGCGATTTCGTCGAGCTTCCCGGTTCTGGTTGCGATGCGGGTGGTCGCGGGCCTGGTCGCGGGCGGCGTGTTTCCTGTGGCGATGGCCCTGGTTGGCGATCTCGTGCCAATCAATCAGCGCCAGGTCGCGATCGCGCGGCTCCTCGGCATTGCGCTGACCGCCAACGTGCTCGGCGCATCGGTCGCGGGCGTGATCGGCGACCTGTTCGGCTGGCGCGGCGTGTTCGCCATTCTCGGCACGTTCTCGCTGCTGGTCGCGCTGTCGGCGTTCTTCGCCTTCCGCAACTTCGTCCAGCCCAAGCCGCAGCCGTTCAACCGCGCCGCCGTGGCCGCAAATTTCCGCGACATCCTTTCTGACCCACGCGCCAAATTCTGCTTCGGCGCGGTGTTCCTGGAGGCGCTCTTCATCCACGGCCTGTTTCCCTACATCGGCCTGCTGCTTCGGGAGATCGGCGAGACCCGGGCTTCGATTGCGGGCCTTCTGATTGCCTGCTTCGCGATCGGCGGCATCGGCTACTCACTGACCGCCCAGCACGTGGTCGCGCGCGTATCGGACCGCAAGCTGATGCTGCTCGGCGGCACTCTGGCCGGCAGCTGCCTTGCACTCATGGCGTTTCACTTTTCCTGGCAAGTGCAGATCGCGATTTTCACGGTGTTCGGCCTGGGCTTCTATCTGCTGCACAGCTGCATCCAGGTCCACGTCACCGATCTGTCGCAAACCGCACGGGGCGCCGCAGCCTCGCTGCATTCGTCGTCGTTCTATTTCGGTCAGGCGATCGGCCCGGTGGTCTATGGCTTCGGCTTTGCGCATGGCGGCCCGGAGCCGACGATTCTGTTCGGCGCGCTGGTGGTGTTCGGTGTCGGCATCATGTGCTGGCGGTTCCTGCGCCGGAAAACGTGAACGGGCGTCAGGCTGGATAGGAGGGTTGCGCAATCCGGCCTAGCGCGGGCGGCGCTGCCATTGTTCAAAGCGCGCCAATGAATCGCACCTTCAACATTATCGGCTTCCTGGTTTTCGCCTCGTCATTGAGTGTTCGGACCATCGACCCGGTGGTGCCGCAAATAGCGGCAGATCTCGGAATCTCGCCAACCACGGCAGCCATGCTCACCGCAGGCTTTGCGGCCTACGGCCTCGCACAGCCCGTGCTCGGTCCGATCGCCGACGCCTTTGGCAAGGCGCGGATCATGACCATTTGCCTGCTGCTGCTGGCGGTCTCATCGTTTCTGTCGGCCATCGTCACCGACTTCTGGCTGCTGTTTGCGCTCCGCGTTGTCTCCGGCGCTGCTTGCGGCGGCAGCTTCCCTGTGGCCATGGCGATCATTTCGGACCTTGTGCCGCTCGCGCAGCGCCAGGTGGCGATCGGGCGGCTTCTGGCTGCCACTATTTCGGGCAACCTTCTCGGCGCCGCCGTCTCCGGCGTGGTCGCCGACTTCATCCACTGGCGCAGCATGTTCGTCGGCTTGGGCGTGATCAGCGTTGCCGCGACGCTGCTCGGCATCTACGGCCTGCGCGACCTGCCGCCCAGCGAGCCGCAGCCGCTCGACGTGCGCTCGGTGCTCGCGCGCAACCGCGCGATCTTCGCGATCCGCGCGGCTCGCATCTGTTACGGCACCGTGGCGTTGGAAGCGCTGTTCCTGTTCGGCATCTTTCCATATGTCTCGGTTCTGCTCGCCAAAAGCGGCGAGCCGCGCGCGTCGATTGCGGGACTTGTGGTCGCGGCCTTCGCGGTCGGCGGCATGGTCTATTCGCTCAGCGTCCGGCGTCTGCTCCAGATCCTCGGCCAGAAGCAGATCATGATGGCGGGCGGACTGTTCGCAGCGCTGGGCCTCGCCATCGTCGCCACCAGCCCGCCGTGGCAGGTGCAGGCGGTCGCCTTCGCCGTGATGGGGCTCGGGTTCTACATGCTCCACGCCAGCATCCAGGTTTACGTCACCGAGTTCGCGCCCGCAGCGCGCAGCTCGGCGGTGGCGTTCCACACATTCTCGTTCTTCATCGGCGGCGGTATCAGCCCGGTGGCCTATGGCATCGGCCTCGAGCGGCTCGGGACCGGCATCACGCTGTCGATCGCGGCGGCCGCGATGGTGCTGATCGGGATCGTCAGCGCGCAGCTTCTGGTGAAGCCGCGTCCGACTTAGCCGCGTCCGCGATAAGGCGGGACGCCCTGGTCCGGCACCCAGACCCCGCCCGGCAGCTTGCCGGTCTGCCAGTAGATATCGATCGGGATGCCGCCGCGCGGATACCAGTAGCCGCCGATCCGGAGCCACTTGGGCTTGAGCAGGCCTGCGATCCGCTTGCCGATGCCGACCGTGCAGTCCTCGTGGAATGCGCCGGTGTTGCGGAAGCTCGCGAGATAAAGCTTCAGCGACTTCGACTCCAAAAGCCATTTCCCGGGCGCGTAGTCGATCACGAAATGGGCGAAATCCGGCTGGCCCGTGATCGGGCACATGCAGGTGAACTCAGGCGCGGTGAAACGCGACACATAGTCGGTGTCCGGATGCGGGTTCGGCACACGGTCGAGCACGGCCTCCTCGGGCGAGGCGGGCTGTGGCACCGGCCGGCCGAGCAGCAACGGACCGTCGGAGGTCTGGGCTTTGCGAGACTTTGGACTGCGAGGCATCGCGCTATGAGTAACCGATCGGCAACCGCGGGCAAGCAAATCCGGCCCATGTCACGCCCGCGTCACGCCCGCATCACTGCGGCGTGTGATACTATAAATTTACAACCAGGGCTCATCTCATGCCAGTCATTGCTCTGATCCTCAGCACCCTGTTTTTCTGGGCGATCTACTGGTTCTTCCGCATGGGCGGCCTGGAACACATCCAGCAGGCGAGGGCTCAGCGCCGCGATGCCGAGCGCAAACGCAAGGCGCTGGAAAGCCAGCGCAGTGCGCCCATGCAGGCTGTCGACGATCCGCGCGACGCCGCGCTTGTTCTGATGCTGTTGATCGCGCGCAATTCGGATGCGCCGAGCCGCGAGCAGTACGCGGCGATCGAGGACCACGCGCGCCGTGTGTTCGGCTTCGAGCACGATCTTGCCGAGCGCATGACCCACGCGCGCTTCGTGGCAAGCCGCGCCGAAAGTTTCGAACAGGCGTTCGGTCTGTTCGGCAACCTGTTTCGCGCGCGGCTGACCGAGGCCGAGCGCCGCGAACTGGTCGACATGGTCGAGGCCATCGCCACCCTCGACGGGCCCTCGGAGCCGCAGCGCGACGCCATCGACACGCTGAGACGACGCTTCGCGACAGCCTGAGCCGGCACCCTTTTCGCCTGCGGTTTGATCCTGTAGAAGCCCCGCATTGCCTTGCGGACTCCGGGAGTATCATGACCGCCATCACCGACATCATCGCCCGCGAAATTCTCGACAGCCGCGGCAATCCGACCGTCGAAGTCGACGTGATTCTGGAAGACGGCACCCTCGGCCGTGCTGCGGTACCGTCGGGCGCCTCGACCGGCGCCCACGAGGCCGTCGAACTCCGCGACAACGACAAGGGCCGCTATCTCGGCAAGGGCGTGCAGAAGGCGGTCCAGGCGGTCGACAACGAGATTTTCGACGCCATCGGCGGCATGGAGGCCGAGGACCAGGCCAAGATCGACGAGACGCTGATCGCGCTCGACGGCACGCCGAACAAGGCCCGTCTCGGCGCCAACGCCATCCTCGGCATCTCGCTGGCGGTCGCCAAGGCCGCGGCCGCGGCCAACCGCATGCCGCTCTACCGCTATGTCGGCGGCACCCAGGCGCGTGTCCTGCCGGTGCCGATGATGAACATCGTCAACGGCGGCGTGCATGCCGACAACCCGATCGACTTCCAGGAATTCATGATCATGCCGGTCGGCGCCGAGACCTTCTCGGAGGGCCTGCGCATGGGCGTCGAGGTGTTCCAGACCTTGAAGAAGCTCCTGCATGACGCCGGCCTCAACACCAATGTCGGCGACGAGGGTGGCTTCGCGCCGAATTTGCAATCGGCCGAAGAGGCGCTGGGCCTGGTCATGAAGGCCATCGAGCAGGCCGGCTACAAGCCCGGCGACCAGATCGTGATCGCGCTCGACCCTGCCTCAACCGAATTCTTCAAGAGCGGCTATTATGTCTATGAAGGCGAAGGAAAAACCCGCTCCAAGGAAGAGCAGGCGAAGTACCTTGCCGACCTGACGGCGCGCTACCCGATCGCCTCCATCGAGGACGGCATGGCCGAGGACGATTTCGACGGCTGGAAGCTCGTGACCGACATGATCGGCCGGACCTGCCAGCTGGTCGGCGACGATCTCATGGTGACCAACGTCGAGCGGCTGAACGACTGCATCAAGCAGGGCATCGGCAACTCGATCCTGGTCAAGGTCAACCAGATCGGCACGCTGACCGAGGCGCTGGCCGCGGTCGAGACGGCGCACAAGGCGGGCTACACCGCCGTGATGTCGCACCGCTCCGGCGAGACCGAGGATTCGACCATCGCCGATCTCGCGGTCGCGACGAATTGCGGTCAGATCAAGACCGGCTCGGTCGCGCGGTCGGATCGCACCGCCAAGTACAATCAGCTCCTGCGCATCGAGCAGGAGCTCGGCGCCCAGGCCAGATATCTCGGCAAGAGCGCGCTCAAGGCGTTCCGCCGCGGCCGGTGAGGCGCGAGTTACCGCAAAGGTAACCCGCCTTTAACGCGGATCACTTCAATTGGGGGGATGGTCTCTCGCCGCAAGCTGCGAACCATCCTGACGACGCTCGGCCTGTACGCAGGCAGCGCGGTGGTGATCGCGTATTTCTTCACCAACGCCTACAGCGGCAACCATGGCCTGCGCGCCCAGCAGGACCTCGACCAGCAGCATGCCATGCTGAACGAGGAACTCGGCCAGCTCAAAAAGGAGCGCGCCGTCTGGCAGCGCCGCGTCAAATTGCTCAAGTCCGAGAGCATCGATCCCGACATGCTGGACGAGCGGGTCCGGGCCGGACTGAACTACCTTGATCCGCGCGATCTGATCCTGATGGTCAAGCACCCGTAGCGGCTTTACTGATCGTCGTCCCGTCGGATCGAACGGCCGTCTGGGTGCAGCGCAAATCATGTGCTGCCTCAATCATTTGCTCACAGCAACCTGACCTGTGCGTGGGGCTGTCGCAAGCTTTCACGCCGCACTAAATTACGCTATGGACTGAAACGCCGTCGACCGACGGCGACTTGCCCGAGGAGAGCCATGGCCGCCGCCACAAATTCGGCGCAGCCCGCCGCTGCGCGTCCTTCCAGCGATCCGTCCGTTGCGGGCGCTGGCCACAACGCGCGCCCGCCTGCGGACCTCAACAAGGACCAGGAGCTTGCCGCCTATCGCGACATGCTGCTGATCCGCCGCTTCGAGGAGAAGGCCGGCCAGATGTACGGCATGGGCCTCATCGGCGGCTTCTGCCACCTCTATATCGGCCAGGAGGCCGTGGTGGTCGGCATGCAGATGGTGCTGAAGCCAGGCGACGGCATCATCACCGGGTATCGCGATCACGGCCACATGCTGGCCTGCGGCATGGATGCCAAGGGCGTCATGGCCGAGCTGACCGGACGGAGCCACGGCTATTCCCGCGGCAAGGGCGGCTCGATGCACATGTTCTCGCACGAGAAGGGCTTCTACGGCGGCCACGGCATTGTCGCCGCCCAGGTGCCGCTCGGCACGGGTCTGGCTTTCGCCAGCAAGTACCGCGGCAACGACAACCTCTCGCTGACCTATTTCGGCGATGGCGCATCCAACCAGGGCCAGGTCTATGAGAGCTTCAACATGGCGAAGCTCTGGAACCTGCCGGTGATCTACATCATCGAGAACAACCAGTACGCCATGGGCACCTCGCTCAAGCGCGCCTCGGCCACCACGGACCTGTCGCAGCGCGGCGCGGCCCATGGCATTCCCGGCGAGCAGGTCGACGGCATGGACGTGCGCGCCGTGAAGGCGGCGGCCGACCACGCGTCGCAATGGTGCCGCGGCGGCAACGGCCCGATCATCCTCGAGATGCTGACCTACCGCTATCGCGGCCATTCGATGTCCGACCCTGCGAAGTACCGCACCCGCGAGGAGGTCGAGAAGGTGCGCACCGAGCACGACCCGATCGAGCAGGTGCGGCAGCGGCTCATCCAGAAGAAATGGGCGAACGAAGACGAACTCAAGAAGGTCGACGCCAAGGTGCGCGAGACCGTCAACGAGGCCGCCGAGTTTGCCACCCACGATCCCGAGCCCGATCCTTCGGAGCTCTACACCGACATTTACGCGTAAAGCTGCGCTCTCAAGGATTCCGGTTCGATGGCGATCCAAGTATTGATGCCTGCCCTGTCTCCGACCATGGAGAAGGGCAACCTTGCCAAGTGGATCAAGCATGAGGGCGACAAGGTCAAATCCGGCGACGTGATCGCCGAGATCGAGACCGACAAAGCCACCATGGAGGTCGAGGCGGTCGACGAAGGCACGCTCGGCAAGATCCTCGTTCCCGAAGGCACCGCCGACGTTGCGGTCAACACGCCGATCGCGGTGATCCTGGGCGACGGCGAGGATGCGTCCACGGCCGGAGCCACACAGCCGCAGAAAGCCGCCGAACCGGCGCCGCCCGCCAAGCAGGACGCGAAGCCGGCGTCTGTGCCGGCCGAGCCGAAGCCGGCAGCGGCAGCACCGCCGCAGCCGCAAGCCGCGCTTGAGCCCGACGTGCCGGCCGGCACCGAGATGATCACCATGACGGTGCGCGAAGCGCTGCGCGACGCCATGGCCGAGGAGATGCGCCGTGACGGCACGGTGTTCGTGATGGGCGAGGAGGTCGCCGAGTATCAGGGCGCCTACAAGGTCACCCAAGGATTGCTTCAGGAGTTCGGCGCGCAGCGCGTGGTCGACACGCCGATCACCGAGCACGGCTTTGCCGGCTTGGGCGTCGGCGCGGCGCTCGCCGGCCTCAAGCCGATCGTCGAGTTCATGACCTTCAACTTCGCCATGCAGGCGATGGACCAGATCATCAATTCCGCGGCCAAGACCCGCTACATGTCGGGCGGCCAGATGGGCAGCTCGATCGTGTTCCGCGGCCCGAACGGCGCGGCGGCCCGCGTCGCCGCTCAGCACAGCCAGGATTACTCGTCCTGGTACTCGCATATCCCGGGCCTCAAGGTGATCGCGCCTTACACCGCGAGCGACGCCAAAGGTCTGCTCAAGGCCGCGATCCGCGATCCCAATCCGATCATCTTCCTGGAAAACGAAATCCTCTACGGTCACAGCTTCCCGGTGCCGAAGCTCGACGATTTCGTGCTGCCGATCGGCAAGGCGAAGATCGCCCGGCCCGGCAAGGACGTTACCATCGTGTCGTTCTCCATGGGCATGAGCTATGCGCTGAAGGGCGCGGAAGAGCTCGCCAAGGAGGGCATCGACGCGGAGGTCATCGACCTTCGCACCATCCGCCCGATGGACACCGAGACCATCGTGGAGTCGGTGAAGAAGACCGGCCGCATCGTCACCGTCGAGGAGGGCTGGCCGCAGTCCGGTGTCGGCGCCGAGATCGCGGTGCGCATCATGGAGCACGCCTTCGATTATCTCGATGCGCCGGTGACGCGTGTGACCGGCAAGGACGTGCCGATGCCTTATGCGGCCAATCTCGAGAAGCTTGCGCTGCCGAGCGTCGCCGACGTGGTGCAGGCCGCGAAAGCGGTTCTCTATCGGTAGCGTCCGAAGGAACGCGAGCACGGGACGCGAGCGATGGCCAGCGGCAGCAAAGAACCGCAAGTCTATCAGGCGCTGGCGCTGCCGGAGCAGGCGCTGGAAAACGGCGGCGTGGAAATCCTGCGCCTCGGCATCATCGATGACGAGCTTTATGTCTCGGCGCTGCCGGCGTTCAAGGCGCCAGCGCAATGGGGCGAGGTGCTGGCCGAAGCCACGCAGCGGCTCGGCGCGATCTATGCCGCGCAGAAGACCGGGCTGAGCAAGAAGGACGTCACGGTCCAGATCGCCGAGGCTTATGTGACCGAACTCGGCGCGAGCCCCTTGAAGGCCAAGGCCGTCACGAAATCCAAGCCGACCAAATCCAGAACGCCAACCAAATCCAGAACAGCCGCAAAGCCCGCGGCTCGTCGCAAGAAACGCTGAAGGGCGGGACGCCATGCCGATCAACATCCTCATGCCGGCGCTGTCTCCGACGATGGAGAAGGGCAACCTCGCCAAGTGGCTCAAGCGCGAAGGTGAGAAGGTCAAGTCCGGCGACATCATCGCCGAGATCGAGACCGACAAGGCCACCATGGAGGTCGAGGCGGTCGACGAGGGCACGATCGCTAAGATCGTGGTGCCGGATGGCACCGCCGACGTGCCGGTCAATCAGGTCATCGCCGTGCTGGCCGGCGAGGGCGAAGATCCCAAGGCCGCCGCCGCAAGCGCCGGCTCGGCAGCACCTGCACCGAAGCCGCAGGCCGCGGCTCCTGCCGCCCAGGCTCCGGCACCGGCCAAAGCCGAAGCGCCGAAGCCCGCGGCTGCACCCGCCGCCGCGCCGGCAGCCCCTGCACCGCAGCCGGCCGCACAGCCGAGCGGCGGCCGCGTGTTCGCTTCGCCGCTCGCGAAGCGGCTCGCCAAGGACGCCGGTATCGACGTTTCGCGTATCGCGGGCTCAGGCCCGCACGGCCGCGTCATCGCCCGCGATATCGACGCGGCGAAGTCGGGCCAGGGGCTCAAGCCCGCCGCCGGTGCGCCCGCCGCCGCGCCAGCGCCGGCAGCCGCTCCGTCCGTCGCACCGACGATGTCGGACCAGCAGGTCCGCGCGCTGTTCGAGGAGGGCAGTTACGAGGTCGTGCCGCATGACGGCATGCGCCGCACCATTGCTCAGAGATTGACGCAGTCGACACAGACCATTCCGCATTTCTACCTGACGATCGACTGCAACATCGGCAAGCTTCTGGCCGCCCGCGAGGAGATCAACGCGGCTGCTCACAAGGACAAGGACGGCAAGCCCGCCTACAAGCTTTCGGTCAACGACTTCGTCATCAAGGCGCTGGCGGTGGCGTTGCAGCGCGTGCCTGACGCCAACGTGAGCTGGACCGACAGCGGCATGCTCAAGCACAAGCATTCCGACGTCGGCGTCGCCGTCGCAATGCCGGGCGGCCTGATCACCCCGATCATCCGCAATGCCGAGAGCAAATCGCTCTCCACCATCTCCGGCGAGATGAAGGATTTCGCCGCGCGCGCCCGGGCGCGCAAGCTCAAGCCACACGAATACCAGGGCGGCACCACGGCGGTGTCGAACCTCGGCATGTACGGCATCAAGGACTTCACCGCGGTGATCAACCCGCCGCACGCCACGATCCTCGCGGTCGGTACTGGCGAGGAGCGTGCGATCGTCAAGAACGGCAAGATCGAAGCCGCGCACATCATGAGCGTGACGTTGTCCTGCGATCATCGTGCGGTCGACGGCGCGCTCGGCGCGGAGCTGATCGGCGCGTTCAAGACGCTGATCGAAAACCCGCTGATGATGGCGGTCTAACAGGCGGCGCCGCGCGCCGTTTCGGAGCGTCCCATGGCCGCGGCTTTCGCCTTCCTTGGGATCTTTCTGACCTCCCTGATCGTGGCAGAGCTCGCCGCGCTGTCGCTCGGCGACTTTTTTGGCGCCAACGACGAGTTCGTGGTGGTGCTGGCCGTGGTCGCGGCCTTCACGATGCTGTCCGGTGCGGTCTTTGCGGTCGGTTACACAAACTTGAAGCAGGCCAGGGCGCTGAACTGGGTCGCGGTTCTGCTGGCGTTGCTCGTTGTCGCCGCTGTCGCGGCACCGGGGCTGGTCGGCTGGATCGCCAACTTCTCGACGAATCCGTTCACGGTCGGCGAGGAGGAAGCCTCGATCGCGTTCGAGCTCGCGGTCCCCGCGCTGCTCGCCATTCTGGTGCAATGGGGGCTTGTGCGGCGGCGCTATCTGCAAGTCACGGGCGAGGACGATCTCACCCGCTGGCCCTGGGTCACCACCGTCATCGCCGCCTTTGCTCTGCTCAGTCCTTTGGGCCTCACCTTCGTGCTGGCAAGCTTCAAGCGGACCGACATGATGTGGGCTTTCATGGCCTCCGTGACGGCCGGGACGGTCGCCACATTGGCTGTGATGGCGGGCGTCGAATACTATATCAGGGGCCGCCTCGTGCGCCGGCGCGGGCCGTTCACGCCGCCGGCCGCGGGCCTGCAAGCAGGCGCCCACAGAGCTTGATCATACGGACCTGAAGAAAAACGGAGACTGACGTGGCAGACGCCTTCGACATCATCATCATCGGTTCAGGTCCGGGGGGCTATGTCACGGCCATCCGCGCGGCGCAGCTTGGCTTCAAGACTGCGATCATCGAGCGCGACTATCTCGGCGGCATCTGCCTGAACTGGGGCTGCATCCCGACCAAGGCGCTGCTGCGCTCGGCCGAAATCTTCCACTACATGAAGCACGCCAAGGACTATGGCCTGTCCGCCGACAATGTCAGCTTCGATCCCGCTGCGGTGGTGAAGCGCTCTCGCGGCGTCGCTGGCCGCATGGGCACGGGCGTCGCCTTCCTGATGAAGAAGAACAAGGTGCCGGTGATCTGGGGCGATGCCACCATCGACGCGCCCGGCAAGGTCACCGTGAAGGCCAGCAAGACGCCGGCGCCGAAGGACGCGCTCGGCCCGGGCACTTATACCGCCAAGCACATCATCATCGCGACCGGCGCGAGGCCACGCGTGCTGCCGGGGCTCGAGCCCGACAAGAAGCTGGTCTGGACCTATTTTGAGGCAATGAACCCGGACAAGATGCCGAAGTCGCTTCTGGTCGTAGGCTCAGGCGCCATCGGCATCGAGTTCGCGTCGTTCTACCGCACACTCGGCGCCGAGGTGACCGTGGTCGAGGTGCTGCCGCAGATCCTGCCGGTGGAAGATGCCGAGATCGCGGCCTTCGCCCGGAAGTCGTTCGAGAAGCAGGGCATCAAGATCCTCACCGGCGCCAAGGTGACCAAGCTCGACAAGGGCGCCGACAGCGTCACCGCCACCATCGACGACGGCAAGGGCGGCACGCAGAAAATGACGGTCGACCGCGTGATCTCCGCCGTGGGCGTGGTCGGCAATGTCGAGAACCTCGGCCTGGAAAAGCTCGGCGTGAAGATCGAGCGCGGGACGATTGCGATCGACGGTGTCTGCAAGACCAACGTGCCAGGAATTTACGCGATCGGCGACGTCGCCGGCCCGCCGATGCTCGCCCACAAGGCCGAGCATGAGGGCGTGATCTGCGTCGAAGCCATCAAGGGCTTGCACCCGCATCCGATGGACAAGCTGATGATCCCGGGCTGCACCTATTGCCATCCGCAGGTCGCGTCGGTGGGCCTCACCGAGCAAGCCGCGAAAGACAAGAAATACGACATCCGCGTCGGCCATTTCCCCTTCATCGGCAACGGCAAGGCCGTGGCGCTCGGCGAGGACCAGGGCATGGTCAAGACCATCTTCGACAAGAAGACCGGGCAGCTCCTGGGCGCGCACATGGTCGGTGCCGAAGTGACCGAGCTCATCCAGGGCTTCGTGGTCGCGATGAACCTCGAGACTACAGAGGAAGAGCTGATGCACACGGTGTTCCCGCATCCGACCTTGTCGGAGATGATGAAGGAGTCTGTGCTCGACGCTTACGGCCGCGTGCTGAACATGTGACGTCGGCGCGATCCAGCGCCGCGCTCGTCAGGTCCGGTCGCGGTGCGAAATTTCCACCACGCGCGCTCGCCGGGCGAGTTCCTCCACCAGCGCGTCGGCCGCCGCTCGATTGTTGGGGTCGAGATTGGCGTCCCATTCGTCGAGCAGATAGATCGGCGCGTCGGTAAACCGCACGATTTCCTGCAGGGCGCGGAGCTGCCGCTCGCCCGAGGAGAATCCAGGCCGCTTCGCGTCGCTCTGCGGCAGCGGATCGCCGTCCTCGTCGGTCTCGACCTCGTCCTCGCCTTGCGCGAACGCAAAGGACAGCCGGTCCGCCGTGGGCCAATAATAGGCACGGTTCTTCACTGCCGATTTGAGGCTCGTGAGCAGCGTCGACTTGCCGGCGCCGTTCGGCCCGCGCACGTTGATCCGCCCGGTGGGATGCGACAGCACGAGGCTCATGGCATCGTCGAGCTTCGCGACCGTAACGGCGTTGCCGCCTTCGCGGAGCGTCAATTTTTCGATCTTGACGCGGTTGTCGAAGTCCGGATCGGGCTGCGGATGGAAGCTCTCGGTCACGCCGGTGAGGCGGGCCCACTGCGCCAGCAGATCGTTCCAGCCCGACGTGAAGGTGTGCACGTCCTTGGTCATTTCGATCTGCCGCGGCAAGGTCGCGGCGAGCGCGATCATGACCTCGAGATTGCCGACATCCCGGTAGGCGATCATCGCCATGGCGGCAAAGACGATCGCGAGCCCCACGATGCCGCTTGCGGCGCTCAAGCCCTCCTTGGTGACGACCGCCTTGATCTGCGCGTCGAGACCGCCGCGAAGCTTGGTCTTGAAGCCGTCGAGCCAGAGCCTGAGATTGTAGCGGTTGCCGGTGAAGACGTTGTCCCAGGCGGTATAGCCCTGCGCCGTCATCCGGTTGGTCGTGCGCTGATTTTCCAGATAGGCCTCGGACACCCGCTTGCGCATGGACCACTGCATCGAAAACAGCACCACGAGCACCGCCGCATAGGCGAGCGGCAGCGTCGCGTCGATCTGCGTGCCGAGAACGATGGCATTGAGAATGAGCGCCAGAAGAATGCGCAGGTCACCCTCGATCTCATAGAGCAGATGGAAATAGACGTAGAAGGTCTCGCCGGTCAGGAACGGCTCGACCCGCTCGCGGGCGTCCTTGTCGCCCAGCAGCTTGGTCTTCTCGCGGTTGTCGCGGGCAAAGCGCAGCACATAGCGGCCGTAGGCCAGAAAGCCGGTGCGCTCGGCGAAAATCCAGCTCGACGCACCGACGATGTAGGCGGCCGATTCCGAGGCCAGAATCGTCAGGAGATCGCCGATGACGAAATGCCCCCGGGCCACGTCGCGGCCGGCCTCGATGACCAGGAACGTCGTCACCGCGTGCAGCGAGGCCTCGACCGTCATCAGGCCCAGCATGATGTAGAACGGCCCGCAGAGCATCAAACGTGCGAGTTCAAGCGGTTTTAACGGTTGTCCTGTCATGGGTGCAGCTTAGCTGAAATCGCCTGATTCCGCGCCAAATGTGCCATCCGGGATAAGCAGTTGCGGCAGGGGCTTGGGGTTCGTAAGTATCGGGTCAGATGACCGTCGTGCTCGACCATACCGCGGGGCGTCCCCGCCACCCTGAAAAGGCGCACCGGCCGGACAGCGCCGTGCAGCGCAAGCCGGACTGGATTCGCGTCAAGGCGCCGGTGTCCAAGGGGTACCTTTCGACCAGCGCCATCGTCCGCGAGAACGGCCTGCACACGGTCTGCGAGGAGGCCGGCTGCCCCAACATCGGCGAGTGCTGGGACAAGAAGCACGCCACCTTCATGATCATGGGCGACACCTGCACGCGGGCCTGCGCCTTCTGCAACGTCAAGACCGGATTGCCCGGCGCGCTCGACCCGCATGAGCCGGTGCATGTGGCGGAAGCCACCGCCAAGCTCGGGCTCCATCACGTGGTGATCACCTCGGTCGACCGCGATGACCTGCCGGACGGCGGCGCAGCGCATTTCGCCGAGACCATCACCGCGATCCGCGCCCGATGCCCGAGCACCACGATCGAAATCCTGACGCCGGACTTTCTCCGCAAGGACGACGCCCTGGAGCCCGTGGTCGCGGCCAGGCCCGACGTGTTCAACCACAATCTCGAAACCGTGCCGTCGCTTTATCTGACGGTCCGGCCCGGCGCGCGCTATTTCGCTTCATTGCGGCTTCTGCAGCGGGTCAAAGAGCTTGATCCGAAGATGTTCACCAAGTCCGGCATCATGGTCGGCCTGGGTGAGGAGCGGAACGAGATTCTCCAGGTGATGGATGATCTGCGCTCGGCCGGCGTCGACTTCCTCACCATCGGCCAGTACCTGCAGCCGACCCGGAAACACCATCCGGTGATGCGCTTCATGCCGCCCGAGGAGTTCAAGCAACTCGAGACGGTCGCTTACGCCAAGGGCTTCCTGATGGTCGCAGCGTCGCCGCTCACGCGTTCGTCGCATCACGCCGGCGAGGATTTCGCCCGCCTCAAGGCCGCGCGCGGCGCATGAGCCCGCACAGCTGACAGCCGCATGCCGACATTTTCGACCAAGCGGCGCGTTCGCCATTCGGCCTCCGACATGTTCGACCTGGTGGCCGACGTCGAGCACTATCCGGAATTCGTGCCGATGTGCAGCGGCCTGAAAGTGCGGCAGCGGACACCGAATGGCGAGGGCGTGGAGGTGATCGTCGCCGACATGACCGTGTCGTTCAAGCTGATCCGCGAGACATTCAGGAGCCGCGTCACGCTGGAACGGCCCAAGCTGAAGATCCTGGTGGAGTATCTGCAGGGTCCGTTCAGCCGGATGCAGAACCATTGGTCGTTCGTGCCTGCGGGCGAAGCCGCCTGCGATGTCGAGTTCTACATCGACTACGAATTCAAGAGCCGCATGCTTGGCGTCCTGATGGGCGGCATGTTCGACGTGGCGTTCCGCCGCTTTGCGAGCGCCTTCGAGCAGCGCGCCGACAAGGTGTACGGGCGCAAGATCGCCTGAGCGCGAGGCTCACTCTCTCCCGGCCTCATGGTGAGGAGCTTGCCGGAGCGAAGCACCGGCAAGCGTCTCGAACCATGGGGCCGCCCCATCCTTCGAGACGCGGTGCTACGCACCGCTCCTCAGGATGAGGCGGGGAGGGAGCTGGAGCCCCGGCGCAGTTACTTCTTCATCTCCGGCAACACCGGCAGCTTGTCGATGTCGCGGGCGTCGTGCTGGATGATGATCTGCGCCTTCAAATTCGCGGCGATCTTCTTGAGGCGCTCGACCGAGGCCACGGTCTGGGCGCGATCGTAGTTGAACGCCGGCGCGCCGTCCGTATCCAGGTTCTCGCGGAAGTGCACGGCATCGCCGCTGAGAATGATATTACCCGAGGCGAGCTTCACCAGCAGGGCCTGATGACCGGGCGTGTGACCCGGCGTGCGCAGCACGATCACCGAGCCATCGCCGAACACGTCCTTGTCGAGCGTCTGCGGCTCGACCTTGCTGTCGCCCTTGATCCAGCTCTCGAACGGTTTGAAGTTCACGCCTTCGGCAGGCTTCGGCGCCGTGATCGCTTCCCATTCTCTCGCGCCAATCAGCAACGTCGCCTTTGGGAACGACGCCACCTGTCCGGTGTGATCGCCGTGGTAGTGGCTGATGCCGACATACTTGATCTGGTCGGGCGTGACGTTGATCTTGGCCAGCTGGTCGACAATGCTCACCTTCGGCGCCACGTTCGGCGTGGTCATGGCATGGCCGGTGTCCCACAGCAGGTATTCGTCGCCGTGCTTCACGATATAGCAGCTGTAGACGAACTGAAGCTTCAGATCAGGAAACGCATAGGTGTCCGAGAACCGCTGATTGACGGCGATCGGCGCCTGCGGCGTACCGCAGTCGAGGCGGCCGAGCGACATGTCCGCCGCTTGGGCAGACGCTGCAAGGGTGAGAGTGCCGGCGCAGGCGGCGAGCAGGGTCAGTATCCGACGCATTGAAGTCCTCCCAATAAAATTTGACGGACGCGCGCTTCGAATTTGCGCGATGCAGAAACCGTAGCGGCGCGCAGAATACACACACCGGAGAGGCCGCGTAATTCCCCTGTCTCGCCATTTCGCCAAGTCCAGGCAGATGCTAGCCTCGGCCCTACCGACATCCGGCCAAAGAGCCGGAGCTGGGGAGGACGTCCGATGAAAGAGCTGATCAAGCAATATCTTGATGACGGCCTGTCGCGCCGCAAGCTGATGACCGGCTTGAGCGCGCTCGGCATGAGCAGCGTGGCGGTGAAATCCATGGCGCAGTCGCTTGCGCCGTTCGGACAGGCGGCGACTGCACCGCCCGCAGCGGTGCGCGAGATGCGCGGCACCGGCGGCGCGCTGTTCATACAGCAGCTCAAGGCCGCCGGCGTCGAATATATCTTTTTCAATCCATCGACCGGCGATTACCCGATCTTCGATGCGCTGGTCGATGAGCCCGGCATCCAGCTCATCAAGGGCATTCACGAAGGCGCCGTGATCGCCATGGCCGACGGCTATGCGCGCGCCTCGGGCAAGACCGGCGTCGTCATCGTCGCCAACATCGGTCTGCCCAATGCCATGACGCAGATGATCAACAGCTGGAAGGATCAGATCCCGCTGCTGGTCGCCGTCGCCTCGGTCGAGCAGGACGGGCTCGGCGGCGACATGTTCCAGGACTCCGACCACTCCGAGACGATGACGCAGCCGATCACCAAGTGGTATTGGCAGGCGCTGACCACCGCGTCGATCCCGGCGACCGTCCGGCGCGGCATGAAGTTCGCGTCGACGCCGCCCTGCGGCCCGGTGTTCCTCTCGCTGCCGACCAACGTGCTGCGCGAGCAGGCCACCGCCGGCATCTGGGATCATGCGAAGTTCGATGTGCCGATGCGCATCCGCCCCGACAAGGAGTCGGTCGAGAAGGCGGCCCGCGCGCTGATCGAAGCCAAGAATCCGATGATCAGCATCGGCGACGAACTGACCTGGTGCCGCGCCGGCAAGGAGGTCGTCGCGCTCGCCGAACTGCTCGGAATTCCGGTCGCCGGCCAATACGGCCCGCTGGGCTACTGGTCGCGGCCGTTCCCGACACGGCATCCGCTCTATATCGGGCCGCATCTGCGCGACATGCGCTATCCCGGCAAGCCCGACGTGCTGCTCAATCTCGGCAACCGCCACGGCGAGCGCAGCGCGCCCGGCACGATGCTGATCTCGATCCGGCTCGATCCGACAAGTCTGGCGCGCTCCGCGCCGGTCGATCTCGGCATGGTGGCCGATCTGAAGCTCGCGGCGGCCGACATCGCCGATGCGGTCCGCAGCATGACGACCGAGACCCGGCGCAAAGAGATCGCCGAGGAGCGCACTGCGCGCGCCCGCGCATACAGCAGCGAGATGTGGGAGCTGCGCCAGAAGATCGCGCGTGAGAATGCCGACCGCAATCCGGTGAGCCTGGAGCGCCTTGCGCTTGAGCTCGAAGGCACGCTCGAGCGCGACACCTGTTATGTCTGCGACGTCGACTCCGGCAAGACCATGGACCCGCTGATGTCGTTCGGCGGCGACGACAAGCAGTACATCGGCACGAGCCCGAGCATTCTCGGCTGGGGCATGGCTGCGGCCTTCGGCGTCAAGCTCGCCAGGCCCGATCTGCCAGTGATTTCCATCGTGGGCGACGGCAGTTTCTGCTTCAGCGGTCCGCAGCCGTTGTGGAGTCAGGCGCGTTACAAGGCGCCGGTGCTCAACATCGTGCTGAACAACCACAGCTACAACAACGAGCGCAACCGCATCTGGCACTATGGCGGCCGCCAGTTCCAGACCGGACGCGACATGACCTGCTATCTCGGCAATCCGGACATCGACTACGCCAAGTCGGCGCAAGCGTTCGGCGTTGACGGCGAGGTCGTGAAAGAGCCCGGCGCGCTCAAGGACGCGGTCGCGCGCGGCAGGCGCGCAGTCGCGGAGGGCAGGCCGTATCTCCTCGATATCCACACGTATCGCGACGGCATCGGCGCGGTGTCGACGTGGCATCCGCCATACTCCGTGGCCGACAAGCGCACGAGGAAAGTCTGATGCGGCGTATCGTGCTTTTGGCAGCCGTCTTTGCCGCGTCTGCGGTTGCGACGTCCGCGCGAGCGCAGAACGCGCCAGCGCTGCCGGCCGGCGATGGCCGCGACATCGTCGCGGTCGCCTGCACGCAATGCCATGCGCTGACGCCGCTCGTCGGCATGCGTGATGGGCCGAACGGATGGAAGCGCCATGTCTACAATATGGTGCTCCGCGGCGCGCAGCTTCCGCCACGCGACGTCGAAACCGTGCTCGCATATCTCAACACCAACTTCGGCCCGGGACAGTCGCTGCCACCCGCAAAGCCGGTCACGCTTCCGGCGGGCGCCGGCAAGGAGCTGGTCGAAACGCGCTGCACGCTCTGCCACGACCTCGAGCGCGTCACCGCGGCCAAGCGCTCAAAGCGCGACTGGCCCGGCGTCGTCGCCAACATGTTCGATCGGTTCGGACTTTCGGCGCCGGACGAGGCCAGCGCGATCTCGGGCTATCTCGCGGCGAACTATGGCAGCGACTGAGCGGTCAGATTGACGTCCGCTCTCGCAAATGCAGCGAGGCGAGGAACTCCTGCCGCGTTTCCGGCTGGTCTCTGAAAACGCCGAGCATGCGGCTGGTCACCATCGAGACGCCCGGCTTGTGAACGCCGCGGGTGGTCATGCATTGGTGTGTGCCTTCGATCACCACCGCGACGCCCATCGGCTGTAGAACCTTATCCAGACAGGCTGCGATTTCCGCGGTCATCTTCTCCTGGATTTGAAGTCGCTTGGCGTACACATCGACCAATCGCGCAAGTTTCGAAATGCCCACCACGCGCCGGCGGGGCAAATAGGCGATATGCGCCTTGCCGATGATCGGGGCCAGATGGTGCTCGCAGTGGGACTCGAACGGAATGTCGCGCAACGCAACGATTTCATCGTAGCCGGCGACCTCCTCAAAGGTCCTGCTGAGGTACTGACGCGGATCCTGCTGGTAGCCTGAGAACCATTCTTCAAACGCACGGGCCACGCGGCCCGGCGTGCCGGCGAGCCCCTCGCGACGCGGATCGTCGCCGGCCCAGCGGAGCAGCACCCGGACGGCGTCTTCGGCTTCCGACCGTGACGGCTTTTGAAGCGAGCGAGCACGAGCCGATTTCGCCATGATGCCGGACACTCCAGGACAACCTTACGGGACAGCTTTCTCTCAATTCGCTGCTGTCTTTGAAGGTTCCCGCCGGGACGACGATCGCTGCGGGCGGACTGTCGATCGGTCAGCGCTCGCCGGCGAGCCCGGTGAGCATCGCCAGCGCCTGCAGCACCGACAGCCTGCGCACTTCGCTGCGGCCGAGATCGCCGAAGCGCCGCTCGCGGTGGGTGAGGCGGCCATCGCGCGCTGCCGCCGCGAAATGCACGAGGCCCACCGGTTTCTCGGCCGTGCCGCCGCCCGGGCCGGCGATGCCGGTGATGGCCACGGCTAGATCGGCGGGCGAATGCTTGAGCGCGCCTTTGGCCATGGCCTCGGCGGTCTCGCGGCTCACCGCGCCGTGCGCGCGCAGCGTCTCCGCCGGCACGCCGAGCATCTGCTCTTTCGCTTCGTTGGTGTAGGTGACGAAGCCGCGGTCGACCACCGCCGATGAGCCGGCGATCTCCGTGAGCGCGCCGGCCACGAGCCCGCCGGTGCAGGACTCGGCTGTCGCCACCGTCAGCTTCTTTGCCTTGCACAGATCGAGCAGGACGGTTGCGGCGGCTAGCGTCTCGCGATCCGCCATCGGCGCGCCCGCTACCAGGACCAGGGCAGGCGGACCGTCGCGGTCGCCATCGCCACGATGCCTTCGCGGCGGCCGACAAAGCCCATTTCCTCGCTGGTCGTGGCTTTGACCGCAACGCGATCCACCGCGATCTCGGCGATATCGGCAATGCGCTTTCGCATCGCGTCGCGATGCGGCCCGATCTTGGGCGCTTCGCAGACGATGGTGACGTCGATGTGAGCCACCTTGCCGCCGCGCTTGGTCACGCGCTCCACCGCAAACTTCAGGAACTGGTCGGACGAGGCACCCCGCCAGCGCGGATCGCTGGGCGGAAAGTGCTTGCCGATGTCGCCGTCGGCGATCGCGCCGAGAATCGCGTCGACGATCGCATGGAGCGCCACGTCGGCGTCGGAATGGCCGGTGACGCCCTGGTCGTGCGGAATGCGAAGCCCGCCAAGCCACACGTGATCGCCTTCGCAAAAGGCATGCACGTCGTAGCCGTTGCCGAGCCTCAGATCGGCGAGACTTGCGATGCGACGCGCCTCGGCCTTGGCGAAGTCCTCGTCGGTGGTGAGCTTCACGTTGCCGCTTTCTCCCGCAAATACCGTAACCTTGTGACCGGCCCATTCGAACAGCGCCGCATCGTCAGTGAAATCCTGACGGCCATCCCTGGCGGCCTTGCGATGCGCCTCGAGCAGTGCTGCGAAGTTGAAGGCTTGCGGCGTCTGCACCGAGCGAAGCTCGCTTCTGTCGACCGTGCCGGTGACGCGGCCTTGGGCATCGACGCGCTTGATCGTGTCGGTGACTTCGAGCGCGGGGATCGCAGCGCCGGTTTCGGCACAAGCGGTGATCGCGCGCGACACAAGTTCTGCTGAACAGAACGGCCGCGCCGCGTCGTGGATCAGCACGATGTCTGGCGCACTCGTGCTCAACGCTTCAAGGCCGGCGAGCACTGAGGCCTGCCTGGAGGCACCTCCTGCCACGGGTGGCAGCAGTTTGAGGCCAACTGCCGCAGCGTCGTAGTAGGTCCGGTCGTCCGGGTGGATAACGCTCTGCACAGCGCCGACCTGTCCGTGCCAGGACAGCAGGGACAGGCTCGAACGGATCACAGGCTCGCCGGCTAACTGCCGGTATTGTTTGGGTAAACTGCCACCGGCGCGGACTCCGCGTCCGGCAGCGACCACCACGGCGGCAACAGAAGGCTCCATCGAAAATCCCAGCAAAATCACGGTTTCGGTGCAGGCTTTACCGCGTTCGCCGCATCCACAAAAGGATTTCCACTGGCGGTGTTTATGGTGCAATGCAGCACTTGCGCTGCTCCGCGAATTGATTAAACTATATGCACGATTGGTTCCGCCTAATACATAGGCAAGACGTGAGCGCGACAAACCACAGACGGGATTTGGACTGGGCCACCGGCGGCTTCTGCATCGGCAATGTTGCGGTGCAGAATCGCGTCGTACTTGCGCCAATGTCCGGCGTCACCGACGCGCCGTTCCGCCGTCTCGTCTCCGAACTCGGCGCGGGTCTCGTGGTCTCCGAGATGACGGCGAGCGATGCGCTGATCGAGGGGGATCGCAACGCTGTGCTGCGCATCGAAGGGCAGGGCGTCGGCACGCATGTGGTGCAGCTCGCCGGCTGCGAGCCGCACTGGATGGCTGAGGGCGCCAGGATCGCCGAAGGCGCGGGCGCCGACATCATCGACATCAACATGGGTTGTCCGGCGAAGCACGTCGCCAACAAGCAGTCGGGATCGGCGCTGATGCGCGATCTCGATCATGCACTGACCTTGATCGAAGCAACCGTCGGCGCGGTGGCGCTTCCGGTGACGCTGAAGATGCGGCTCGGCTGGGACGACAGGTCGATCAACGCGCCGGAATTGGCGCGCCGCGCGCAGAACGCCGGCATCCGGCTGATCACCGTTCATGGCCGCACGCGATGCCAGTTCTACACCGGCAAGGCCAATTGGGATGCGATCCGCGCCGTCAAGGACGCGATCTCGATCCCGCTGGTGGTCAACGGCGATATCCGCGGCTTCGTCCATGCGGACGAGGCATTGCGGGCGTCCGGCGCCGATGCCGTGATGGTCGGACGCGCCGCGCAGGGCCGGCCGTGGCTTCCGGGTCAGATCGCGCGCTATATCGAGACCGGTCACAAGGAGACGGCTCCGCCGCTCACGCAGCAGTTCAAACTCGTCGCAGCCCTCTATGACGAAATGCTCGACCATCACGGGCTGCGCATCGGGCTCAAGCATGCCCGCAAGCATCTCGGCTGGGCGCTGGACGCGGCCGCAGCCTCGGCCGGCGTTGCGTTCGACACGCTGAAACGCTGGCGCGGCACGGTGCTGACCAGCGAGACGCCGGCCGAAGCCCGCACGCGGCTCGCCGAAGCCTACGACGCATTCGCCTGTGGAGCCCCCGCATGAGCGAAGCCAGCATGCGCACGACCAGCAGCGTCACCCACCAGCAGCGCTCTGCCGATGCGGTGCTCAATGCACTGCCGCTGCCCGTGATCACGGTCGCTGCTGACGGCAAGATCGCTGACGCCAATGTCGCGGCTGAGAGCTTTTTCGAGGCCTCGGTGGCGCTCCTTCGCCGGCAGCAACTGCGCGATCTGGTGCCGTTCGGCAGTCCGTTGCTGGCGCTGGTCGAGCAGGTGCGCGACCGCGGCGCGGCCGTCAACGAATACAAGGTGGACCTTTCGACGCCGCGCAATCCCGGCGACCGTTTGGTGGACCTTCACGTCGCGCCGCTTCCGGAGCGGCCCGACCATGTGGTGGTGATGCTCCAGGAGCGCACCATCGCGGACAAGATGGACCGTCAGCTCACCCATCGGGGTGCGGCGCGCTCGGTGAGTGCGCTCGCCGCGATGCTTGCTCACGAGATCAAGAATCCGCTGTCCGGCATCCGCGGTGCGGCGCAGCTCCTTGAACAATCGGCCGACGACGACGACCGCACGCTGACGCGTCTCATCTGCGACGAGGCCGACCGCATCGTGAAGCTCGTCGACCGCATGGAGGTGTTCTCCGACGAGCGCCCGGTCGAGCGCGAGCCGGTGAACATCCATGTCGTGCTGGAGCACGTCAAACGCCTGGCACAGTCGGGCTTCGGGCGTCACATCAAGTTCGTCGAAATCTACGATCCTTCGCTGCCGTCGGTGTTCGCCAACCGCGACCAGCTGGTCCAGGTGTTCCTCAATCTGGTGAAAAACGCCGCCGAGTCGATCGGAGAGAGCCCGGCCGATGGCGAGATCCAGATCACCACGGCGTTCCGCCCGGGCGTGCGGCTGTCGCTGCCCGGCTCGAAATCTCGGGTTTCATTGCCGCTGGAATTCTGCATCAAGGACAACGGGCCGGGCGTGCCCGAAGACCTGATGCCGCATCTGTTCGATCCGTTCGTGACGACCAAACCGACCGGCTCGGGGCTCGGCCTCGCGCTCGTTGCCAAGATCGTCGGCGATCACGGCGGCATCATCGAATGCGAATCGCAGCAGAAGCACACGGTGTTCCGCGTGCTGATGCCGATGTTCACTGGTGACGGCGCCGGGCCTTCACCCGCTTAGGACCAAAGGACTCGAGAGAGGACCCAAACAGGGCTCAAGAGGATTCCATGCCAGCGGGAAGCATTCTGGTCGCCGACGACGATGCGGCGATAAGGACTGTGCTCAACCAAGCGCTATCGCGCGCAGGTTACGAAGTGCGGTCGACCGGCAACGCCGCCACTCTGTGGCGGTGGGTCAGCCAGGGCGAGGGCGATCTGGTCATCACCGATGTGGTGATGCCGGACGAAAACGCCTTCGATCTGTTGCCGCGGATCAAGAAGCTCAGACCCAATCTGCCCGTGCTCATCATGAGCGCGCAGAACACCTTCATGACCGCGATCCGCGCCTCCGAGCGCGGCGCCTACGAGTATCTGCCCAAGCCCTTCGACCTGAAGGAATTGATCTCGATCGTCGGCCGCGCGCTGTCGGAGCCGAAGGAAAAGCCCACCGACGCTGCCAAGCCCGAGGACATGGACTCGATCCCGCTGGTCGGCCGCTCGGCCGCGATGCAGGAGATCTACCGTCTGGTCGCACGCCTGATGCAGACCGATCTCACGGTGATGATCTCGGGCGAGTCCGGCACCGGCAAGGAGCTCGTGGCGCGCGCGCTGCACGATTACGGCAAGCGGCGCAGCGGCCAGTTCGTTGCCATCAACATGGCGGCGATCCCGCGCGACCTGATCGAGTCCGAGTTGTTCGGCCACGAGAAGGGCGCCTTCACCGGCGCCAACACCAGGTCGTCCGGCCGTTTCGAGCAAGCCGAAGGCGGCACGCTGTTCCTCGACGAGATCGGCGACATGCCGATGGAGGCGCAGACGCGGCTCCTGCGCGTGCTGCAGCAGGGCGAATACACCACTGTCGGCGGCCGCACGCCGATCAAGAGCGACGTGCGCATCATCGCCGCGACCAACAAGGACCTGCGTCAGCTCATTCAACAGGGCCTGTTCCGCGAAGACCTGTTCTTCCGGCTCAACGTCGTGCCGCTGCGGCTACCGCCGCTGCGCGAGCGCGTCGAGGACATTCCCGACCTGATCCGGCACTTCTTCACGCTCGCCGAGCGCGAGGGCCTGCCGCAGAAGCAGATCGACCAGGCGGCGCTCGAACGGATGAAGCGCTACCGCTGGCCCGGCAATGTGCGCGAGTTGGAGAACCTCGCGCGCAGGCTCGCGGCGCTCTATCCGCAGGAGACCATCACCTCGGCGGTGATCGATGCCGAGCTGTCCCAGCCCGTCGCGGTCTCGGCCGACAAGCCTGCGACCGAGGACGCGCTCTCCGCCGCGGTCGAACGCAATCTGACCCGGTACTTTGCAGGCTTCGAGAACAGCCTGCCGCCGCCCGGCCTCTATCACCGCATCCTGCGAGAGATCGAGTATCCTCTGTTGTCGGCGGCGCTCGCGGCCACCCGGGGCAACCAGATCCGGGCCGCGGATCTCCTGGGCCTCAACCGCAACACGCTTCGCAAGAAGATCCGGGACCTGGACATCCAGGTGATCCGCACCAGCGGTTAGCCAGCGGCCACCGGCTGTCACCGAATTGTCACCAAGCTTTCTTTGCGGGCGCGTGAAGCGCCCGCAAAATGTCTCAATCGAGCAACATGGTGTTGCATCAACGCATCAGTCGGCCTATCCAGCCGGCCGGGGGCGGGGTTGTGGCCTGATGCGTTGGGACAGACGGCCCCTGCCGGGGCTGACGGGGCATGATGACAAGTATCGCCAGCGTAGACAGCACCACGTCTGCCGAATTGGCCGCTCCTGGACAAGAGAACCTCGCCATGCGGGTTCTGGGTCCGGTGGCAGCGGGGCTGGCCATGCTGTCGGCGTTCACCACCTTCGTGGTGCTGGCCGATCTGACCCCGATCGCACCGACCCATTCCGTCGTGGTCACGCTTCTGCTGGCCAACGCGCTGACCGTGTTCCTGCTGCTCGGCATCATCGGCCGCGAGGTCTGGATGGTCGTGCAGGCGAGGCGGCGGGGCCGTGCCGCAGCACGCCTGCATATTCGGATCGTCGCGCTGTTTGCCGTGATTGCCGCCGTGCCCGCCATGCTGGTGGCGCTCGTTGCCAGCGTCACCCTCGACCGCGGCCTCGACCGGCTGTTCTCCACCCGGACCAAAGCGATCATCGAGAATTCGCTGGTCGTCGCCGACGCCTATCTGCAAGAGCACGCTCAGATGATCCGCGGCGACATCATGGCGATGTCATTCGATGTGTCGCGGGCCAAGCCCCTGTTCGACAGCGAGCGCGAGCGGTTCAAGCAGTTCTTCTCGGCGCAGGCGCGGGTGCGGGGCCTCACCGCCGCGGTGATCATCAACAAGGACACCTCGGTCATCGAGCGGGCCGAGATCAGCTCAGATCAGCCGATCCCGCTGCCCGACGCGCCGGGGCTCAGCACCGTCACTGAAAGCGATCCGCAGATCGGCATGCTGCTGAACGTCAACGCGGTCGCCGCGGTGATCAAGCTGCACGGCTACGACAACGCCTACCTCAGCATCCTGCGCCCCCTCGACCCGCGAGTCGTGTCGCAGCTCCGTGAGACCCAGGCCACCGTCAGCGACTTCGCCAACATCCAGGAGCGGCGCTTCGGCGTGCAGCTCGCCTTCGGGCTGATGTACACCGTGATCGCGCTTGCGATCCTTTTATCGGCCGCCTGGCTCGGGCTCAATTTCGCCAACCAGCTGGTGGCTCCGATCCGGCGCCTGATCGGCGCCGCGAACCTCGTCTCGACCGGCAATCTCCATGTCCAGGTGCCGGTGCAGCGGTCGGAGGGCGACCTCGCCAATCTCGGCGAGACCTTCAACCGGATGACCTACGAGCTACGCACCCAGCGCGACGACATTGTGCGCGCGCGCGACGTCATGGATCAGCGGCGGCGCTTCACCGAAGCGGTGCTGGCCGGCGCCAGCGCCGGCGTGATTGGCGTCGACGGCGAGGGGCGGATCAGCCTGCTCAATCGCTCGGCCGAAAAGCTGATCGACCGGCTCGAGGCCGACGCCATCGGCCATTCCTTGGTCGATGTGGTTCCGGAGCTGACCGAGCTTCTCACCAATGCGCAGCTTGGTTTGCAGCGCCTGGTGCAGGGGCAAGTGACGCTGAACCGGCAGAACCGCGAGCGCAACCTGTCGGTGCGCGTCACCACGGAGCAATCGCCCGACGCGCTGCACGGCTATGTGGTCACGCTCGATGACATCACCGAACTCGTGATCGCGCAGCGAAGCTCGGCCTGGGCCGACATCGCCCGCCGCATCGCCCACGAGATCAAGAACCCGCTGACGCCCATCCAGCTCTCCGCCGAGCGGCTGCGCAGAAAATACGGCAAGTCGATCACCGAGGATCCGGCGGTGTTCATCCAGTGCACCGACACCATCGTGCGCCAGGTCGACGACATCAAGCGCATGGTCGACGAGTTCTCGAAGTTCGCCCGCATGCCCAAGGCCGTGATGGAGCCCGAGGACATCGCCGACACGGTGCGCCAGGTGGTCTTCCTGATGCGGGTCGGCCATGCCGACATCGACATCGATCTCGAGCTCACCGAAGATCCGATGAAGGCGCGCTTCGACCGGCGATTGATCTCGCAAGGCCTGACCAACATCATCAAGAATGCCAGCGAAGCGATCGCGGCGGTGCCGCAGAGCGACCGCGGACGCGGCCATATCCGCGTCATTGCCAGCCGCGAGGACACCGACGTCACCATCGATGTGATCGACAACGGCATCGGCCTCCCGAAGGAAAACCGCAACCGGCTGCTCGAGCCTTACGTCACCACCCGCGAGAAGGGCACCGGCCTTGGTCTCGCCATTGTCGGCCGCATTCTCGAGGATCATGGCGGCGGCATCGAGTTGCGCGATGCGTCCGATAAATTCCCCGGTGAGCGCGGCGCCTGGATGCGGTTGAAGTTCAAAGCGGAGACCGAGGCTGCCGCCCCGTCGATCGATGCGGCGAAGGCCGATAGCGACGCTTCTCACCTCGATAAAGCCAAAGTTACCAGCGAGCGATAGGTCCTATGGCGTCTGATATTCTCATCGTCGATGACGAGGCTGACATTTGCGAACTCGTCGCGGGCCTGCTCCAGGACGAGGGCTACGGCACGCGCACGGCGCGCGACAGCGACTCGGCCTTGAACGAAATCAAGAGCCGCAGGCCGAACCTCGTGTTCCTCGACATCTGGCTGCAAGGGAGCCGCCTCGACGGGCTGCAATTGCTCGATTCGGTCAAGGAGATTCATCCCGAACTTCCGGTGGTGATGATCTCGGGCCACGGCAACATCGAGACCGCGGTCGCGGCCATCAAGCGCGGCGCCTACGACTTCATCGAGAAGCCGTTCAAGGCCGATCGTCTGGTGCTGGTTGCCGACCGGGCGCTCGAAACCTCGCGGCTGAAGCGCGAGGTGAGGGAGCTCAAGGCCATCGCGCCGCAGACGACCGGCATGGTCGGCCGCTCGCCTGCCATCAACCAACTCCGCCAGGCCGTCGAGAAGATCGCACCGACCAACAGCCGGATCATGATCGTCGGCCCATCCGGCGCCGGCAAGGAGCTCGCGGCGCGGCATCTGCACTCGCTGTCATCGCGGGCAGGTGGGCCGTTTGTGGTGATCAATGCCGCGGCGATCACGCCGGAGCGCATGGAGATCGAGCTGTTCGGCGTCGAGCAGAGCAACGGCAGCCAGCAGCGCAAGGTCGGCGCGCTGGAAGAGGCCCATGGCGGCACGCTGTTCATCGACGAAATCGCCGATATGCCGCGCGACACCCAGAACAAGATCCTGCGCGTTCTGGTCGATCAGACCTTCCAGCGCGTCGGCGGCTCGACCAAGGTCGCGGTCGACGTCCGCATCGTGTCCTCGACCAGCCGCAACATCGAGGCCGAGATTGCGGCCGGTCATTTCCGCGAGGACCTCTACCACCGGCTGTCGGTGGTGCCGATCCGCGTGCCTCCGCTCGCCGAGCGGCGCGAAGACATTCCCGAACTCGTGACTTATTTCATGGAGCAGATCTCGCAGTCCACCGGCCTGCCGCAGCGAAAGATCGGCGGCGACGCCATGGCGGTGCTGCAGTCCCACGACTGGCCAGGCAACGTCCGGCAGCTCCGCAACAACGTCGAGCGGTTGATGATCCTCGCCGGCGGCGATCCGGAGGCCACCATCAGCGCCAGCATGCTGCCGCAGGACGTGGGCTCCATGGTGCCGGGGATGCCGAACGGCCAGGGCGGCGAGCAGCTGATGGGCCTGCCGCTGCGCGAAGCGCGCGAGCTGTTCGAGCGCGAATATCTGATGGCCCAGATCAACCGCTTCGGTGGCAACATCTCCCGCACAGCCGAATTCGTCGGCATGGAGCGCTCGGCGCTGCATCGCAAGCTCAAGGCATTGGGCATCGGTTAGTTTGGGTATCGGCTAGCGCGAGCGCAAATTCGTTCAAGGGAAAACCATGTCGCGGATCGCCTACGTCAACGGCCGCTATCTTCCGCTCGCTTATGCCAGCGTGAACATCGAGGACCGCGGCTATCAATTCTCCGACGGAGTCTACGAGGTCTGCGAGGTCAAGGGCGGCCGGCTGATCGACGAGCGACGGCATATCGAGCGGCTTGGGCGCTCGCTGTCGGAGCTTCGCATCGTCATGCCGATGGCAACGGAATCGCTCGGCGTCATCATGCGCGAAGTGGTTCGGCGCAATCGCGTGCGCTGGGGTATTGTTTATTTGCAGATAACCCGCGGCGTGTCGCGGCGCGATCATGCCTTCCCGCCGGCCGGCACCAGGCCCAGCATCGTCGTCACAGCGCGCAATCTCGATCAGGCCAATGCCGAGAAGCTTGCGACCGAAGGCGTCGCGGTGATCTCTGTGCCAGAGAACCGCTGGGAGCGCGTCGACATCAAATCCGTGTCGCTGCTCCCCAACGTGCTCGCCAAGCAGACGGCGCGCGAGCACGGCGCCCGCGAGGCCTGGTTTGTCGACAAGCAGGGCTTCGTCACCGAGGGCTCGTCGTCGAACGCCTGGATCGTGACGAAGAACAACACCGTGGTCACACGACATGTCGACCAGGGCATCCTGAAAGGGATCACCCGCACCGTTGTGCTCGACATCATCGCGGCCCAGGGGTTCAAGCTCGACGTGCGGCCGTTCACGATGGACGAGGCCTATCAGGCCAAAGAGGCCTTCATCACCTCGGCCAGCCAGACTGTCATGCCGGTGATCAAGATTGACGGCCGGCCGGTCGGTAATGGGGCGCCGGGGCTCCTCTCCACGGCCCTCCGAAAGGACTATTATCGTCACGCCGAGGTGGGCTGACGCCGGCCATTCGGTACATCCGCAAGTAAAACGGTGCTGGAATCACACGTATTTTTTGCAAATACGCCATGAAGTTGTGCTTGCGCTGCAACAATTCGTGCCATCTAATACAAAGGCTACTACAGAGGCCCCAAGTCCTATGGCCTATAACGCGTTGGGCCCCAGTGACTTGTAAACAAACGTCTCGTGGCTGAGGGGGTCGCGAGCAAAAAATAAATGGACCAACGGCATGGCAGCCGACCGAGCACAAAATCTTCAAGACACATTTCTCAATCACGTACGCAAAAGCAAAGTCCCACTTACGATTTTCCTGGTCAACGGCGTCAAACTGCAGGGCGTCGTAACGTGGTTCGATAACTTCTGCGTCCTGCTGCGGCGGGATGGTCACTCGCAATTGGTGTACAAGCACGCCATATCGACGATCATGCCGGGACATCCGATCCAGTTGTTCGAAGGTGCCGAGGAACCGTTAGGGGACAAGGCCTAGTTGGAGCCGCGCCGCCGCGACACGCAAGCCGACGGGCTGACCCCGACAGGTTCAGCCACGGGCCGTGCGATTGTCATCGGTCCCTATCTGCGGCGCCCGCCCACGCGCGGCGCCGCCGCACGCGTTGCCGAACAGGGTGAGCGCGCGCCTGCCGCACGGCTCGAAGAAGCCGTGGGACTGGCGCTCGCCATCGACCTTGATGTGGCGCAGTCCGGCATTGTCGCGCTCAACGAGATCAGGCCCGCGACCTATATCGGCAAGGGCAAGGTCGATGAGATTGCCGGCCTCGTGAAGAGCCTGGAAGCCGGCATTGTCATCGTCGACGGCGCGCTATCGCCCGTGCAGCAGCGCAATCTGGAAAAGGCCTGGAACGCCAAGGTGCTCGACCGCACCGGGCTGATCCTGGAGATCTTCGGCCGAAGGGCGCGAACGAAAGAGGGCGCACTCCAGGTCGAACTCGCGCACCTCACCTATCAAAGAAGCCGGCTGGTGCGCTCCTGGACCCACCTGGAACGCCAGCGCGGCGGCTTCGGCTTCCTGGGCGGTCCTGGCGAGAGCCAGATCGAGACCGACCGCCGTCTCATCGAGGAACGAGTCCGCCGCATCGAGGACGAGCTCGAGAAGGTCAAGAAGCGACGCAAGCTGCATCGCGCCAGCCGCGCCCGCGTGCCGTATCCGATCGCGGCGCTGGTCGGCTACACCAATGCCGGCAAGTCGACATTGTTCAACAGGCTGACTCGGGCGACCGTGCTCGAAGCCGACATGCTGTTCGCCACGCTCGACCCGACGCTGCGCGCCGTCGAGCTGCCGAGCGGCATGAAGATCATCCTGTCCGACACCGTGGGCTTCATCTCGGACCTTCCGACCATGCTGGTGGCAGCCTTCCGCGCCACGCTGGAAGAGGTGATCGAGGCCGACGTGATCCTGCATGTGCGCGACGTCTCGCACGAGGACACCGAGGCACAGTCGCACGATGTCGAGGAGGTGTTGCGCGCGCTCGGCATCGATCCGAACGACGAGCAGCGTCTGATCGAAGTGTGGAACAAGGTCGACCGTCTCGACGAGGCCGGCCGCACGCGGCTTGCGAACCTCGCCGAGCGCAGGCCGTCAGGCCAGCGGCCGGTGCTGGTCTCCGCCATTACCGGGGAGGGCGCCGAGGCGCTGATCGCCGCGATCGAGCGGCGGCTCGCCCAGCGCCGCATCGTGCTCGATCTCATTCTCGATCCGGCCGACGGGGCCGGCGTAAGCTGGCTGCATCGCCACACCGAGGTGATGGAGAAATCGCTCAGCGACGACGGCAAGCTTGCGATGACGGTGCGGGTCGATCCCGACAAGGCTGGTGCGGTCAAGACCAAATTTCAGATGCACTGACCGGCACCCCGTAGCGCCACCCTGTCGCTCCCGTCTACAGTTCACCCAAAAGCTGGCACATGACCGGCTGCGAGGGGGGAATTGCACATGGCATCGTCTGCGAATGTCGGCGCGCGCCTGGATCGCCTGCCGATCTCGCCGTTCCACACCCGCATCTTCGCTTTGGTCGGCGCCGGCATGTTCTTCGACGGCTACGACCTCTACGTCGCTGGCGGCGTGCTCGCCTCGACGATCCAGACCAAGTTCTCGACGCTGCCACAGAACCTGCAGTTTCTCTCGCTCACATTCGTGGGCATGACGCTCGGCTCGCTCATCACCGGCTTTGTCGGCGACAAGATGGGGCGCCGATTCACCTACCAGATCAACCTGCTGGTGTTCGGGCTCGCTTCGCTTGCCGCGGCCTTCGCGCAGGACATGACGCAGCTCATCATCTGCCGCTTCGTCCAGGGGCTTGGGCTCGGGGCCGAAATCGTGGTCGGCTATTCGACCATGACCGAGTTCGTACCGCCGAAGACCCGCGGGCGCTGGCTCGCGTTCATGGCGTTCATCACGGTGGCCGGATTTCCGGTCACCGCGATCCTCGGCTATCTCATCATCCCGACCTGGGGCTGGCGACCGATGTTCGTGATCGCCGGCGTTGGCTCGCTGATCGTCTGGTACCTGCGCAAGAACCTGCCGGAATCGCCGCGCTGGCTGGAAGCGCAAGGCCGAACCGCCGAGGCCGATGCCCTGATGACGACGATCGAGCAAGAGGTCGAGCGGAGCGCCGGCCCGCTGCCGGCACCGGCCGCTGCCGTTGTGACGCCGCAGGCCCGCGCCATGGACATGCTGCGATCGCCCATGCTCCAGCGCATGATCGTGGGCTCCTGGGTGCTCATCACGATCAACACGCTGATCTTCGGTTTTGTGATCTTCCTGCCGCAGTTCTTCCTGCGTCAGGGCCTGACCATCACCAATTCGCTCGCCTACACCATGGTGCTGGCAATCGCCTCGCTGGTCGGCTGCGCGCTCGGAGCCTGGTCGTCGGACGCCATCGGCCGGCGCGTCAGCATCATCGGCGCGTCGATCGTCACCATCGTGCTCGGGTATTGGTATGCACGCTCGAATGCCGCGTCCGACGCGGCCACGGTGCTAACCGTCGGATTCTTCCTGATCGTTGCGATCTATGTGCAGACCGCCATGCTGTTCGGCGTCTACACGCCCGAACTGTTTCCGACCGAAATCAGGCTGCGTGCCAACGGCATTTGCAACACGTTCGGCCGCGGAGCGACCGTGGTGTCGCCCTTTGTGGTCGGTTTTCTGATGGTCAATTACGGCCTGCCGGGCGTGGTCTGGCTCATGATCGGATTGGTGGTTGTTCAGATCGTTGTCGTGGGCGCCTGGGGCGTTGAACCACGCGCCCGGGCGCTGGAAGATGTCGCTGCGAAGGCGTGACACCGTGCGAACACTCGCGCGAGCAGGACTGGTTGCCGCAGCGCTTGCGACCGGATTGTGCATGGCATCGGCCGAGCCGATCACGCTTCGCTTCGGCCAGATCCCATCGACCGTGCGCGGCACGTCGTCGGTCTATCTGCACTTGGCCGACAGCAAGGGCTTCCTGAGCCGCGAGGACATCAAGCTCGAACGCGTCCTGATCCCGGGCGGCACCGACAAGATGGTGGCGGCTCTCGAACGCGGCGAAGTCGATGTCACGCAGACCGCGACGCCGTACCTGATCGAAGCGGTGCTGCGCGGCTCCAACGCGGTTGGGATCGCCAGCGAAACCGCCAACCCGATCTACAGCCTGATCGTGAAGCCCGAGATCGCAAGCTACTCGGAGCTCAAGGGCAGGCTCATCGGCCTGTCGCTATCGATCGACATGATCTCGGTCTCGATGCGCAAGCTCCTGGCGTTGCATGGCCTTGGCGCGACCGATTATCGCGTCAAGGAGCTGGTCGGCACGCCGGTGCGGTTCGATTGCCTGAAGACCGGCGAATGCGACGCGGTGCCGCTCAGCCAGCCGGAGGATCTGATCGCGACGGCGGCGGGCTATCGGAGGCTCGGAATCTCGACCGAAGCGGTCTCGGCCTTCCAGTTCCAGCTCTTGGCGGTGAAGCGCGCGTGGGGCGCGGAGCACAAGGACGTGCTCGTGCGTTTCCTGCGGGCGCTCGCCTCGTCGTTCCGCTACTTCCGCGATCCGGCCCATCGCGAGGAGGTCATCCAGACCATGGTGACCGTCACCGGCACGCCGGAGGCGATCGCGCGGCAGACGCTCGCGCTCTATCTCGAACCCGATCGCGGCGTGATGCCCAAGGCCGGCGAGATGAGCCTGCCGGGCCTGGCGCAAGTGATCGCGTTCATGGAGGAGAGGGGCGTAATCAAATCACCGGCGCCGGGGCCGGAACGCTTTGTCGACCGGCAGTATCTGCAGGCCGCGGGCATATCGGATTAAGCGCCTTGCTTTTCAGCCGCCTTGGCGGCGTCCCACAGCGCGTCCATCTCGGCGAGCGTCGCGTCCTGCGGCCGCTTGCCTTGCGCTTCCAGCGCGCGTTCGATCGAGGCAAAGCGGCGGACGAATTTCTGATTGCAGCCGCGCAACGCGGCCTCAGGATCAGTGCCGAGATGCCGCGCGAGGTTGACCATCGCGAACAACAGATCGCCGACCTCGGCCGAAGCCTTGTCGCGATCGCCCGAGGCGATCTCGGCTTCGATCTCGTCGCATTCCTCGCGGATCTTCGCCAGCACCGCCTTTGGATCGTTCCAGTCGAAGCCGACCTTGCCGGCTTTGTCCTGAAGCTTCAGCGCGCGGGTGAGGGCGGTCATGCCGAGCGGCACGCCGGCCAGCGCTCCGCTCTCCACCGGCATGCCGCGGGCGGCCATCCTCGCCTTTTTCGCGGCCTTCTCCTTGGCCTTGATCTGGTCCCACAGGCCGTTGACCTCGTCGACGGTCTTGCCTGTGAGGTCGCCAAACACGTGCGGATGGCGCCGGATGAGCTTTTCGGTGATGGCCTGCACCACGTCGCCGAACTCGAACGCGCCCTGCTCCTGCGCCATCCGCGCATGGAATACGACCTGGAGGAGGAGGTCGCCCAGCTCGTCGCACAAGTCGTCAAGATCGCCACGGGCGATGGCGTCGGCCACCTCGTAGGCCTCTTCGAGCGTGTAGGGCGCAATGGTCGCGAAATTCTGCTCGAGGTCCCACGGACAGCCCGTGCCGGGCGTGCGCAATGCCGCCATGATCTCGATGAGCCTGGCGATGTCCTTGGATGGCTTCACAGTCGGTCGCCGCTCAGGTCTTCTTCTTGTCCGTGGACGGCGCCAGCGCGACGACGGCTTCCGTCGTGAGCAGCAGGAATGTCAGCGTCTCCTGCAGATAGAGCCGCACGACGCTGTCGGTGTGGCTGAGATAGCCGATCGACACGTCCTGGCCGATATGCAGGTCGAAATCGCCGCCCCGGGTGGTGAGCACGAAAGCACCAGCCAGCGCCGGAGCCCAGATGATCTCGTCTTTGACGAGCTTTCTGATGTGCTCGAGCACCGGATAGCCGTGGTCGCTGGACTCCGACAGCGCCGTGTAGGCATCGGCGCCGAGCAGCACCGAGTAGGGCCCGTTGACCCCGACGAGCCGCAACTGGCTCAACGCCTGGGCAATGGCGTCCGGATAGTGACGCACATCGGACGGCAACGTCATGACCGGATTGCTGGTGCCCTGGCGGATGCCGCCGATGCCCGCCGCGGCGTAACCATCGAAAATGGCGCGGTCCTCGGCAAAGGCGATCTTCTGGGCGGCATCCTTCGCCGGCTGCCAGTCGGAGTCTTCCGCGCCGCGCTCGACATCGTCGATCTGCTGGCGATCCAGTTCGAACGGCACGCGAAACTCGACGAGCGCTTTGACGTCGCGCTGCCGCGCGATGATGCCGTCACCGGGGGCCGTGATCGGCTTCAGGTGGCCGGTGCCGACGGCAGAAAGGCCGACGCCACCAGGGCCGTTGACGTCCACCACACGACGGGCGGCGAGATAGCGCTTGAGCGTGCGCTTGGTCTCTTCCTCGATGTCTGCCCACGCCGCCTCGGAAATCGGGGCCAGCTCGCGATGAAGGTTATTCATGACGGTCTTCTCCTTTAAGCGAGCCGATGCCGAGCGAACCATCCGACACGCCCGCGGATGGCGCGGGCTCGGTTGCCGGCGGCGAGGGCGGCGTTGCCGCACCGCCATCGTCGGCCTCGACGGCGTCCAAAAATGTCGCCGATGGCACAAAGAACAGTGTCCCGGTGACCGCACGGCTGAAATCGAGCAGATGGTCGTAATTGCCCGGCGGGCGGCCGATGAACATGTTCTCGATCATCTGCTCGGTGACCCGGGGCGTCCGGCAATAGCCGATGAAGTAGGTGCCGAACTCGCCCGCGCCCGCATTCCCGAACGGCATGTTGTCGCGCAGGATCTGCAGCTGCTGGCCGTTCTCGGTGATCACGGTGAGGGCGCTGTGCGCCGAGGTCGGCTTGGTTGCAGCGTCCATTTCGATGTCGGTGAGCTTGGCGCGGCCGATGATGCGCTCCTGCGCCTCGGTCGACAGCGCGTTCCAACCGGCCATATCGTGCAGATATTTCTGCACGATGACGTAACTGCCGCCGATGAATGCGGGGTCCTCCTCGCCGATGATCGCAGCCTCGGCCACCGCCTGGCCGCGCGGATTCTCGGTGCCATCGACGAAGCCCAGGAGATCGCGGTCGTCGAAATAACGAAACCCGTGAACCTCATCGACCACCGAAACCGCGTCGCCCAGACTCGCCATGACCTGGGTCGCGAGCTCGAAGCAGAGGTCCATGTTCCTGGCGCGGATGTGAAACAGCAGATCGCCCGGCGTCGAGACCGCATGGCGGGAGCCCGCCTTGATCTCGCGGAATGGATGCAGTCCGGCCGGCCGATGCTGCCCGAACACGCGATCCCATGCGTCCGAACCGATCCCCATGACGCAGGTCAGGCCCGCCTCCAGGTTGCGGAATTCCACCGCGCGGACCAACCCCGCAAGGTCCGCGCAAAACGAGCGGACCGCCGTGCGAGCATCCGGGCCCGGATTGATCGTCACAACCAGAAAAATCGCCGCCCGGGTGAGGGGTGACGCAACCGCTTGCGAAACCACGCCATCCACAGCCGCCGTGGCCGTGGTTGTTAACGGGACATCCTGCATGGGTTCCATACTGCCCTGCTCACCGGGAGATCGCAAAGGCAGACAAAACATGTCCACTTTGCGTCCCGGTGACCGGGCGACGGGAGCCGGAGCACCGTCGTTCTAGTGGCCGTGGTCGGTGGAATCCCGGGCAGCCTCGAACAGGAACCAAGTGCGCTTTTCGGTCTGGTCGAGCCAGTTCTCGATCAGGCTCGCAGTCGCGACATCGTCGTGATCGTCGGCCACCTCGTGAGCCTCGCGCATCCGCTGGGCGACCTTCTTGTTGTCATGCATCAGCTCCTTGAGCATGTCGCCCGGCGGGACGAAATCCTCGTCATTGTCCTCGATGCTTTGGAGCTTGGCGACGTGGCCGATCGAGCGGAGCGTGGTACCGCCGATCTTGCGGACGCGCTCGGCCATGTCGTCGGTGGCGGCGAAGATCTCGGCGGCCTGATCGTCGAGCAGCAGATGGTAGTCGCGGAAATGTGGCCCGCTGACATGCCAGTGGAAATTCTTGGTCTTGAGGTACAGCGCAAAGGCATCCGCCAGCAGCCCGTTCAGGGCCTCGGATACGGCGGTCACTGCGGCTTCATCGAGATCGGTCGGCGTGTCGAGCCCGGCGGCGGGCCTGCGCGTCTTCAGCTTGGTCACTTTGCTCACGGGGGCACCTCGGATGGAAATAGGATTTGGGCGGCCGGGACAGCGTCCGCGCACGACAACCACCGGTCCTGGAGGCCGTTCCATAGAGCCGGGCGAGCAGCAAAGCCGGCTTGCTCGGAGGCTACGCCCTAATTCGCATAAGACATATTATGGAATATTTTTATTAGATCGTATTTGCCGGAACGTACGGAGATAGATCGCTAAAATTGTCGAGGAATTGGCGATAAGGCCTGGATACTTCGTGAGTTTCTGCATCGAAAATATAACGCACCGCCCTCGACTGACGCGATTTATCAAAACAATAGCGAGAAATACTAAGAGGTCACTTTAAGAACGCCAGGGCGCGTCGTCGTCTCGAACGGCAGGGTCAACCGGCCTTGAGATGGGCGGCTCGAACCACCTTGCCCCATTTCTCGATTTCGTCGGCAACGAACCGGCGGTACTCGGCCTGGGTCATCACCGCCGGGACTGCGCCCAGATCCGCGAGCCGGCCTTTGACCTTGGCGTCGGCCAGACCCGCATTGATCTCCTTGTTGAGCCTGGCAGTGATCTCGGCAGGCGTGCCTTTGGGAGCGCCGACCCCGAACCAGATGCTCGCCTCATATCCGGGAACGAAGTCGCTCAGAGGCTGAACATCCGGCAGCGCCTCGGACCGCGTCGCTGTGGTCACCGCCAGCGGCCGCAGTTCGCCGGATCGGATGTGTCCGAGTGACGAAACGACCGGATCGAACATGAGCTGCACCTGGCCGCCGAGAAGATCGTTCATCGCCGGCGCCTGGCCGCGATATGGCACATGAACGATGTCGACGCCGGTCATCTGCTTGAACATCTCGCCGGCGATATGGGCTGCGAATCCAGTGCCGCCCGACCCAAAGCTGATCTTGCCGGGGTTGGCCTTGGCATAGGCGACGAACTCGGGGACCGTCTTGGCCGGAAACGACGAATTCACGACCATCACGAAGGGCCCGCGAATGACGCAGGCAATCGGCACGATGTCGCGCGTCAGGCTGAAGCTGAGTCCGGGATAGAACGTCGCGTTGATGGCGTCTGACGTCGCGGTGAAATGCAGCGTGTAGCCGTCAGGCGCAGCACGCACGGCCGCTTCCGTGCCGATGTTCCCGCCTCCGCCGCCCCGGTTTTCGATGATGAACTGTTGCCCCAGCCGGTCGGACAGCCATGAGCCGATCAGCCGGGCCAGAATGTCCGCCGAGCCGCCAGCCGCAGCCGTCACGATCACACGCACCGGTCGCGACGGATAAGCTTGAGCGCTGGCCATCCGGGACAGCGCCGGCAGCGCGACCGCACCGGCCGACAGACTGAGAAACACGCGACGGGAAGCGCTCATCGTTTTACCGGATCGTGGATGACTCACTCAGCAGCGGTCGCGGACCGCCGGCCGCTTTCAAGTTTCGCGATCAGATCGTCGGTCGACTGCACATCGCCGAAGGTGACGAGGAACTTGCCGAGCGTGTGATTGTGCAAGGCATCGGTCTGGTCGGCGTTGCCGTCCGAAACCATGATGGTGCGGTATCCCCACATTGCGGCATCGCGCGCCGTCGACTCGCAGCAGCTGCTGGTGGCGACGCCCGTGATGAGCAGCGTGTCGATCCCGTTGTGCTTCAGCACGGTATCGAGTTCGCAAGGATAGGGAATGAAGGCGGAGTAGCGGGTTTTTAATGCGATCTTGTCCTCGGGACGCACTTCGCACGTCTCGTAGATCGGAAAGCCCGCCCCGTCCTTGGCCAGCAGCGTCTGGCGACGGCTCCAGCCCTCGGCGCTCAAAGCCTCTCTCCGGTTTGCCCAGTCGTCAGGTTCGTTGATCAGCGCCTCGGTCTGGATCCAGACGACGATGCCGCCTGCCGCGCGCGTTGCCTGCGCCAGCCGGTTGATATTGGGCACGATGGCCTTAGCGACCGGCGCAGCAGCCGGCATGCCGTCCTGGACGAAGAAATTCTGCATGTCGACGACCACCAAAGCGGTCCTGGCAGCATCGAGTGTTTCATGGGCGTTGAGCCGGCCACCGCGGCTCGACTTCGCGCGGTTCACGAAATACTCGTCGATCTGCTGCTTGTGCATGGCGCGTCCAGATGACTGCTGAGGCGAAGACAGCTCAGCCTATCCCGGCCAGCCCGCACTGAGAAGCGCAGCTTCTCAACCCGAAAGCGTGACGCTGATGCCGTCGTAGGCCGGCTCGACATGCGTCGGCAACTCGGCACGGAGCGTCTCGTAGTCGAGGTCGGAATGCATGTTGGTCAGGATGGCGCGCTTGGGCTTGATCCGCTCGATCCATCTCAGCGCGTCAGCCAGGCTGAAGTGGCTCGGATGCGGATTGTACCGCAGCGCGTCGATCACCCAGACTTCGACGCCGGCCAGCGCCGCGGCGCTTTCAGACGGCATGTCGTTGAGGTCGCAGGAATAGGCGAAGGCGCCAAACCGAAATCCCAGCGAGGGGATATCGCCGTGCTGCTGGAGGATGGGCAGGGCGGTGATCGAGCCCCCTTCCCCGTCGATGGTCACCGGCTTGCCTGCGGCAATCAGGTGCTCCCTCGCGATCGGCGGATACTGGCTGCCCTCAGGTGTCGCGAAGCAGTAGCCGAAGCGTTCGCGCAGCGTCTTGGCGGTCTCCTGGTTGGCGTAGACGTCGACCCGGCGCCGCTTGGCTACGAAGAGGGCCCGCAGATCGTCGATGCCGTGGCAGTGATCGGCGTGATCGTGGGTCATCAGCACGCCGTCGACCCAGGGCACGTCGGCGTCGATGAGTTGCTCACGGAGGTCCGGCGAAGTGTCGATCAGGACCGTGGTGGTGCCTTTATCACCCTTGCGCTCGACCAGCAGCGAGGTGCGCCGCCGGCGGTTCTTTGGGTTTTTCGGATCGCAGGCGCCCCAGCCGAGCGCCGGCCGCGGTACCCCCATCGATGACCCGCAGCCGAGGATCGTGAATTTCATGCTCACGCAGCCAACTCCGCGGGTCGTGGCACCTTGCTGAACAGCCGGAAAAAATTGTCGGTGGTCTGGCGCGCAATCTCGCCTTCGCTTGCGCCGCGGACGTCGGCCAGGACCTTCGCGGTCTCGGCCACATAGGCCGGCTCGCAACGCTTGCCGCGGAATTTTCCCGGCGCGAGATAAGGCGCGTCGGTCTCGACCAGGACACGCTCCGCCGGAAGGTCGCGAGCGATGGCGCGCAGCTCGTCGGTTTTCTTGTAAGTGAGAATTCCGGTGAACGAGACGTAGAGGCCGAGCTCGACCGCGCCGAAGGCGAGCTCGCGGCCGCCGGTGAAACAATGCAGCACGGCCGGGAAGGGCCCCTTCCCCGTCTCCTCGCGCAGGATTTTCAGCACGTCGGCGTCAGCCTCACGGGCGTGGATCACGAGCGGCAATCCCGTCTCGCGGGCAGCCGCGATATGGGCGCGGAAGCCTTGCTCCTGCGCATCGCGTGGCGCGTTGTCATAGTGATAATCGAGGCCCGCCTCACCGATCGCCACGACCTTCGGATGGCGGGTGCGCGCGACGAGGTCGACCGTGCCGATGTCGAGTTCCTCATCCGCGTGATGCGGATGGGTGCCGACCGAGCAGAACACATCGGGAAAGCGCTCGGCGATGGCGATCAGATCGCCATGCTTACGCACCCGTGTCGAGATCGTCACGAAACGGCCCACACCGGCCGCCTTGGCGCGGCCGACGACCGCATCGAGCTCCTGCGCGAAGTCCGGAAAATCGAGATGGCAATGACTGTCGACCAGCATGGCAGGTTCGATTTCAGTTCAGGCTTTCGCCGTCTCGGCAGGCTCGACATAACGCGGAAACACCGGAGCGGGAGCGGGTAACGCCACGCCCGATGCAATGCGCTTGCCAGCATCGCCCAGCCGATCGAACGAGCGTTCGCTGGCCGGAACTCCAAGAATGTCCAGAAGTTTGCCGGCCGAGGCAGGGATGAATGGCTGGCACAGGATCGCAACCTGCCGGATCACCTCGGCGGTGACATAGAGCACCGTGCCCTGCCGCGCCGGATCGGTCTTGGCCAGCGCCCAGGGCGCTTCGCCCGCAAAATAGCGGTTGGCGTCTGCGACCACGGCCCACATCGCGTTGAGCACCTGATGCAGCTGCTGCGTTTTCATGTGCTCGCGCGCAGTGCCGATCATGGCGTCGGTCGCGGCCAAAATCGCATTGTCGTTATCGCTGAACACGCCGGGTTGCGGCAGCTTTCCGCCAAGTTGCTTGTTGACCATGGTCAGCGAGCGCTGGGCGAGGTTGCCAAGGTCGTTCGCAAGATCCGCGTTGATGCGATTGACGATCGCCTCGTGGCTGTAGTTTCCGTCCTGGCCGAACGGCACCTCGCGCAGGAAGAAATACCGGAACTGGTCGACGCCATAGGCATCGGTCATCGTGAACGGATCGATCACGTTGCCGACCGACTTCGACATTTTCTCGCCGCGGTTGAACAGGAAGCCGTGCGAGAAGATGCGGCGCGGCACCTCGATGCCCGCCGACATCAGGAAAGCCGGCCAGTAGACCGCGTGGAAGCGCACGATGTCCTTGCCGATCACGTGCAGGTCGGCCGGCCAGTAGCGCTTGAATTTTTCGCCATCGACATCGGGGAAGCCCGCCGCCGTGATGTAGTTCGTCAGCGCATCGACCCACACATACATGATGTGCTTGTCGTTGCCCGGCACGCGCACGCCCCAGTCGAAGGTGGTGCGCGAGATCGACAGGTCTTGCAGGCCGCCCTTGACGAAGCTCGCCACCTCGTTGAGGCGCTCCTTCGGCAGCACGAAGTCCGGCCGCTCATAGAGATCGAGCAGCTTCTTCTGATAGGCCGAGAGCTTGAAGAAATAGCTTTCCTCTTCCACCCACTCGACCGGCGTGCCGGTCTTGGTGGCGAGCCGGACCTTGTGCTCGTTGACGTGCGTCTCGTCCTCGGCGTAGTAGGCCTCGTCACGCACCGAGTACCAGCCGGCGTATTTCGACAGGTAGATGTCGCCGTTCTTCTCCATCCGTTCCCAGATGGCCTGCGAAGAACGGTGGTGGCGGTCTTCCGTGGTGCGGATGTAGTCGTCGTTCGAGCAGTTCATCCGCTCGACCATGGCCCGAAACTGCACGACATTGCGGTCCACGAGCTCGCGCGGCGTGATGCCCTCGCGCGTCGCGGTCTGCTGGATTTTCTGGCCGTGCTCGTCGGTGCCCGTGAGGAAAAACACGTCGTAGCCGTCGAGCCGCTTGAAGCGGGCGATGGCGTCGGTCGCGACCACCTCATAGGCGTGGCCGATGTGCGGCGGCCCGTTGGGGTAGGCAATCGCGGTGGTGATGTAATAGCGGGGTTTTTCCGACATAAGGCCCCGTAGGTATCAACGCCACGGCGGAACGGCAACAGGCCGCCCTGCCCGGTTTTGCTGGCCTGGTGGCTGCCCACAACCCCGTTCATTGCGGGTAAAGCGGGAATCCAGTTCTGCCCGGAGGGATTGTCAGCCTTTTTGCGCTGGGTCCCTGCCACAGGCGAGCGACGCGACGCCGTCCTTCGAACGGTTATGCGCGGCGACGAACGGCCGAGAGGGCCTACCAACTTACCGTTTTAAGCCTTCGCCGCATCGGCGAGCTTTCCGAACACCGAAAACACGAATGGCTTGCGGTCGAGATTGTAGGCCTCGGTGTCGCGGCCGGCCGCATTGACGCTGGCCCACACATCGGCGATGCGGGCGAGTCGCTCCGGCTGCTGCGGCTCGGTGCGAAGTCGGTCGCCGAGCCACGCATTGACGGTATCCATGAACGCCGCGAGCGTCTCGACATCGGTGCCAGCGATCTCATCGCCCAATGCGTGCAAGGCGCGCGGGTCAACTTCGGGCAGCCGTGCAAGCAGGGTCAGCATCTGCTGGCGCAGTTCCAGCGCGTCGCCTTCCAGCAGCATCAATGCGCGACGGACCGAGCCGCCCGATGCCGCCGCCGCGGCGCGGACTTCGTCACTGATCTTGGTTTCGCCGAGCGCCATCGCAACTGCTTTCGCGACGTCGTCCTCCGGCAACGGCCGCAGGACCAGGGCGCGACAGCGCGAACGGATGGTCGGCAACACCCTTCCCGGTGCATCGGTCGTGAGCAGGAGAAGCGCCCGCTGCGGCGGCTCCTCCAGCACCTTGAGCAGCGCATTGATTCCTGTCCGGTTCAAATCTTCGATCGGGTCGACAATGGCGACGCGCCAGCCCCCCTCGCCCGCGGTCGAGCCAAAGAACGACACGCTTTCGCGCACCTGCTCGACGCGGGTTTCAGTGAACAGCTTGCCGGTCTTCTCGTTGATGACGCGCTCGAGTACCAGGAGATCGCTGTGGGCCCGGCCTGTGATGCGCCGCGCCACCGGATGGTCGGACGGCACCGTGAGCGAACTCGCCTTCTGCACCGCGGGCGATTTCGGATCGGGATGAGCCAGCACAAAGCGCGCGAAACGATAGGCCAGCGTCGCCTTGCCGATGCCATTCTCGCCACCGATCAGCCAGGCGTGGGGCACACGGCTGCTGCGATAGGCCGACAGCAGCGTAGCTTCGGCCTCGGCGTGGCCGTACAGCGCCATGCTCTCGCGCGGATGCGGGATTTCACCGTCGGCCGCGGGGCTCAAACCTTGAAATCCTCGAAGGCGATCGGCGCGCTTGCGGGATCGAGCTTTTTCGACACCACGCGCCAGATCTGCTCGGCGACCTGTTCTTTGGACGACGTGGCGTCGATCAGCACGCAGCGGTCCGGCTCATTGGCCGCGAGCGTCAGGAAGCCGTCACGGAGCTTCTCGTGAAACGACAGCGCTTCGCCTTCGAACCGGTCTGTGCTGCCGCTGCCGCGGCGCTCCGCCGCGCGTTTCATACCTTCTTTTGCAGGCACGTCGAGAATGAGCGTCAGATCGGGCTTGGTGTCGCCGACGATGATCCGCTCCATGGCCTTGATCGCCAGCGGATCGACCTTGCCGGCGACGCCCTGATAGATGCGCGTGGAATCGGCGAAGCGGTCGCACACCACCCATTTTCCGCGCTCCAGTGCCGGTCGGATCATGGTGGTGAGATGATCGTCGCGGGCGGCAGCAAACACCACCGCTTCCGCTTCGGCGCCGAGCGGCCGTACCGCGCCTGACAGCAAGACGTAACGCATCACTTCGGCACCCGGCGAGCCGCCCGGCTCGCGTGTCAGGAGCGTGCCTATGCCGAATGACTTGATGCGCTGGGCGAGCAACGACGCGTGCGTCGACTTGCCGGTGCCCTCGCCGCCCTCAAAGGTGATGAAGCGTCCGCGCATATTCCAATCCAGACGAGACGCAATGATTTATAGCCGCGTTATAGCCTTTTGGCCGCGGAGCGAAACACGTTGACCACAAGTTCCGCTGCGGCATCGAAGGCGCGCTGCGTCACCGAGCCGACCTCTACGGCTTCGGTGGCCTGCACCGGAACCTCGAGGACCTTGGCTTCGCCACGCATGACCTGCAGCTTGCCGATCTCCTGGCCTTCGCGGATCGGCGCGCGGACCGGACCGGAATAGACCATCTTGGCGCTGATGCGCTCGCTGACATTGCGCGGCACCATGAGCTTGATCTGCGCGCCGGCCGTGACCGGAACCTTGCCCTGCGCGCCACCATAGACCTTGGCCTCGGCGATGGTCTGGTTCTCCGCGAACAGGGGCCGGGCTTCGAACTCTCGAAAACCGTAATCAATCAGCTTCTTGGCCTCGTCGCCGCGGTCCTTGGCGTTCTTCAGCCCGGTGATGACCAGGATCAGGCGGAGCCCGTTCCGGGTCGCCGAACCGACAAGATTGTAACCCGCCTCATTGGTGAAGCCGGTCTTCAGGCCATCGGCACCTTCGACGGTGCCGAGAATCGGATTGCGGTTCTGCTGGCGGATCTTGTTCCAGGTGAACTCACGCTCACCGAACCATTTGTAAAATTCCGGATAGGTGTTGACGATGTGACGCGCGATCATCGCAAGCTCGCGCGGCGTCACGCGCATTTTGGGATCGGGCAGACCGTCGACATTGGTGAAGGTTGACTTGGTCAGACCGAGCTCTCGGGCGCGGTCGTTCATCATCCGGACAAACGAGGCTTCGTTGCCGGCAACGCCTTCGGCGAGCGCGATACAGCCGTCGTTCGCGGACTGGATCAGGATGCCCTTCAGCAGATCTTCGACCCGGACCTTGCTGTTCAGCACCGCATACATGGTGGAGCCGTGCGACATCGCTCCGCCCTTACGCCAGGCGTTCTCGCTGATGAGGTAAGTGTCGTCGAGCTTGATGTTGCCCAGTTCGATCTGATCGAACACCACGCTCACGGTCATCAGCTTGGCAAGACTTGCCGGCGCAACCAGGTCATCGGCCTGCTTCTCGTAGAGCACCGAACCGGTTTCGGCCTCGACCAGGATAGCGTGAGGGGCACTGGTCTGCGGCGGCGCTGCGGCCGCGGGCGCAATCGACGCCGCCATCAGCCCTGCCAAGGCCATTGCCAAACCATGTCGCCGCATGCCGCACTCCTGCACACTCGAGCCCGCGCGCAAGCGCACCCTGCATCGGGTCAATTCTTAACAAGCCTTCGGGGGCTTTAAAATGGCAAGTTTGGAGGCCGTAAATGACCTCTAATAGAGGCCGCGGCCGCTTATCACCGCGCCCTGCCTGGGCGTGCCGCCCTGGCCCGCATAGGCCGAGACCGGCTCGGCGCGGTTGGGCGCAGCCGGCATGCTGTTCGCCGGCGCGAACCGCGAGTCAAAATTCGTCGCCTCGCCCGCATTGGCCGATCTGACGAACGACAGTTTCTGCCGGGATTGTGCCGCGGGCGGCGCCAGCGGCACACGCTCGACAGAGGCAACATTCTGGGCCTGCGCGCGCGCGGCCATGCGCGCCCCGTTGTCGTCGTGGCCGAGTTCGAACGGCCGATCGGACGGCGTCGGTACTCGGCCGCTGATCGGCGGCTGCTCGGAGCGCATATTGAAGGCTTGCACGGTAGCGGCCTTAAGCTCATTCGGCCCAGGAGCCGGCGTGCCGCGGCGGAGCGTGGCCTCGAGCCGCGTATCGTCGGAACCAGCCAATGATGCTTTGCCGACGTATTCGACGCGGACCTGGGTGGTGCCAGTGTCGGAGAAGCCGAGAAGCTGCGCCGTGCGCGACGACACGTCGATCAGGCGGTCGGCGTGGTACGGTCCGCGATCGTTGATGCGCACGATGATCGAGCGCTGGTTCTTCAGATTGGTGACGCGGGCATAGCTCGGGATCGGCAGCGTCGGGTGCGCGGCCGAAATCGATTGCATGTCGTAGATTTCGCCATTGGCGGTCTGGCGGCCGTGGAAGTCTTCACCGTACCAGGACGCAATGCCCTCGGCCCGGTAGTTGGAATTCTCTTCGGGGCTGTAGGTGCGGCCGCCCACCACATAGGGCTTGCCCACCCGGTAGGTACCGCCGCCCTTGGGAACCGGCTCCCCGAGCTGGACCAGCCTCGGGCTCGCCGACACGCCATACTTGGGATCGAGCTTGGAAACCGACCCGCCGCACTGGGCCAGCGCCAGGCAGCAGCAACCGACCGCGCCTGCGCGCGCGACCATGCTCAAGGCCGCCCCAAAGCCTGTCCCCAAGCTGCTCAACCCCATGCAGTCCCCAATGTGCATTCCAACGGCATCAGATGCCCAGGCAGCACTGCCCTGCCGCCTCTCCCCTCATGGCATCCAACTGTTAACAATACCGCGGCCGAAAGCCGGCCAAAATGGGGCCGGGAGCGATATGGTAAACGATTCGTAACCATAGAGAGCCTCGGAACCCGTTGCAGCGCGGGTCGCAGTCGGCGGTGGGCAACGGTCCGGTGCGCGATTCGACGGTACGCGGGGGGCTGCCCGAGCATCAGTCGTTGATGTGGTCAGGCGGCGGTGCGGCGCAGGGGCGCCCATACGCCCGGCTCAAAGCTCGATCTCAACGCTCAAACGAAAAACCCCGGCGGTTTCCCGCCGGGGCCTTGTTCTTCGGTCTTCAGCTTACGCTGAGATCAAGGAACGATGTCGCGGTGAATACGCCAAGTCGTGGACACCACGTCCTGGTCGCTGATCGTGTAGATGCCAGCGCCCTTGCCGGTGACAACACCGTTGCCCAGAGCGAGCGTGTTCACGCCGAGCGTCGCGGTGTTGAGCTTGCTGTACATCACGTCGACACCGACGTAGAGGTCCTTGGTGATGTTCCACTGCGAACGGGAGCCGATGTTCCAGGCCGACCAGTTCGGGTTGCAGCCCGGACCGCCAGCACCCTGACCGACTGAGGCCGTTGCGAAGGCGCAGAACTGCGACTTGGCGGTGCCGTTGTACGAGAAGTCGACGTACGAACCGTACAGCGACGTGCGCAGAGCCGGGGTCCAGAAGTGTTCGAACGACGCGAACACGCTCCAGGCCGTCGTCAGCTGGATGTCGTTGTTGCTGGTAGCGTTGGCACCCGTGCCGAAGACAGCGGTGCCCGGCGCATTGCCGGCGACGTAGGCGTCGTCGGAATGACCGAAGCCGACGCTGGCGCCGCTCCAGTACGCCAGAGCGCCACCACCCGTCGGCGTGAACGAGGCATACCGCGTCGCGCCTTCAGAGTAGACCACCGCGCCCTGGAAGTAGTCGCCAGGTCCGAACATCGGCGCGTTCAAACGCAGACCGCCGCTGACCGCCCAGCCCCACTTGTCGTCCGGATGACCGTTGCCCTCGAAGAGACCGGTGCCACCGACGCCGCCACCCGGGGCGATGCCATAGTAGCCCGCGCCAACCTGGTGCGCCGCCGCAGAGATCTGCGCCGAGCCCCAGGCCTGGTCGATACGGATGTTGCCGACGATGTCCGGCATGTTGCTCGCCTGCGCGATGGCCGGCGAGAGGTTGTCAGCACCACCGAGAGCGCCGAAGAGCGTCGCGCCAGCGGTTGTCCCGTTCCAGTTGATGGTGTTGTTGCGCCGGCTCTGCTCGATGCCGACCGTTGCCGACAGACCGTTGCCGAACTGCGCGGTGTACGAACCGACGAGCTGGCCCGGATCACCAGTGTCCGGCGAGTAGGTGTAGCCGGCGTTGTAGGCCACCGCCGCGGACGAGACGAAGTCGAAGAACGACGTCGCCTTGCCGAAGGTGAAGCCCGCGATCTGGATGAACGCGCGGGTCATGTAGACCGGCGTGTTCGAGCCCGCGCCCGACACGAGGCCGGCGTTGGCGTTGCTGTCCTGGGTGAAGCCCATCAACAGGTAGGTGCGCAGGGTGCCGTACGCGGTCTGCTGGCGGGTGTCGAACGTCGCGATGGCGCGAACGCGCTGCGCGATGCCGTCCTGGGTTCCCAGGCGGTTGTTGATCGTGTTGCCGCCCGCGAACGGGCCAGCGGTGATCGACGCCGTGCCGTTGTTCAGCTGGTAGCGAACGTAGCCACCGATCTTCATGCAGATATCGGTGCCGGGAATGTAGTAGAACCCAGCGCCATACAGGGAGCAAACCTTCACGTACTCGACCGGCTTGGCCTTAACGGGAAGATCGGCCGCCTGTGCTCCCGACATCGCGACGAGACCCGCCGCCGATGCGAGGAAAGCACTTTTCACCATCTTCATTGTTGTTCCTCCGTGTTTACTTCCGGTGGGAGGGTTCGGTCTTGCCGGAGCAGCGCCCCTGGAAGGTCCCCTTATCTCCCCGCGAACCACCCAGAAACCCAGAACAAACGCGGGATCCCAGACGGGACGACTTGGGGAAGCCCCCCTCCGTCGCACAGGCACCTTAGCCCAAGGGAACTGGCAGGCAATGAAGAACACCCCTTCCCACAGGCCTGAATGCTGGTTTCCGGAGGGGTGTTGCACGAAGGGCACGGCGCTGTGCACAACTCCGGAAAGATTTTTGTGACTTCATGCAAAGCATTGAAAATTCGGGAAATTCTACGGCTGCAACCGATCCTGCAAGCATCCGAAAATCACACCAGCGCCCAACCCGAGACGGCTATCGAAGCCTTTTGGGCGGGTAAGTGTGGCTTAATAGAAACAGGTTTGGCGCGACATCCGGTGGGGTTTTGAGAGGCCGTTGAACTGCCCAATACAGCCGACGCAGGCCGCCATTTTTTATAATATATCAGTTACTTACGAAAAAATTTACATCGCAGCCCGAATGAATATTGCTTAGGCCGCAGGCCAAGCCGTGTTCATCAGCACTGAGTCGCGCCGCTTTCCGCGCCACACATGCGATTCGTCGACGGGTCGCGCCGAGAAATCTTGGGTTGAACCACGCGTCATATGGCTCGCGCGAAAGCCTTGGGCAGACGCTGCCTCCAGCGGAGATTTGAATCTGTGCTTGTTCGGCAATCAACCACGAGTTTTGCCTTCAACGTGGAGCCAATGGCTCCATCATTGCGGCGTGGCCGCCGTGACCGATCAATGGCCCGCACGGTTGCGCCGTAGCGCCGACGCCCTGTCGAAAGCCGCCGATGCTTCTTCAGCTCGGCCAAGCTTGGTCAGCGTGTTGCCTATTTGAAGCTGCACCGTCGCCTCGTCCGCGCCGAACGCGAGTCCCTGCTGGTAAGCATCCAACGCCTCGGTGTATCGCCCGAGCCCGTTGAGCGCGACGCCGAGATTGAGTTGGGCGCCAGCGTTGCGCGCATTGATTTGGAGCGCTGTCTGACAGCGCTGGGCCGCTTCTTCATAACGTTCGAGTTCATTGAGAGCGACAGCGATATTTGAGTGCGCTTCGGCAAATCCAGGATCGGTCGCAAGCACGCTTTCAAAATGATCTATCGCCTCAGAAAACGCCTTCTGATGCAGCAGAATCGCACCGAGGTTGTTGCGCGCACCAATATTTGCCGGATCCAGCGCCAGGGTCTGGCGATAGTGATCCATGGCTTCGTCCGTGCGCCCCAGAGCTTGCAGCGCTGTGGCGAGATTGTAATGCGCGTCAACATAATCTGGCTGCAACCCCAGCGCTCCGCGCATCAACTCGATGCCGTGGTTCGCGTTGCCCTGCTGGAAGTAGCTCAAGCCCAGAAAATGCAGCGTCGGTGGATGGTTCGGCACATGACTCAACACCGTCTGATAAGCCGATTGCGCCTCGGCAAATCGGCCGGCTTGGTGCGCAGCCATCGCCTGCGCCAAGAGCGCATCCAGCTCCTCTGTTGTGGGCATGGTCAGACCGCGCAATCCGCTACAGGCAAATTGGCGGAGAGGGTGGGATTCGAACCCACGATACGGTGTTACCCGTATGACGATTTAGCAAACCGTTGCCTTCAGCCACTCGGCCACCTCTCCGCGCGGCCGAATGCCTACAAAACCCGCGACGCAGCGTCAAACCATTGCTGGGGATGCCGTCGATCCGCCCTTCCGGCACCGTCAACATCAGGTTCCGGCCCGACCAGCCCCCACCCCACAGTCCGACCTATCGGGGCTGCAACCGGTTCGAGCAGCTGCATGGACCCAAGCCACAGGCTGCGGCGCGGAACATCACCGGAGCCACCGGCGCAGGATTGGCCTTGAGCCCGTCGCGCCGAGCCTGTCCGGTCTGAGCGTCCGACATCTCGGCTGCGATCTCGCGGGACCAAATCGCAGGCGGCGGATCGCCTCAACCCGCCCCTTCATCTGAGCCGCGGCTTCACCTGGCCCGTTGGCCAAACAGCACTGCGCGCACCTGCGGGTCGCTGACGTCAACTTTGCGCGCTTCCTCGATGCGGATGTGCATCCCGCGTTGAACAGCGGGCCGCGCACGTACCTCATCGAGCCAACGTTTGAGGTGGGGGAAGTCCGCAAAACTCTCGCCTTGCCGCTCGGCGTGGCGGATCCACCCGACGCAAGCCATGTCGGCGATTGAGTAGACGCCAGCAAGAAAACGATGCGCCTTCAGCCGGGTGTTCATCACCCCGTAAAGCCGGTTGAGTTCGTCGCCATAGCGCTTGATGGCGTAGGGAATCTGCTCGGGCGCGTAGCGACGGTAATGACCCGCCTCTCCGGCTTTCGGACCGAGATTGGCCATCTGCCAGAACAGCCACTCGTCGACCGCCACCCGGGCGCGCTCCTGCGTCGGATAAAACCGGCCGGTCTTGCGACCGAGATATTGCAGGATCGCGCCGGACTCGAACACCGAGATCGGCCGGCCGCCCGGCCCTTCGTGATCGACGATCGCCGGCATGCGATTGTTCGGCGAGATTTTCAGGAAGGTGTCGGTGAATTGCTCGCCGCGGGCGATGTTCACAGGGACCATGGTGTAGGGAAGCTTGCATTCCTCCAGCATGATCGAGATCTTCCAGCCGTTCGGCGTCGGCCAGAAGTAGAGGTCGATCGGCTTTCGGGACGGCTTGGGTTTTTTGGACGGCTTGATCTCGGGCTTCGGCGACGCCTTGCGTTGTTGCTTCATCGGCATGGTGCGGGCCCCAATATCGTGCTGGGTCGGCTGCGTTGCACACGTCAAGGATCGTAGGCTCGATCTCGTCCGTATCCCACCGAGGACATCGCGAAGCTAAAGCACGTTGTGGCCGTGCCCGTACACAACACGCTCACGGGTCCGTGCAGACGGGTTGAGCCATTCCCAAAAACACCGAGGGCGTCGACGAGACCCTGTGTCTCGTCGACGCCCTCTGCCGTCTATCGGTCGTGGAAACTTCTCCTGAGAGTGCTTCCTTAAGAGGCCTGCGTCGATCGCTGAACGCTCAACGCGCGACACTCACCAGACCTATGACGTCACGTTCGACGTGAAGTCGAAGCGCGTAGGCCGGACTACTTCTTCTTCCGGGCCTTCGTCTTCTTCGCCTTCTTCGCCTTGCGCTTCTTCGCCATTTGCTGCCCTCCTAGCCACGGGATGTGGCGATGTCGGAACAGTGCAGTCGAGGATCGACATGCACTGCAATCGGATTACACCGATACGAATGAAAAAAACACTGACCCCGCTTAACGGAGCGTGTACGTCAAGACCCAACGCTGCCTGCGATCGCTCGCACCATGATGTGCATGACCGCAACGCACGACGCGAATGCGCACCTCGCATCGCAATCAGCGGCGCAAAAAGCAAACTTCGTGAAAACCCATATACAGCCTGCGTTCTTGCAGGATTTTCCGACTGAGGATTTTGTTGTGCGATTGAGTGAAGACGTCAGTCATCCACAGCGCGCGTGGCGCGCAAATCAAGACGCTGTGTCGGTTCTGCACTGACCAAAAAAATTTTTCCACAGACAGCGCTTCAGGGGCATTGCATCGACGATGAAACGATCAAAACGAGCGAATCGGGGGCCGACTCGATTCGTCAAAAGCCCCTCACGCAACGAAGTCGAAGCGTCGGTGATGCGCGTGAGCGACCATCATCGTCCGATGTTTGAACGATCCGAATGTTGATGACTGCAACCAACGATGCACCGCAACAAGTGATGCGTACGTGTCAGAGCCCAAGCTTCTTCTTCAGCACGTCGTTGACCGCTTGCGGGTTGGCCTTGCCGCCCGAAGCCTTCATCACCTGACCGACGAACCAGCCGATCGCTTTCGGATTGCTCTTGGCGTCGGCAACCTTGTCAGGGTTCTTGGCAACGATCTCGTCGACCACCTTCTCGATCGCGCCGACGTCGGTGACCTGCTTCATGCCGCGCTGCTCGACGATCGCACGCGGTTCACCGCCTTCGGACCACACGATCTCGAACAAGTCCTTGGCAATCTTGCCGGAAATCGCCCCCTCGGCGATCAGATCGAGGATCGCGCCAAGCTGCGCGGCGCTCACCGGCGTATCTTCGATGCTCTTGCCTTCCTTGTTCAAACGGCCGGTCAGGTCGTTGAGCACCCAGTTCGCGGCAAGCTTGGCGTCGCGGCTCTTGGCGAGCTCCTCGAAAAAGTCAGCGAGCGCCTTCTCGGCGACCAGCACGTCGGCGTCATAGGCCGAAAGCCCGAGCTCCGCGGCGAACCGCGCCCGCTTCTGGTCGGGAAGTTCCGGCAGGTGTTGCTTCAGTTCATCGACGTAGATCTGGTCGAATTCGAGCGGCAGCAGATCAGGATCGGGGAAGTAACGGTAATCGTGTGCCTCTTCCTTCGACCGCATCGAGCGGGTCTCGCCCGCTTCCGGATCGTAAAGGCGGGTTTCCTGTACGATCTCGCCTCCGTCTTCGATGATCTCAATCTGCCGGCGCGCCTCGTACTCGACGGCCTCGCCGATAAAGCGAAACGAGTTCATGTTCTTGATTTCGCAACGCGTACCCAGGCCCGTTTCGCCGGCACGACGCACCGAGACGTTGACGTCGGCGCGCAAGTTGCCCTTCTCCATGTCACCGTCGCAGGTGCCGAGATAGCGCAGGATCGATTGCAGCTTGGCCAAATAAGCCTGCGCCTGCTCCGACGAGCGGATATCCGGCTTCGAGACGATCTCCATCAGCGCCACGCCCGACCGGTTGAGGTCGATCGCGCTCATGGCCGGATGCTGATCGTGCAACGACTTGCCGGCGTCCTGCTCGAGATGCAGCCGCTCGATGCCAATCGTGACGGTCTCGCCATCCGGCATCGCCACCGTGACCTCGCCCTCGCCCACGATCGGCTGCTTGTACTGGCTGATCTGATAGCCCTGAGGCAGGTCGGGGTAGAAATAGTTCTTGCGGTCGAACACCGAACGCAGATTGATCTTGGCATTCAGTCCCAAACCGGTGCGAACCGCCTGGCGGACGCATTCCTCGTTGATCACGGGCAGCATGCCGGGCATCGCCGCATCGACCAGCGACACATGACTGTTCGGCTCGCCGCCGAACGCTGTCGAAGCGCCAGAGAACAGCTTGGCGTTGGAGGTGACCTGGGCATGCACCTCCATGCCGATTACGACCTCCCAGTCGCCGGTGCCGCCTTTGATCAGCTTCGAGGGCTTGCTCTGCACGTTCATAATCCGCTCCGTTAAATGTCCATCGCCTCTGATCCCCGCAAGGTCAAGGCCGCAGGCATGCGGCGTGACGGTTGTCGGCGTTCGGCCCCGCCAGTAGTGTTCGGGCGCACAAAAAGACAGCGGGGCGGAAATGCAAAAGCTCAGCCGGCGCCAGATCATCAGGCTCGCAGCCGCCTCCGCGCTCGCCGCGGGCTATCCCACCCTCATCCGCGCCCAGACCGCGACCCAGAACTGGCCGCAGCGCTTCGTGAAGCTCGTGGTGCCGTTCACCTCGGGCGGCGGCATCGACACCATCGGTCGCGTGGTCGGTGCACGCCTGTCGGAAATCTGGGGCCAGCAGGTCGTGGTCGAAAACAAGCCGGGCGCCGGCGGCAACATCGCCTCGGAATACGTGGCGCGCTCCGATCCCGACGGGCTCACCATGTACATCACCGCGGGCGGGCTCGCGGTGAACAAGTTCCTGTTCGACAAGATCAGCTACGATCCGATCGCTGACTTCGCGCCGGTGACGCTGATCTGCCTCTATCCCAACCTGATGGTGGTGCCGAACAGCTCGCCGTTCCGCACCGTTCCGGAGATGATTGCATTCGCCAAGGCCAATCCGGGCAAACTCACCTTCGGGACGCCTGGTCATGGCAGCTCGCCGCACATGGCGGGCGAGCTGTTCAAGTATCTCGCCGGCATCGACATCACCCACGTGCCCTATCGCGGAGCCTCGGCGGCGTTGACCGATGTGATCGCCGGCCGCACCGACATGAGCTTTGCCGTGATGGCCTCAGGACTGCCGCTCGCCCAGCAGGGCCAGCTCCGGGCGCTTGCCGTGACCACCGCGAGCCGCGCGTCGATGGCGCCCGACGTCCCGACCCTCGCCGAAAGCGGCGTGCCCGGCTACGACATGTCGTCGTGGTTCGCCTTCATGGTCCCGGCCAAGACGCCCACTGCCATCGTCGAGAAGATCCAGGCCGACACGGCCGCAGTGCTGAAGGAGCCCGCCATTCGCGAACGGCTCAACAAGCTCGGCGTCATCATCGTCGGCTCAACGTCCGCCGAGCTCGCCGCGCATCTTAAAGCCGAGATGGAGCGCTGGGAGCCGGTCATCAAGCGCGCCAACATCAAGGTTCATGAATGAGCACCATCACGGTTCTATCGTCGCTCGCCACCCGCGAGGCCTATCTCGAGCTCGTGCCGCAGTTCGAAGCGACGAACGGCCATAAGGTCGAGACCACCTGGGCCGGCACCGTGAACATCATGAAGCGCATGGCCGATGGCGAGGTGTTCGATCTCGTGATCAGCTCGAGCGCCTCGATCAAGGACCTCACGGAGCAGAAGAAGATCGTCGCTGGCAGCGCCGTCAATCTGTCCAAGACCGGCATCGGCATCGGTGTCCGCAAGGGCGCCAAGAAGCCGGACGTCGGCACCTCGGACGCCTTCCGGCAGACCATGCTGGCCGCCAAGAGCGTCGGCCTCTCGACCGGGCCAAGCGGCGTCTATCTGGAAAAGCTGTTCGAACGGCTCGGCATCGCTGATGCCGTGAAGCCCAAGATCAAGCAGATCCCCTCGGGCGGCACGGTGGCGCCGCTGGTGGCTAGCGGCGAGGCCGAGATCGGCTTCCAGCAGATCAGCGAGATCGCGCATGCCGAGGGCATCGACTATGTGGGCCGGCTGCCGCCGGACCTGCAGCTCATTTCGGTGTTTACCGCGGGCGTTCACACCGGCGCGAAGCACTCCACCGAAGCGCAGGCGCTGGTGAAATTCCTCACCGCGCCGGCAGGCCTCGCCGTGATGAAGAAGCACGGGCTGGAGGCGCCCTGACCCGCTACCGCGCCGCGCTTTCAGCCGATAGACTTCACAAAAATACAAATTCTCTGGGAGGTCATCATGAAAGCCAAACTGCTGGTGGCCGCAGCCTGCGGCCTGCTCGTCTCCGGTGCTGTCCAGGCGGCGGAGCTGAAGGTGCTCGCCTCGGGTGCGGTGAAAGAAGCCTATAACGAACTCATTCCACAATTCGAAAAAGCGTCCGGCCACAAAGTCGCGATCACCTGGGCCGGCACGGTCGACATCAAGAAGAAGGTTGCGGCCGGCGAGGCCTACGACGTCATCATCGTCGCGAGCCCCGAGATGGACGCCTTCCTCAAGGACGGCAAGATCGCAGCCGGCACCAAGGCCGATCTGGTCAAGTCCGGCGTCGGCATCGCGATCAAGCCCGGCACTGCGAAGCCGGACTTGAGCTCCGGCGACGGCTTGAAGAAGGCGCTGCTTGCAGCGAAGTCGGTGGGCTATTCGACGGGCCCGAGCGGTGCCTACATGCAGAAGCTGTTTGAGAAGATGGGCATCGCAGACCAGATCAAGGCCAAGACGAAAATCACGCAGCCGGGCGTGCCTGTCGCTGGTCTGATCCGCAACGGCGACGCCGAGATCGGCTTCCAGCAGGTCAGCGAGCTCATTCACGAGCCGGGCATCGATTTTCTCGGGCCTATACCCAACGACGTGCAACAGATCACGACGTTCTCGGGCGGCATTCCCGCGGGCTCGAAGGAGCAAGGTGCAGCCAAGGCGCTGCAGACGTTTCTCACCGCAAAAGAGCGGGCGGACACGCTGAAGAAGCACGGCCTGTCTCCAGGATAGCATTCTCCCGGCTCACGGGTCACTGCGAGACGGCGAACACTCCGGCTTTGCCGCCTCCGTGAAACGCATAGGCGGTTCGATGTTGCCGCCATCCTTGGCGAGCTGACATCGCTCGTTCCGACGCATAGCGATCATGAACTCGACGGAACAAGCTCTCTGTTTTGCGGTTACGAAACTGGCGGACTTTCTGGTCCGTAGCAGGGCGACGACGATGAGCGAGACATCGCGAGCCTTGGCGCATGGACACATTCGAACTGAATAAAGTTTTGGGAGCAGTGCTGGCGACGTGCCTGGGCCTGCAGGCGCTTCATCTGTTTGCCGGCTCGATCTTCGCAGACGAGATTCCGGCGAAGCCCGGATACGAAGTCGCGATCAAGGAAGAGACCCCGTCCGGAAGCGCGGCCGCGCCCAAGGAGCCGGAAAAGCCGATCGAAGAGCGGCTCGCCAGCGCAGATACCGACCGGGGCAAATCCGTGACCCGGGTCTGCCAGACATGTCACACATTCGAGAAAGGCGGCCCAAACCGCATCGGCCCCAATCTGTGGGGCGTCGTCGAGCGGCAACGAGCGTCCGAAGCCGGCTATGACTACTCGGCAGCGATGAAGGCCAAAGGTGGAAAATGGGACTTCGGTGAGCTCGACAAATTCCTGACCCATCCACAGAGCTACATTCCGGGCACGAAAATGACCTTTGCCGGTGTCCAGAGTGACAAGCAGCGCTCTGATCTCATCGCTTACCTCCGGACCCTCGCCGATAATCCCGTTCCCCTGCCGAAACAGGCCGCCGCGCCGGCTTCCCCGCCTCCAGCTGGCGATCAGAAGCCCGAAGGCGGTCAGCAGCCGCAAGGCGATCAACAGCAGAAACCTCCGAATAAGGGCGGCTAACGCCGAAACAGCCAGCCATAACGGCAGAACGCGTTATACTGCGGCGTCGACCACCCCCGGGGAGAGTTCATGCGGGTTGCGCTCTGCGCTGTCGTTCTGATGATAGGTCTGGCCCTGCGGCCGGCCGCAGCCGAGCCCGACCGTGCCGGAACTGCGTTCTGGAAAGCCGTCCAGGCCACCTGCAACGCCACTGCGGCCAAGCCCGCGAGCCCGCTTGGGCAACGCATCGCGCAGACCGCCATCGACGAGTTCCATCATTTTGGCGGGCACGAGATCGACGCCAACGGCCGGCTGTTCCATTTCGGCCTGACCGAGGCCGAACACGAGGAGGATGATGGCGGCTCGGCACACGCCAAGCTCGGCCAGCTCGGCTGGTGGCAGGTGATGAAATACTGGCGGGCGCTTTATGGCGAAGACGCGCCGAGCAAGCTCGAAGTGCGCGGCTATCGCGACGGCTCGGTTTCCAGTGAGGACGGCCAGGACGCCGCCCTGATGCGGACCAGCGCCGCGGAACTGCTGCGCGCCGCAGACAGCGTCACCGATCCGGCTGCCCGTGAGGTGCTGCGCGAGACCGCGCTCCGCGCCGCAGCCGTCGACACCTCATGGTCGGCGGCCTTCGTCAGCTACATCATCAAGCAGGCCGGCGTTGCGCCGAACGCGTTCCACTTTGCCAACGCGCACCGCGCTTTCATCTACGATGCCTTTGCGACCAGCGCCGGCGAGGTGAAGCACGAAGCGAGCGAACAGGCCTACCGCGCCTGCCCGCTGACCAACACCAGGCCTCGGGTCGGCGATATCATCTGCGCGCATCGCGAGGGCGCGCTCTCCGACCTGAAAGAAAGCGACGTGCGCGAGCGTATCCGATCGGAACTGGAAGGCGGCACCGATGCGCGGACCGTCCGCCGAGCGCATTGCGAGGTCGTGGCGCGTATCGATGCGGGCGCGCGCAAGGTGTACACCATCGGCGGCAACGTCAATCAGGCCGTGGCCGCCAGGAAGCTCAATCTGCATGGCCGCGATCTGAAGTTCTCAGGCGCTCAGGGCAGTTCTTGCAGTGACCGGCGCGCCTGGACGCTGCGCCAGCCCGAGGCCGAAGGCGCGCATGCATCGGGCCATGAGCCGGCCTGCTCGCTGAATGACAAGAAGTGGTTCGTGCTGTTGCAACTGAGATGAGCATCATGGGTGAATGGCAGTCGAAGGGTTTGACAACCGCTTTGCCGGCAATCACGGGCGCCATGCTCGCGCTCTTCGTTTCCGCGACCGACTTGAGAGCGCAGGGCGCGCAGGCAGGTTGCGAGAGCGGGAGCGAGATCGCGGTCCTGCCCTCGCCGCTCGCCCCATGGCGTGGCGCGCCGCTGCGCGTGCTGTTCACCTCCGAAAAGCCGCTCGATGGCGAACTGTCGCTGATCGCGCCGGACGGCCAAGTGGCAGCATCGTCCCGCGAGCGCCACGGCGGACCGCCTTACTTCTGGATCGGCGAAGTGCAGCAGCCTGCTGCGGGCAAGTGGCGCGTAGCGCTCAACCGCAACGGGGCGCCCGCAGGATGCGGGCCGATCGTACGCGAAGTCACCGTGCGCGCCGACAGGCCGGCACCGCCCAGCGCAGTCGCGGGCAGCGTATGGCCGATCCGCGACAACTGGAGCAAAGCCACCGAAAATCTGTTCTCGGCCTGGGTCGAGAAGCTGTTCGATGCGCCGCTCGATCAGGAACTGTCGTGGCCCGCCCTGCACGAGGTGTTGCGCGATCCGTCGCGCAACCTGCTGTTCAATCATCTGGGTCTCAATGAGGACTCGATGAAGGTCGTGCTGCGGCCGGACTGCGCCGACCTGCCGTATTTCCTGCGCGCCTACTTCGCCTTCAAGGTGGGCCTGCCGTTCGGTTATTCGAAATGCTCGCGCGGCGGCGGCGGACGCGCGCCGACCTGTTCGCAATGGTTCAACATCCAGAGCCTTGAGCCGCCGCCTGCTCCCGCCGCGCCGGCTCAAGCGGCCGCGCCGCCGCCTGCCGCAGAGAGTCCGCGGTCGAGCGGTTTCGGCGGCTTGTTCTCGAATGCCCGCAGCGAACCCGTCGCCGCAAGCCCGCCGCCGGCGAGCGCTCCGGTGGCGCCGGCGCCCCAGCGTCTGGGCCTCGCCCGCGGCTTCGGCCAATACGCCTCGGTCATCGGCGGCGCCGTGCATTCCGGATCGGCGCGCACCGCCCTCAACGACAACCACACCGACTATTATCCGGTGCGATTGAGCCAGGAGACGCTGCGACCGGGCACGGTCTATGCCGATCCTTACGGCCATATCCTGATGATCGTGCGCCGCGTGGCGCAGACCGAGCAGAACGCCGGCATCATCCTCGCCGTCGACGGGCAACCCGACGGCACGGTGGCGAGGAAGCGCTTCTGGCGCGGCAACTTCCTGTTCTCCCGCGACCCTGGCCCAGGCTTCAAGCGCTTCCGGCCCGTTGTACGCAAGGGCAGCACGCTGGTGCGGCTGACCAACGAGGAAATCGCCAAGAACCCGCAATATGGCGACTTCTCGCTCGAGCAGGCGCAGATGAGCGTCGACGACTTCTACGATCGCATGGACGACGTCATGTCGCCGCAGCCGCTCAATCCTCTGACTGCCATGAAAGACGCGATCGACTCGCTCGAAGAGCAATCGAAGGTGCGCGTGACCTCGGTGGAGAACGGCCGCAAATACCAGAACAGCGGCCGCGGCGAGATCGGCATGCCGAACGGCGCCGCGATCTTCGAGACCACCGGCGCGTGGGAGGATTTCTCCACGCCGTCGCGAGATCTGCGCATGCTGATCGCGATCGACGTGGTCCGCGGATACCCGGACCGCGTGGCGCGTCGACCGGAGCGCTACGCAATGCCGGCAGGCAAGAGCCCAGCGCAAGTGAAGGACGAATTGCAGAGCATGCTGGCCGCCGAGCTGCCCAATCGCAAGTTCAGCTATCCGCGCACCGACGGCTCGCAGTGGACGCTGTCGCTCAAGGATGTGTTCGACCGCGCCCAGAATCTCGAGATGGCCTACAACCCGAACGATTGCGTCGAGCTGCGCTGGGGCGCTCAGCCGCGAAGCGAAGAGGCATCGACGTGCAAGCGGTCGGCGTCACAAGGCCAGAAGGTGCTGATGGCGAAATACCGGCCGTGGTTCGCCGAGCGGCGGCGACCGCCGAGGCCTTGACGACGAACTATCGCGCCTCGCTGAATGACGATGCGGGCGTGAAATCCGGCAGGCCGGGGAACGCTGCGACCGGAGCCGACTCCGCCGGCGCCGCCGGTTCGCCCGGCATCGGGGCCGGCTGGTGCGTACGGCCGCCGACCGACTTCAGGAACTCGAGATAGGCCGAGTTGACGCCGAGCGCGTCGCGGCCCGCGGCAATCACGGCATCGACCTGATCGACCGGAAGCTTGAGCCGTGTGTCGACCGCATTGAGCGCTTTGGCGCGTTCCGGCCCAAGCTGGTCGAAGCCCACGCGCGTCACGACAAGCTTGATGTCGCGGCAATTCCAGTTGGCCGGCACGCCGTAGCGTCTGCGCAGTTCGGGCGACAGGCTGCAGCGCCAAGCGCTGAGCTGGCGCTGCCAGTCGGACATGATCGACTGGAACGCCGTGAAGCTTGCGTTCACGCTGGCCTGCCCGGCGGTGTCGGCCGCCGCCATGATCAGCTCGGAACCGGTCGGCCCATCCACGGTCTGCACCCAGTTGCCGGAGGGTCCGCGGCCGGCATCGACCAGCACCACCATCATGCGGCGGAGCCGCACCGCCTGCTCGGGCGACAGCGGCTCATGCGGCTCGCGCGCCGCGAGCCGTGAAATGGTGAAGCCCGACAGGCCGAAGTTGTCGACCAGGCCGCCGTCGACCAGCTTGAGATACTTCGTGGTGCCGTCGCGGTAGCTGTACAGCGCGTTGGCAAAGCCCTTGAGCAGCGGTGGCGCGTTCGGGCTCGCATAAGCCCGCTGTAGCCATTCCGGCGGCTGATCGGTGCACTGCTTCGGATAGGTCTTGATGACCATCGGCGTGAACACGATCGGCACCGCGGCCGAAGCCGCGACCGCGTCTGCGATCGGATAGGACGCGAGATCGCTGCACAGCGAGATGAACGACGCCTCGCCGTAAATAAAGGGCGTGCGGTTGTAGATGTCCGAAGCGTTGATCCAGATGCGCGGGCCGGGCGTTTTCCGGAAATCCGCGAAGGTCGCGCCGTTGTAAAGGTTCTGGTCGAGCCAGCGGGCGAACACGCGCACGTCGTTGACGCCGCCGCCCAGCGCCCGCACGAGATTGACCGGATCGATGCTGGTCGAGAGCCCCTCCTCCGCGTTGCGGATCAGGAACCTCTCGCGGAAGTCGTTGAGCGCCTCGCGCTTCTTCAGACCGAAGTACGCCGCGGCGACCGAGCCGCCGGACACACCCGAGACGAACGTGACATTGTCGAGCAGCGAATGCGTTCCGATGCGCGTCCGCACCGTCGTGTCGTTGAGTTCCCGGAGCACGCCATGGGCAAAGGCCGCAGCGCGCATGCCGCCGCCAGAGAAGGCGAGCCCGACAACCACGTCGTCGCCCGCTCCCGAATCCTGGCGGCTCGAGGCGAACGCCTGGGCGGCGTTACCGGTGAGCGGCTGATTGGTCGGATCGCGACTCGCCAATGACGAACAGCCCGCGACCAGAACCGCTAACGCGGTGGCGGACGCAACCTGGCGCAAAAACCTCAAAGCCCCAATCAAACGCGACCCCGACGGCCTTGAAAAAACTGGCCTCATGGAGGGACTTATTCGCCCTCTTGGGTGCTTTATCGGCGCGCAAATCACGCGGCGCAACAAGTAAATTATCGTTAACCAATAATGATTTACGGCCGAAATGCCGCATCGTTTTGGTTAACGCGCAGGCGAAATTTCACTAAAGCAAAGCCACAACAATGAGTTCCCACTCGGTATCGAGCGGTATCGTCACCGGCTTCCGCTTCGCCTGCCGGTACCAATATCCGGCGTTGCCGTCGTCACCCTCCACCCGGTGGAGGTAGGCATGCACCCACGCGGCATCCTGCGAGTGCTGGTCCATCGCCAAGCGGTGCGCCTTGTCCCAGTCGCCCTTCCCGGCCCACCACAGCGCCTTCAATTCGGGCGTGACCTCTTTCGGCGGCACCGCATTGGACAAGCTGCGCTTGAACGCGGCGGGCGTCATGGCTCAGGCCCACCACTTCTCCGGCGTGTAATGGCCTGCAGCGTCCTCGATCACCTGGCCGAGCGAGAACAGCGTCTCCTCGTCGAAAGGCCGGCCGATCAGTTGCAGGCCGAGCGGCAGGCCCTGGCCGTCGAGACCGGCCGGCACCGAAATGCCCGGCAGGCCTGCCATGTTCACCGTCACGGTGAAGACGTCGTTGAGATACATCTCGATCGGATCGGCCCCGCCCTTCTCGCCGATGCCGAACGCCGCCGACGGCGTCGCAGGAGTGAGCATCGCGTCGATGCCCTGCCCGAAGCAGTCCTCGAAGTCCTTCTTGATCAGCGTGCGGACCTTCTGGGCGCGCAGATAATAGGCATCGTAGTAGCCGGCCGAGAGCACGTAAGTGCCGATCATGATGCGGCGGCGGACCTCCTTGCCGAAGCCGCCGGCCCGCGTGTTCTCGTACATGCTCGCAATATCGCGGCCCGCCACGCGCTCGCCGTAACGCACGCCGTCATAGCGCGCGAGGTTCGACGAGGCCTCGGCCGGCGCCACGATGTAATAAGCAGGCAGCGCGTATTTGGTGTGCGGCAGCGATACCTCGACAAGCTCGGCGCCGGCGGCCTTGAGCCATTTGCGCCCCTGCTCCCAAAGCTGCTCGATTTCGGCCGGCATCCCGTCGACGCGGTATTCCTTCGGAATGCCGATCTTCTTGCCCTTGATCGATTGGCCGACCGCAGCCTCGTAGTCCGGCACCGGGATGTCGATCGAGGTGGTGTCCTTCGGATCGTGGCCCGCCATCGATCGCATCATGATCGCGGTGTCGCGCACCGTGCGCGCGAACGGCCCGGCCTGATCGAGCGAGGACGCGAATGCGACGATGCCCCAGCGCGAACAGCGGCCGTAGGTGGGCTTCAATCCGACGATGCCGGTGAACGCTGCCGGCTGGCGAATCGAGCCGCCCGTGTCGGTGCCGGTGGCGCCCAGGCAAAGCCGCGCCGCGACCGCCGCGGCCGAACCGCCGGACGAACCGCCCGGCACGAGCGGCGTGTTGGCGCCCTGTCGCCGCCACGGCGACGTGACGTTGCCCATGAACGACGTCTCGTTCGACGAGCCCATGGCGAATTCGTCGTTGTTGGTCTTGCCGAGCAGCACCGCGCCGTCGCGCCAGAGATGGGCGCTGACCGTCGACTCGTAGGGCGGCACGAAATTGTCGAGGATGTGCGAGCAGGCGGTGGTGCGCACGCCTTCGGTGCAGAACATGTCCTTGATGGCGAGTGGCACGCCTTCGAGCGGGCCGGCGTCGCCCTTGGCGATGCGGGCGTCGGAAGCCTTGGCCATCGCGGCGGCGCGCTCCGGAGTCTCCAGCACATAGGCGTTGAGCGCGCGCGCCTTCTCCATCGCGGCAAGATGCGCGTCGGCCAGTTCAGCGGCGGAGAATTTCTTCTGCTTCAGCCCATCGCGCGCGGCCGCGATGGTGAGCGCGGTCAGTTCACTCATTCAGGGGTGTCGCAGGAAAAGTCGGATTTCTGGCTCTTGGCCGATTTGGTGGCCTTTTTGTTTGCTTTGGCCGGCTGCGCGGTCCCGACTGGAGGAATCCGTTCGCCGATCGGCTCGTCCTCTTGCGGGAACACCGTGACTTGGCACTCCCACGGCTGCGCCTTCTTCTTCGCCTCCTCGACCGCATCGAGATAAGCGTAGAACAGCTGCATCTCCTCACAGGCCATGCACATTATTCGACCACCTTCGGCACGAGGAAGTACTTGCCGTCCGTATTCGGCGCGTTGCGCAGCACCGCGTCGGCATTCTCGCCGTCATTCACCACATCGGCGCGCTTTTTCATCACCATCGGCATCACCGAGGTCATGGGCTCGACGCCCTCGACGTCGACCTGCTGCAACTGCTCGACGAACGACAGAACGGCATTGATCTCGCCACGCAGGTGCTCGACTTCGTCGTCGGCAACCGCAACCCGCGCCAGACGCGCGATACGGCGGACGGTTGCGGCGTCGATTTCGTTGGACACTTTCGGCCTCTTTCACCGGCGGGCCACGAGCCCAGCCTCAAGCCGCGTATAGCAGACGCCGGAATCCCCCGGCAACTGCCGTTCCGATCCCAAAAAACGGGCGCTGCCGGACCGAGTTGCGGCGGAAACCATCAGACACGATATAGTGAGGCGCATGGACGCTCCCAACCCCTCGGCGCTGCCCACTTTTGCCAACCGCACGCCGCTCCGCATCGGCTCGGTCGGGCTGGTGGTGCGCGATCTCGACAAGCTCTCAAGCTTCTACCAGGGCCTGCTGGGGCTCACGATCCAAGAGCGCACCGAAAAGGTCGCGAAGCTCGGCACCGGCGGCGTGACGTTGCTCGAGCTCGAGCACCGGCCAGACGCCCTTCCGGACAATCCGGGAGCCGCGGGCCTCTATCACACGGCCTTCCTGATGCCGACGCGCGCCGATCACGCGCGCTGGATCATGCATATCGCGAAGAACCGCGTGCCGATCACCGGCGCGTCCGACCACGGCGTAAGCGAGGCTTTCTATCTCGACGACCCCGAGGGCAATGGCATCGAGGTCTACAACGACCGGCCGCGCGAGCGCTGGCACTGGGAAGACAAGCTTGTCGTGATGCAGACCAACCATCTCGATATCGAGGCCATTCTCGACGAGATCGATCGCGAGACCGCCACCTATCCGGCTGCGCCCGAAGGGCTGCGCATTGGGCATATTCATCTGCGCGTCGGCAATACCGAGCAGGCCGAAGCGTTTTATCGCGGCGCGATCGGTCTTGATCTGACACGGCGACGCGGCGGCGCGACCTTCATGTCGTCGGGCGGCTATCACCATCACGTCGGCGCCAATGTCTGGCACAGCAAAGGCGCAGGTGCACGGGACAGCAACCATGCCGGGTTGGCTTGGTTCACCATCGAAACTGAGCCCGCCGCAGCCGATGCGCTCCGCGACCGGCTCAAGGCCGCAAACGCCCCCATTGAGGCTGCGCACGGCCATGTCGAGACCGCCGACCCCTGGGGCACCCGCATTCGCATCGTGAAGGGCTAAGCGGCTATAACGGCCCCATGCCTGCTCCGATTCTCGCTTTGGCCGACGCGGCTCCGCACCTGCCGCCGCGCGGCAGCCTGCTCGGCCTCGACCTCGGCACCAAGACCATTGGTGTAGCGACGTCGGACGCCGACCGCAGGCTCGCCACCGGCGTCGAGACGGTCATGCGCAAGACCTTCACCGAGGATGCCAAGCGTCTGCTCGGGCTTGCGGCCGAGCGGCGCTGCGTCGGATTTGTGCTGGGCTTGCCGCTCAACATGGACGGCAGCGAGGGCCCCCGCGCCCAGTCGGTGCGCGCCTTCGCGCGCAATTTTTCCAGGCTCACCGATTTGCCGATCGCGTTGTGGGACGAGCGGCTGTCGACCGCAGCGGTCGAGCGCGAGTTGATTGCGGCTGACGTCAGCCGCAAAAAGCGCGCGGCGGTGATCGATCAGCATGCCGCGATCTTCATTCTGCAAGGAGCCCTCGACCGGCTCGCGCACATCGCAACGAGCGAAGGGCCCGGCTGATAGCCGGGCCCTTTCGTTCTTGTGCTCAATGCAGTGCCTTAGTAGTCCCGCCCCTGCATCTTCCAATCCTGCCACGGCGCGACCGTGTTGCTGTTGTAACCCGAGCCTGGGTCGTAGTGACGTGGTGTCGAGCGGGTCTCGACATGCCGACCGCGGTACCGGTAGCCCGGCGCATACGCATAAGCGTCATAGGCCGGAGCATCGTAAGCGGGCGTGTAGGCGTAGTCCGGCGCGTAGGCATACGAATCATAGCCCGGTTCATACGCGTAGCCCGGCCCGTAGTAGCCGCCATACGCCGCATTCGCCGCCGCGGCGCCGACCGCCGCGCCCACCGCGAGACCCGCCGCACCCGCGACCCAGCGGCCGCCACGCGCTTCCGATGACGTCACCGAAGCGAGCGCAAGCGCGCCCACCGCGCCAAGCACCAGTGCAGATTTGGCAAAAGTATTCATGGCAATCTCCTGTGTCGCTCGATCGGGCATTACGCCGCCCGCCCGCGGCTGAAACGCGCTCGCGGGTTCGGCTACCAACGCCGCTTTAAATCTGTTGTTCCTCCGCAACACGCGGCGGGATCGCAGAGATTCCGCACACGTTGCCGTGAATTGCGGGAACCAAAGTCAGGCTGGAAGGATCCTGTTGATCACCAATAACGTTTCGGCCGCATCAAGCCCGGCCGTGCCGTAGGTCGCACCAAGCCGGCCGTCCCGAAGGCGGGTGCGCGCATAGGTCGCCGCGAGCTTTCCAGCCGGGCCCGCAGCGAGCGCCGCGGCAGCCGCAAGCTGCGCCAGCCGTTCGGTCGCAGCACGCGCGGCGGCTTCATTGGTTTCCATCGTCAACGTTTTGACGATCCACTCGGCGGCCTCAGGGGCGCCGGGCAATGACTTGGCCTCGCGGGCAAGCTCCGCGATCACGGCACTTGCCGCCTCGCGCTCGCGGCCAAATGCGCGCAACACATCGAGGCTCATGACGTTGCCCGAGCCTTCCCAGATGGCGTTGACCGGAGCCTCGCGATAGAGCCGCGCCATGGAAAGCTCCTCGACGTAACCGTTGCCGCCAAGGCACTCCATGGCTTCATAGACCAACGCCGGCGCCGTCTTGCACACCGCGTATTTGATCGCCGGCGTCAGCAGCCTGGCGCGCGCCGCTTCGGTCGGCGATGTCGCCCCAAGATCAAAGGACCGGCAGAGCCGCATCACCGACGCGACCGCACCCTCCACCTCCAGCGCCATGTCGGCCAGCACCGTTCGCATCATCGGCTGTTCGGCGAGCGGCTTGCCGAACACGCTGCGATGGCGGCAGTGATGCATCGCCTGCGCCACCGCGGCGCGCATCATGCCGGCGGATGAGATCGCGCAATCGAGCCGCGTCAACTGCACCATCGGCAGGATGGTGCGGATGCCGGCACCTTCGTCACCGACCTTGAGTGCATAAGCGTTGTCGAATTCGACTTCCGACGAGGCGTTGGAGCGGTTGCCGAGCTTGTCTTTGAGGCGTTGGAATCGCAGCCCGTTGATGTGTCCGTCCGGTGTAAAGCGCGGCAGAAAAAAGCACGTCAATCCGCCCGGCGCCTGGGCCAGCACCAGAAATGCGTCGCACATCGGCGCCGACATGAACCACTTGTGGCCCGTGATGCGATAGGCGTCACCATCCGGCTCGGCGCGCGTGGTGTTGCTGCGCACGTCGGTGCCGCCCTGCTTCTCGGTCATGCCCATGCCGAGCGTGATGCCGATCTTCTCGCGCCACGGCCGCAGCATCGGGTCGTAGTGCCGCGACATCAGTTTCGGCATCAGCATCTTCACGAGAGAAGCTTCGCCGCCGAAGCCCGCCACGGCGGCCCGCGTCATCGTCACCGGGCACATGTGCCCGTTCTCGACCTGCGCCACCATGTAGAAGCGCGCCGCGCGCACCACCTCGGCGGGCGCCCTCGCCCGCGTCGCATCCGGCTGCCAGGTCGAGGCGTGGAGCCCTGCCGAGATGCTCTCGGTCATGAAGCGGTGGTAGGCCTGATGAAACTCGACGGTGTCGCTCCGTCGGCCCTTGGCGTCGAAGGTTTTCAGCCGGGGCGGAAATTCGTTCGCCAGCTGCGCCATGTCGAACATCGCAGCCGAGCCCCAACGGCGGCCAAAGGCGCCCAGCGCCGGGCCGTCGGCCTCGGCGCCGTTGGACATCACGGCTTCCTGCAGCGCGCGGTCGCCGCCGTAGAGGTCGACGTCCGCATAGGGCGGCGACTGGTTGGGAACTTCCGGTGTGTCGGACTGTGTCATTGGCCTGGCGATTCCCGACAATTTTACCAGGAATGCGGCGATCCGTGCGGCTGCCGTCGCGGTGCCATTTTGGGCTGGGGATGCCGGAGCTTCTGCCCTTGCGGGGGGTACCGGGTGAGCCTATACGACAGGCTTTAATGAACATCGCCCACAAGTCCACCTTCGTCCTCAGCAGCCGCCATTTGCTGGGAATCGAGGGGCTTTCGCACGACGATATCGTGGGATTGCTCGATCTCGCCGAGGAGTTCGTCACCCTCAACCGCCAGATCGAGAAGAAGACCGCTTCGCTGCGCGGCCGCACCCTCATCAACATGTTCTTCGAGGCCTCGACCCGCACCCAGGCCTCGTTCGAGCTCGCCGGCAAGCGGCTCGGCGCCGACGTGATGAACATGTCGGTGTCATCGTCCTCGATCCGCAAGGGCGAGACCCTGATCGACACCGCGGTGACGCTCAACGCCATGCATCCCGACCTGATCGTGATGCGCCACCACGCCTCGGGCGCGGTGGCGCTGCTTGCGCAGAAGGTCGATTGCTCGGTGATCAACGCCGGCGACGGCCAGCACGAGCACCCGACCCAGGCGCTGCTCGATGCGCTGACCATCCGCCGGCGCAAGGGCCGTATCGAAGGCCTTACGGTCGCGATCTGCGGCGACATCCTGCATTCGCGCGTCGCACGCTCCAACATCATCCTGCTCAACACGCTCGGCGCCCGCGTCCGCGTGGTGGCGCCGTCGACGCTGCTGCCACCTGGCATCGAGCGCTTCGGCGTGGAGGTGACCCGCGACATGCGCGAGGGGCTCTCGGGCTGCGATATCGTGATGATGCTGCGTTTGCAGCGCGAGCGGATGAACGGCTCCTTCGTGCCGTCGGTGCAGGAATACGCCGCTTATTTCGGGCTCGACCAGAAGAAGCTCGCTTACGCCAAGCCCGACGCGCTGGTGATGCATCCCGGGCCGATGAACCGCGGCGTTGAGATCGACTCCATCGTCGCCGACGGCGCGCAGTCGCTCATCCGCGAGCAGGTCGAGATGGGCGTCGCGGTCCGCATGGCGGTGCTCGAAGCGCTGTCGCGAAATCTGCCGAATGCGTAATCCTCTCCACTTGTCATTCCGGGGCGCCGCGAAGCGGCGAACCCGGAATCCAGTTGCATACTCCGACTTCTCGTCTGGATTCCGGGTTCGCTCGCTTCGCGAGCGCCCCGGAATGACGGAGCAAGCTTCATGCTGATTGACCGCCGCGACCGCCGCCCGATCCTGCTCGCCAATGCGCGGATCATGGATCCGTCGCGCGACCTCGATTTGACCGGCGATCTGCTCCTGGCCGACGGCGTGGTCCGCGAGGCCAAGCGCGGCATTGGCGCGGCCGGCGTGCCGGAGGGCACCGAGGTGGTCGATTGCCGCGGCAAGATTGCAGCGCCCGGCCTGATCGACATGCGCGCCTTCGTCGGCGAGCCCGGCGCCGAAGGCCGCGAGACCATTGCATCGGCGACCCAGGCTGCGGCCGCGGGCGGCGTCACCACCATCGTCTGTCAGCCCGACACCGAGCCCGCGATCGACGATCCTACCATCGTGGATTTCATCCAGCGCCGCGCGCGGGACACCGGCATCGTGAATGTGCTGGTGATGGCAGCGCTTACCAAAGGGCTCAAGGGCGAGGAGATGACCGAGATCGGCCTCCTCAAGGCCGCAGGCGCGGTCGGCTTCACGGACGGCGCGCGCAGCGTCACCGACGCGCAGGTGATGCGCCGGGCGCTGACCTACGCGCGCGACTTCGACGCGCTGATCGCGCACCACACCGAAGACCCCGACCTCACCGGCGAAGGCGTCATGAACGAAGGCGAGTTCGCCGCCCGCCTCGGCCTGATCGGAGCGCCGAAGGCCGCCGAGACCATCATGCTCGAGCGCGACATGCGGCTCGTCGGTCTCACCGAAGGCCGCTATCACGCCGCCTCCGTGACGTGCTCGGATTCGCTCGACGTGCTCAGGCGCGCCAAGGACGCAGGCCTGTCGGTCACCGCATCGGCCTCGATCAATCATCTGGCGCTGAACGAGAACGACGTTGGCGCCTACCGCACCTTTTTCAAGCTGTCGCCGCCCCTGCGCAACGAAGAGGACCGCCGTGCCCTGCTCGATGCGCTGGAGCAAGGTTTGATCGACGTGGTGATGTCCGACCACAACCCGCAGGACGTCGAGGTGAAGCGCCTGCCCTTCGCCGAAGCCGCGCCGGGCGCGATCGGCATCGAGACCATGCTGCCGGCCGTTCTGCGGCTCGTGCACGGCGGCGATCTCAAGCTCATGACCGCGCTCAAGGCGCTGTCGACCAAGCCCGCTGAGCTTCTGGGGCTTCCTGGCGGCACCCTGCGGCCCGGCGCCCCCGCCGACGTGGTGGTGATCGATCCCGATGAGCCCTGGATTCTCGACCGTGACGAGTTGAAGTCGAAGTGCCGCAACACGCCGTTCGACGAGGCCCGGATGCAGGGCCGCGCGGTGCGCACCATCGTCGGCGGCCGCACCGTCTACGAATACGTGTGACAGCCTTTCCGCCAGGAGAACGGCCTTGGACACGTCCCAGATCATCATCGCATTCGTGGTCGGCTATGCGCTCGGTTCGGTCCCGTTCGGCCTGCTGCTGACGAAATTTACTGGCGCGGGCGACATCCGCTCGATCGGCTCCGGCAATATCGGCGCCACCAACGTGCTGCGCACCGGCCGCAAAGGTCTCGCGGCCGGCACGCTGCTCGGCGACATGCTGAAAGGCACTGTTGCCGTGCTGCTGATGCGATGGTGGGCCGGCTCCGATGCCGGCCTGATCGCGGCGCTCGGCGCGGTCGTTGGCCACATCTTTCCGGTGTGGCTGAAATTCAAAGGCGGCAAAGGCGTCGCGACCTATATCGGCGTGCTGCTCGCGGTGTCGTGGATCGCTGCGCTGATCTTCGGCGTGGTCTGGGGCGTCGTCGCCTGGCTCACGCGCTATTCGTCGCTGTCGGGACTGGCCGCAAGCGGGCTCACGCCCGTGGTGCTGGCGTTCATGGTCGGCGGCAACGCCGCGCTGTTGTTTGCCGCACTCACCGCGCTGGTCTGGTACATGCACCGCGCCAACATCCAGCGGCTTTTGGCCGGCACCGAGTCCAAAATCGGCCAATCCAAGACGGCCGCGCCGGAAGCCTGACGACGGTCGGCGAAAACTCATACGAGCCTTGCTGTGACGCCGCGGAACCGGTCATGGACCGGCCGGTTTTGATCGCCTGAGGGAGGCGTGCCATGGAACGCGCGTATTATAGCATCGTCAAAATGAACGGCTGCAGCCGTTGGGCAATCCGTCACGACGGCAAGCTGTCGGGCGATTATTCCAGCAAAGAAGCGGCATTCGAAGCCGCTGTGACGCCGGCGTCGAACGCCATCAAACAGGGCCACCCGGTGACGATTTCGGTCGAAGGCACGGAAGCCAGCGAGCCGATGCTCTAGTTCGATTTCCCAAGGGCGCCGTTTCGACAACCATTTCACCAGAAGGTACGGAACGGCAAATCCGAACACGTCTATCGCGGTGCCGAAATTCTTCCATTGTGGAGGGCTATAGCCCCAGAATTCATATCCGGCGTGGTATGCCCAATAGGTTGTGGGTACACGACCGCGAGGCCGATCACGCCCGCGATGACCGCCGCGCGCGGTTCCAGGACTTCGTACCACTCCAGCTTTTTCACGGCAGCGCCCTGTGACTGGCGCATATGTTGAACATGGGTGGTTTATGTTTCGTAGATATCAACGAGCAACACTCCTCGATCTTCCCATCAATCGACTGTCCCACCGCGCCCAATTGACGGTTGTAACCACGCCTCTTGCCGCGCCATTCTGCCCGCGTCGCGGAGGGCGAGCGGGTGTCGACCAGGCAGTTGAAGACCGATGTGAAGCTGACCGACAGCCAGCGGCTCGACTGGCTGCGGCTGATCCGCAGCAGCAATGTCGGGCCGATCACCTTTCGCACGCTGATCAATCGCTATGGCAGCGCGCGCGCTGCGCTCGAGGCTTTGCCGGGCCTCGCCCAGCGTGGCGGCGCGAGCAAGCCGATCCGCATTTGCAGCGTATCCGACGCAGAACGCGAGCTTGAAGCGTCGCAGCGGCGAGGCATCTCGCTGATCGCGCTCAGCGAGCCAGACTATCCGGCGCGGCTGCGCATGATCGACGATGCGCCGCCGCTCATCGGCGTGCGCGGCAAGGCCTCGGTGCTGACATCGCACATGATCGCGCTAGTCGGCTCGCGCAACGCGTCGGCGGCCGGCGTAAAATTCGCCGAGCGCATCGCCCACGAACTTGGCGCCGCGGGCTTCATCATCGTGTCGGGACTGGCCCGCGGCATCGATGCCGGCGCGCATCGCGCGAGTGTTGCAAGCGGCACGGTCGCGGTGCTGGCCGGCGGCCACGACAATATCTATCCATCCGAGCACGTGCCGCTGCTCGAACAGATCCTGCCGAATGGCGCGGCCGTCACCGAGATGCCGCTCGGCTGGCGGCCGCGCGCGGCCGACTTTCCCCGCCGCAACCGGCTGATCTCCGGGCTTTCGGTAGGCGTGATCATCGTCGAGGCGGCGCAGCGCTCGGGCTCGCTGATCACCGCGCGGATGGCTGCCGAACAGGGCCGCGAAGTGTTCGCGGTGCCGGGCTCACCGCTCGATCCGCGCGCCGAAGGCACCAATGGCCTGCTCAAGCAGGGCGCGACGCTCTGTACGGAAGCAGCCGATGTGCTGGCGGTGGTGCGGCCGATCCTGGGGCAGCAGGTCGGCGGCGGCTTTGAGGAACCCAGCGGCGATCCCTTGGCTGGAGGCGAGCCTCCGGGTGATCAGAGACAGCGCATCATCGGCCTCCTAGGTCCCGCACCGGTCAGCGTCGACGACCTGGTCCGGCTGTCGCAGTCCTCACCCGCGACCGTGCGCATCGTGCTGCTGGAACTGGAACTCGCCGGTCGCCTGGAACGCCATGGCGGCGGGCTCGTGTCGCTGGTGTAAACTGTGCCCATGATTTCGCGTCGCACCTTCGCCCTTTCCCTGCCTGCTCTCGCGCTCGCCACATCCGCGCAGGCGCAGATCGTCCACACCCGCGGTCTCGACTTCGATCAGTTCGTCACCGAACTGTGGAAGGACGCCCAGGCCAAGGGCATCACCCGCATCACCTTCGCCAAAGCCTTCGCCGACGTCACTCCGGACGCCCGGGTGATCGCGACCACCAAGAAGCAGCCCGAATACAACAAGCCGGCCGGCGCCTACGTCACCTCGGCCGCATCGGTGACGAACCTGAAGGAAGGGCAGAAGAAGGAGACGCAGTGGCGTCAGACCTTGGACGCCATCGAGAAGCGCTTCAAGGTCGAGCGCTGGGTGATCCTCGCGATCTGGGGCATGGAAACGTCCTACGGTGCCCTCAAGGACAAATGGGACGGCATCCGGTCGCTCGCGACGCTTGCCTTCGTGAAATACCGCGATCCTTATTTCCGCAACGAACTCCTGGTCGCACTCCGCATCATCCAGGACGGCCATATCGCGCGCGAAAAATTCGCCACCTCCTGGGCCGGCGCCATGGGCCAGCCTCAGTTCATGCCGAGCAACTTCGTCGAATACGCCATCGATTTCGACGGTGACGGCAAGCGCGACATCTGGACCAGCGTGCCGGACGTTCTGGCGTCCATGGCGAACTATTTCTCCAGGGCCGCTGGCGGCTGGAAATGGGGCGTGCCTTGGGGCTTCGAGGTTTCGGTGCCCAAGGAATTCGACCTGATGAAAAGCCGGGCGACGTTCGAGGAATGGGCCACGCTCGGCGTCAGGCGCGCCGATGGCAAACCCTACCCGGCAAACGGTGACGGCATTTTGTTTTTTCCGGCAGGCCTGCCCGGTCCGGCCTTCATCGTCACGCCGAACTTCGAAGTTATCAAGGACTACAACGACTCCGACGTCTATGCGCTCGCCATCGGCACGCTGTCCGACATGATGCAGGGCGGCAGCGGCACCACCAAAACGCCCTGGCCGAAGGAGCCGACGCAACTGCCCCGCGACGACCGGATCGCGCTGCAGAAGCGCCTCGCCGAGCTCGGCTACGACCAGACCCGCTTCACCGCACATATCGATTTCAAGATGCGCGACTTCGTGCGCGCCGAGCAGAAGAAGTACGGCCTCGTCACCGACGGCCAGCCGAATGCGGCGCTGCTCGACAAGATGGGCGTCAAGCGGCAGCCCTAGAAGCAGCGGCGTTCGTGGCGGGATGAATTTTCCTTTGCCATGTGCTGGCTCTGCTAGCACGCACCTCATGCTCGAACTCACGACTGCAGCAGTCTTCTTCTTATTTTTTCGGTTCGATTGACTTCGTTGCAGCGCAGTGACGAACTGCTGCAACGCAATGAAGACGTGACGTGCCGCTTTTGAAGCAGTCATCAAAAACAGACTGCGCTTGAGCGTCAAAGATCCGAGTCAGGAAATGATCGTTCTGCCTTTGATGTCTGCCACCGACGCAGTTTGCGCGAGCCTCCTCTGTTGAGGCGTGTCATCGCGCGCTGACGCGCGCAATCCAATCTCGTTCAACTCGAAAGCAACACCGAACCGCTTCGGTGAAAGGAAAGCCATGTCTCGAATTCGCCTGTCGATTGCCGCGCTGTTGGCCGCAGCCGCGGCATCACTCTCGAATATTCCTGTGTCGGCTCAAGGCACTTACCCCGACAAGCCGGTCCATCTGCTGGTCGGCCGTCCGCCGGGCGGCGTTGCCGACATCGCGGCGCGGGTCATCGGCCAGCATCTCTCCAGACGCTGGAAGGAACAGGTCGTCGTCGAGAACCGGCCTGGCGGCGGCGGTGTCATCGCCGTGCGGGCAACGTTACAGGCAGCCGCCGACGGCGCGTCTGTGCTCGTGGCCGCCGACTCCGATTTCACCATCAACCGTTTCGTCTTGAAGAGCTGGCAGCCGTCCTACGACACCGACATCGTTCCGATTGCCCGCCTGACGTTCAATCCTGTCGTGCTGGTCGCGCCGACCAAGGCGCCGTACAGCACGGTGCAGCAGCTCATCCAGGCGGCGAAGGCCGACCCGGGCGGCATCACCTTCGCAACGGCAGGCACCGGCTCGTCGCCGCACCTCGTCGGAGAATATTTCGGCTCGAAGGCCGGGATCGATATCCGGCATATCCCTTATAGCGGCGGTCCGGCCGCCGCTGCGGCCGCGGCCGGGGGCCATGTCGGCCTCGCGGTGATTGCCGTGTCGTCCGCAGCGCCGTTGGTGCAATCGGGCAACGTCAAGGTGATCGGACTGTCCACGAAATCGCGTCTGCCGTTCCTTCCGGACTGGCCGACGATTGCCGAAGGCGGCGTCCCCGACTTCGAAGCCAACATTTGGACCGGGCTGTTCATCAAGGCGGGAACCTCGGCCGCGGTGATCGAAAAGCTGCGGAACGATGTATGGGAGATTCTGGCTGATCCGGTCGCGGTTAAAGAACTGCAGGATGTCGGCGCAGTGCCGGCGCCGTTGTTTGCCAAGGAGTTCGAGACGGAGATCGCCCGCGACTCGGAGCGTAACGAAGCTTTGGTACGCCGGTTGAAAATCCTCACGGACTGAGCCGCTGCGCTGCCGTTTGCACCATGGATCCCCCCGAACACGCGAGCACAACTCCATGATGTTTGGTTCTCTGCCGGGAATCATCGCGGCCGTCGTCGCGCCTGCCGCTTCGGCCGAGCCGAATTGGTCACCTACCGGAGCCCGACCGAGTTCTACAGCGCAGAGCATCCAGGCCGCTGGACGGTCAAGAGAGACGAAAACGTCCCAGCGACCCGGCGGTTAATCCCTGATTAGGCGTGCCCATGACAATGACGAGCAGTTTGCGTTGGATCGGCCATAATTGAGATTGCGCTGCCTCGTCTGAACTGGCCGGCCAGAATGCCTTCCTCGCTGCGTTCCAATCACTTTATCCTGCAAGCATTCGACTGCGACTTGTGGTGCCCCATTGCGCAGACGCTGTTTCACGTCGCTGACATCGAGGCCCTTCGCGCGATCCTTGCGGGAGACGTGGACCACGATCCGGAGCTGCACCATCTCTACTATCCCGACGATGACCAGCTCGCAAAATTGGTCGCGCACCTCGGCGTCAAATTCGATCGTTCCGAGTTCAAGTCCACCGATCTCACCGTCGAACTTTTCCGATGGGAGCCCCTCAACGAAGCGCCATACCTGATCCACACGCGGTATGAGTTGCCGCTTCTCTTGGATGGCCGCAAAAAGCTCGCGCGCATGACGCACGCGTATCCACCCATGACGTTCGACGGCGAGCATCGATTCGATCAATGGGTGGACAAAGGCATGCTGCATCGGGAAGTCGTCATCGAGCCATTCGATGTTCCCGCCAAAGGGTATCTTGGCACGCGGACGGTCTTCTACACGCCGAAGGGCGAGGAATGGCGCATTCCCGCGCATAAGCTGATCTGGCGGGCATCCGCCAAAGGGTGGAACGAGACGTTCGAGCGGCTCGAGGGCATGCTGTTCGGCTATGAAGACTGGCAGTGCGATTGGTGGATCGATCACCTCTCGCAACGTGGCCGGCGCTGGCGACAAAACGCGCCGGTCGAATCCGAAACGCCGGCCGGTTGAATTTGCAGGCCTGGAGTCTTATCCCTGGCGCCATGACCATTCTCGCTATGGCCGAAAAGCCCCTGATGTCCTGGTCCCAGAACCGGGCGCAGGCCGCCAAAGCGGCGCCATTCCTGCCGATGAGCCGCGCCGAGATGACGGAACTCGGCTGGGATGCCTGCGACATCGTCTTGGTGACGGGCGACGCTTACGTCGACCATCCGAGCTTCGGCATGGCGATCATCGGCAGGCTGCTCGAGGCCCAGGGGTTCCGGGTCGGCATCATCGCGCAACCCGACTGGCAGTCGGCCGAGCCGTTCAAGGCGCTCGGCAAGCCGCGAGTGTTCTTCGGCGTCACCGGCGGCAACATGGACTCGATGGTCAACCGCTACACGGCGGACCGCAGGCTGCGCCACGACGACGCCTACACGCCCGGCGGTGAAGGCGGCCGGCGGCCTGACCGCTGCACCATCGTCTATGCCCAGCGCTGCCGTGAGGCGTTCAAGGATGTCCCGATCGTGCTCGGCGGCATCGAAGCCTCGCTGCGCCGGATCGCACATTACGACTATTGGTCCGAGAAGGTGCGCCGCTCGGCTCTCGCGGATGCCAAGGCCGATCTGCTGCTCTACGGCAATGCCGAGCGCGCCGTGGTCGAGGTGGCGCATCGGCTCGCCGCAGGCGAAGCGCCGCGCGACCTCGATTCCATCCGCGGCGTCGCGCTGTTCCGCAGCGTGCCCGATCACTACACGGAACTGCACGCCGACGATCTCGACTCCGCCGATGAGGGCGCGGGCCGCCACGGCGGCGACAACACCGTGATCCGACTGCCGTCATGCGAACAGGCCGAGCACGACAAAGAGGCCTACGCCCGCGCCTCGCGTGTGCTGCATCGGGAAAGCAACCCCGGCAATGCACGGGCACTCGTCCAGCGCCACGGCGATCGCGACCTGTGGCTGAACCCGCCGCCGATCCCGCTGACGTCGGAGGAGATGGACGCGGTCTACGACCTCCCCTACGCCCGCGCACCCCACCCGTCCTACGGCGACGCCAAGATCCCGGCCTGGGACATGATCAAGTTCTCGGTGACGATCATGCGCGGCTGCTTCGGCGGCTGCACGTTCTGCTCGATCACCGAGCACGAGGGTCGCATCATCCAGAACCGCTCGGAAGGTTCGATCCTGCGTGAGATCGAGCGCATCCGCGACAAGACGCCGGGATTCACCGGCGTCATCTCCGACATCGGCGGCCCGACCGCCAACATGTACCGGATGGCGTGCAAGGATCCAAAGGTCGAGGCGCTGTGCCGGCGGCCGTCCTGCGTGTTCCCCGACATCTGCCCGAACCTGAACACCTCGCACGACGATCTCATCAGGCTCTATCGCAAGGTCCGCGAGGTGCAAGGCGTCAAGAAGGTGATGGTCTCGTCCGGCGTGCGCTACGACCTCGCGGTGAAGAGCCCCGAATACGTCAAGGAGCTCGTCACGCACCATGTCGGCGGCTATCTGAAAATCGCGCCCGAGCACACCGAGCGCGGCCCGCTCGACAAGATGATGAAGCCGGGGATCGGCACCTACGACCGCTTCAAGGAAATGTTCGACGACGCCGTGCGGAAGGCCGGCAAGAAATACTTCCTGATCCCGTATTTCATCGCGGCGCATCCGGGCACGACCGACGAGGACATGATGAACCTCGCGGTCTGGCTGAAGAAGAACCGCTACCGCGCCGACCAGGTTCAGACCTTCCTGCCCTCGCCGATGGCGACCGCAACGGCCATGTATCACACCGGCGTCAACCCGCTGCGCGGTGTGCGACGCGGAGCCAGCGACAAGGTCGAGGCGATCCGGGGGCTGCGACAACGCCGGCTGCACAAGGCGTTCCTGCGCTATCACGACCCCGACAACTGGCCGCTGCTGCGCGACGCGCTGAAACAGATGGGCCGCGCCGACCTGATCGGCTCACGCCCCGACCAGCTCGTACCGGCCCATCAGCCTCCTGGCACCGGCAAGGCGTCTGCGACGCGACGCCCGATGGGCGGCGCCAAGGCGCAGCGCTTCACCACGAAGGGCGTGCCGCTCCGAAAGTGAACCCGCGCGCTGCCCTTTGACGTAAGCTGGGGCCAACGGCGGTCTACACAGACCGCTTTCGCTTCACTATCTTCATGATGTTTCTCGGCAATCAAGCCGCCGGTCTTTGCTGGACCCTGAAAGGAAACGATATGGCCACATCAACAGAACGCGCCATTCTCGCAGGCGGCTGCTTTTGGGGCATGCAGGATTTGATCCGCAAGATGCCCGGCGTGATTTCAACGCGCGTGGGTTACAGCGGTGGCGACGTTCCGAATGCGACTTATCGCAATCATGGCACGCATGCCGAGGCCATCGAGATCGTCTTTGATCCCGCGATCATGACCTACCGCGCGCTGCTCGAATTCTTCTTTCAGATTCACGACCCGACCACGCTCAACCGTCAGGGCAATGACCGGGGCACGAGCTATCGCTCCGGCATCTATTATCTGACGCCCGAACAGAGACGAATTGCCGAAGACACCATCGCCGATGTCGAGGCATCGAAGCTCTGGCCGGGCAAAGTCGTCACGGAAGTGGCGCCGGCTGGCCCGTTCTGGGAAGCGGAGCCGGAGCATCAGGATTATCTGGAGAGATATCCCGACGGCTACACGTGCCATTTCGTGCGGCCCAACTGGAAGCTGCCGCGCCGGGCGGAAGCAGCAAAGGCGAGCTGAGCCAAACCTTGCGAGGCCAAGCCTTGCCGCTGTCGAGGAGCGCAGCGTAACAATCCTCCGGTCAGTCAGCCCGGGCGCCTGAAAACTTGACGACCTTGCCCCACTTTTCCGTTTCTTCGGCAATCAGCTTGCCGAATTCGTCGGACGAGCCGGCAATCAGCACACAACCGAGATCATCGAACCTCGCCTTCATTCTGGGTTCCGCGAGCACCGCGTTGATCTCGCGGTTGAGCTGGTCGACGATCGGTTTTGGCGTCTGGCGCGGCGCGCCGAGACCGTACCACGCGGTGGCCTCGTAGCCTTTGACGAACTCGCCGATTGTTGGCAGGTCAGGAAGTGCGTCCAGCCGGCTCGCCGTGGTCACGGCAAGGCCGCGCACGCGCCCGGCACGGACGTGCTCGATGCACGAGGGCGTGGTCGAGAAATAGAACTGAACCTGGCCGGCGAGCAGATCGGTCAGGGCCGGCGCTGCGCCGCGATAAGGCACGTGCTGGAAATCCACGTCAGCCATCATCTTGAACAGTTCGCCCGCCAGATGCGGCGTTGCGCCGACACCCGACGACGCCATGTTGACCTTCTTCGGATTGGCGCGGATGTAGGCGATGAATTCGGGAAGCGTCGTCGCCGGAATCGAGAGATGCACGATCAGCACCATGGGCACGCTCGCGATGGCGCCCACCGGCGCGATGTCGCGCACGAAATCGAAATTCAATTTCGAATACAGAGCCGTGTTGATCGTGTTTGGCGCGCCGACGAAGAGCAGCGTGTATCCATCCGGCGCCGAGCGCACGACGTATTCGGTCGCGAGGTTCGTGCCAGCGCCAGGACGGGACTCGATGACAAAAGGCTGCCCGAGCCGCTCCGAAAGCGGCTGAGTCACAAGGCGGGATATGACATCCGTGGTGCCGCCAGCGGTGTATCCAAGCACCCAGCGCACCGGACGCGATGGATAGTCCTGCTGCGCCGATAAGTCTCGCGGCATCGCTGCCAGAGCCGCACCAGCGGCCACCTGGCGGAAAAACTGTCGTCGCGAATGGCTCATCCCGCTCATCGCACCTTGAACACCAGCTTGCCTTTGACGTGACGCGCCTCGCTCGCCCGCGTGGCTTCGACGGCTTCGGACAATCGATAGAGCGTGATCTCGGGCCGCCGTATGACCCCTGCCTGATAGAGCGCGGCAACGCGATCGAGATGTCGCCGGTCGCGGCCAGCGTAAGGCCGCAACGCCGTCACGTCGCTGCGCGTGGGCGTCGGCGCCGTCTTGCCGGACGCGATGAAAGCGGCGCGGCCGCCTGGCTTCAGGACCGAGAAGGAGCGCGTCGCCACGTCACCTCCCACGGTCTCGAGCACCGCATCGACATTGCTGACGGCTTTGGTGAAGTCGGTGGTGTTGTAGTCGATCACCTGATCGGCTCCGATGTCGCGCAGATAAGCTGCGTTCGCGGCGCTGGCCGTGGTGATGACGCGCGCGCCGAGATGCTTGGCGAGCTGGATGGCGAAACTGGCCATCCCGCCGGCGCCGCCCTGGATCAGGATCGTCTCGCCAGACTTCAGCTTCAGCGAGTCCTCCACCGAAACGAGCGCGGTGAGGCCGGTCAGCGCCAGAGCCGCGGCGTCGACATGCGACACGCCGTCTGGCTTCTTCGCCACGAGGGATGCCGCAATGAAAACCTTTTCGGCATAAGCCCCTTCCCGGCCCAGTTCCAGAACGCCAAACACTTCATCGCCGATGCGCAAATCCGTAACGCCAGTGCCCACCGCGCTCACCACGCCGGAGAAATCGCGTCCCAACACCAGCGGAAATTTCTGCGGACCGTGACGGCCGACACGGACCTTCCAATCCGCGCCGTTGACGCTTGCCGCAAATGCGTCGACGACAATCTGACCTGCCCCGGCCGACGGGTCGGGAAGATCGCCGTATTTCACGACCTCCGGCCCGCCGAATTGTTCGATGTAGGCAGCCTTCATGGCGAGTTGGTCCTCATGCCAAGACAACAGACAAGACAACAGAGTTGGGACGACAGCGTCGATAGAATTCGCGAAGGCAGCCGGATGTTACCCGACATTTCTCGGATTGCCAGAAACCGCATGAATGGGGCGGCGGCTGACCCGCGTTTCCGCCAAATCTGCTCTGTCAAATCCGACTTGTGCGGATTTTGGCATCTCATCTAGCATTGCGTCACCGTGCAGTTGCCCGGCCCCAGGCGGAGGCTCTCATGTCCGATCAGGCGTTCAAGGTTCAGAAGCTGTCCCAGCATATCGGCGCCGAAGTTCAGGGAATCGACCTGAGCCGTGAGATGGGCGGCGACGTCGCGCACGCGCTGCACGCCGCGTGGCTCGATCACGCGGTGCTTCTGTTCCGGGACCAGAAGCTATCCCAGGAAGACTTCCTGCGCGTCACCTCTTATTTCGGGACGCTCGCCAAGCTGACGCGGCCGGCCAAGTTCTTTCCGAAGGGATATTCGAGGCTGCTGCCCAACATCATGATGATTTCGAATATCAGGGAAAACGGCGAGACGATCGGCGCTCTGCCCGATGGGGAAATGCATTTCCATCACGACCAGATCCATTCGGAGATTCCGCACAACGGCACGCTGCTCTACTCCCTCGAAATTCCGACACACGGCGGAGACACCCTCTTCGCCAGCGGCTATGCGGCTTACGACGCGCTGGATCCGGAAACCAAAAAGGCCATCGACGGCAAGCGGGCGCACAATTTCTACAATTACGGCTCGACGCTGCGCGGCAAGGGCGGCGTCGAAGCGCACAGCGAAGCGGTCCACCCTGTCGTGCGAACCCACGAGGACACCGGCCGGAAGGCGCTGTACGTGAACCGCCTGATGACCCGCTCGATCGAAGGCATGCCTGAGCCACAGAGCGAAAAGCTGCTCGACAAGCTCTTCGAGCATTCCGAACGGCCGGAATTCGTCTATCGTCACAAGTGGCGCGTCGGCGATCTGCTGATCTGGGACAATCGTTGCTCCATGCACGCCAGGGACGATTTTCCGTCGGATCAAAGGCGCTTGATGCTGCGGACGACGGTGGAAGGCACCGTGCGGCCGTACTGAAATTCGCGCGGCCAACGCACAGATCAAGATTGAAAGAGGTGACACCGTGGCGACAGGCGGCCGAGCGCTCTATCTGTGTTGCCTCCTGATCGGCATGGCCGTCGCTCCAGGACCAGTGTCAGGACCGGCCTCGGCAGCCGACTACCCCAACCGCACGATCCGTCTCGTGATCGGGTTCACCGCCGGTGGTCCAACCGACATTCCTGCACGCTTCATCGCGGACCGGCTTTCGTCCCGCTTCGGTGTGCCGGTTGTTGTCGAGAACAAGCCGGGAGCTGGCGCGACGCTGGCGGTGGCCGAGGTTCTGAGCCGGCCGCGCGACGGATACGATCTGCTGGTCTGCAGCTACTTCGATCCGGTCAACACTCTGCTCTACCGCCGGAGCAAATATCAGATTTCCGATCTTCAGGGCATCAGCCTGATCACCAAGTACAGTTACGCGGTCGCTGTTTCCAACGCGGTGCCCGCCTCCAACATCCGCGAACTCATCGACTACGGCAAAGCCCACCCCAACGAGTTGAATTACGGCCTGCTCGGCGTCGCCTCGATGCAGAACATCCTCGCCAAGCAGTTGGAGAAGACGGAGGGGATGAAGATGACCGGCCTTCCGTTCAAAGGCTCCGCCGACTCGCTGCAGGAGCTGATTGCCGGCCGCGTCCACGTGGTGTTCGGCCCGCCGATTGCGGTTTTCCCTTTTTATGAAGCGAAACAGCTCAAGGTGCTCGCCGTCACCGGCGATGAGCGCCTGCCCTCCATGCCGACGGTTCCGACGCTGAAGGAAAGCGGCGTGCCGATCACGGCCTTTGGATGGCTGGGAATCTGCGGCAGTTCCGGCATTCCGGCGGACATCGTTGCGCAGCTCAACGAAGCTGTGCGCGGGATCGTCGACAGCCCCGAGTACCGGGACCTGGTGTTGAAATCCGGCTCCGTCCCCATCTCCTCCACGCCGCAGGAGTTCCAGGCGACGATTCAGAAATCGGCCGACGATGTGGCGCCGCTTGTGAAAGAGTTCGACATCCGGGTCGATTGAGCCCGGCCGTCGTCAGCCGCCCGTGCCTGGATTTGGCGAGAAATACTTCTCAAACTTGTCCGGAGTATCCTCCCACGCCTTGGCGTCCGGCGGAGCTTCCCTTTTCATCGCAATATTCGGCCACTGCTTCGCGTAGAGAGCATTGACGGCGAGCCACCGCTCCATCCCAGGATCCAATTCGGTCTTGATCGCGTCGAGCGGACACTCCGGCACGCAGACTCCGCAGCCGATACAGTCATCCGGGTTGATGACGAGCATGTTCTCGCCCTCGTGGAAGCAGTCGACCGGGCACACCTGAACGCAATCGGTGTATTTGCATTTAATGCAGCTCTCGTTGACGACGTGGATCATCGCTCCTCCGCGTGGCCGGCGTGGCGGGACAACTTGCGCTTGGCGCCCAATGGCGTTCTCGGCGCGATGACTTGGACAGCCGATCAAGTGAGGCGTACAACCTCAAGTATGGTTGAGGTCAAGCGGATTGATGCGCACGGTGACGAACGGAAAACCTGATCTGGGACTGAGCGTCGGAGAGACCGCAAGGCGAAGCGGTGTCGCCGTCTCGACTCTCCACTTCTACGAATCCAAGGGGCTGATCCGCAGCACGCGGACGGGTGGCAACCAGCGCCGCTACCCGCGCAGCATATTGCGCCGTATCGCCACCATCCGGGTGGCGCAGAAAGCCGGGATTCCGCTGGCCACGATCCAGGAGGCGCTTGCGTCGCTTCCCAAGGGGCGCACGCCCACCGGCGACGATTGGCGCAAGCTGTCGACACGATGGCGAGCAGAGCTCGACAGCCGCATTCAGCGACTGATCCAGCTGCGCGATCGGCTCAATGACTGCATCGGATGCGGATGCTTGTCGGTCACGACCTGTCCGCTGCGGAATCCGGAGGATGCGCTCGGACGGAAGGGCTCAGGCCCGCGGTTGCTGGAGCAGGAATGAGAGGGATACTCGACAAAGCTGGCTGCCGCTGCGCGAAGCGCTGAAACAGATCGAACGGCCCAGATCTGGTCCGCCCAGGCCCCGATCAACCCCTGCGCCATCAGCTCCCAGCGGCAAGGCTCCGGTGTGCACTGAGTGGTATATGGTGGCGGCAAGGCGCAGCCACCAAAATGGGCGGCTTGCCGAGCAAATGAACCAGTGCCGGGGCACCACCGAAGCTCTATCTGGCCGCAGCCGAACCGGGTTTCACGTCGCGATCACGTCCTTTGAGCCACGTTGAAAATCTGTCGTTTACCGTGCAGAGGACGGCTGTCCCGTCCACCGCCGGAACCTTCACAATTTGACAGGGGCCGCTGAGTTACCCATGTTCCGGCAGAGTCGGGCAACCCGAATATATCGGAATCCAGACGAAGAAATTCACTCAACCCATTGGTAATCAATGAAAGTTGTCGTTGTTGAATCGCCTGCCAAGGCCAAGACGATCAACAAGTACCTGGGCCCGGGCTACGAGGTCCTGGCCTCGTTCGGCCATGTTCGTGACCTTCCGGCCAAGGATGGTTCCGTCGATCCCGAGCAGGATTTCCGCATGCTCTGGGAGGTCGACGACAAGTCGAACAAGCGGCTCAATGACATCGCCAAGGCGGTCAAAGGCGCTGAGAAGCTGATCCTCGCCACCGACCCGGATCGCGAGGGTGAGGCGATCTCCTGGCACGTGCTCGAGGTGCTGAAACAGAAGCATGCGCTGAAGTCGCAGCCGGTCGAGCGCGTGGTGTTCAACGCCATCACCAAGCAGGCGGTGGCGGACGCCATGAAGAACCCGCGCCAGATCGACGCGGCGCTGGTCGATGCGTATCTCGCACGCCGCGCCCTCGATTACCTCGTGGGTTTCACCCTTTCGCCGGTGCTGTGGCGGAAGCTTCCGGGCGCCCGTTCGGCCGGCCGGGTGCAGTCGGTCGCGCTCAAGCTCGTCTCGGACCGTGAGCTCGAGATCGAGCGGTTCGTCGCTCGCGAATACTGGTCGCTGGTCGCGAAGCTCGCGACGCCGCGCAACGAAACCTTCGAGGCGCGCCTCGTCGGCGCCGACGGCAAGAAGATCCAGCGGCTCGATATCGGCTCCGGCCAGGAGGCTGAGGATTTCAAGAAGGCGCTGGAGACCGCGGCGTTCACGGTGCAGTCGGTCGAGGCCAAGCCCGCCCGGCGCAACCCCTACCCGCCTTTCATGACCTCGACCCTGCAGCAGGAGGCGAGCCGCAAGTTCGGCTTCGCGCCGGCGCACACCATGCGGCTGGCGCAGCGGCTCTACGAGGGCATCGACATCGGCGGCGAGACCACGGGTCTCATCACCTATATGCGTACCGACGGCGTCGACATCGCGCCGGAGGCGATCGCCTCGGCACGCAGCGTGATCGGGAAAGACTACGGCCCGCGCTATGTGCCGTCCTCGCCGCGCCAGTACGTCACGAAGTCGAAGAACGCGCAGGAGGCCCACGAGGCGATCCGCCCGACCGATCTCACCCGGCGTCCCGCCGACGTGCGGAAGCTTTTGGAGCCGGACCAGGCCAAGCTCTACGAGTTGATCTGGCTGCGCACCATCGCGAGCCAGATGGAATCTGCCGAGCTCGAGCGCACCACGGTCGACATCATCGCCAAGGTCGCGGCGCGCCTGCTGGAGCTGCGCGCCACCGGCACCGTGGTGAAGTTCGATGGCTTCCTCACGCTCTACAACGAGGATCAGGACGACAAGTCCGACGAGGAAGACGCAAACCGTCTGCCGGCGATGAGCACCGGCGAGGCGCTGCAGAAGCGCGAGATCCTGGCGAGCCAGCACTTCACCGAGCCGCCGCCGCGCTATTCGGAAGCCTCGCTCGTCAAGCGCATGGAAGAGCTCGGCATCGGCCGGCCTTCGACCTACGCATCGATCCTGCAGGTGCTGAAGGACCGCGGCTATGTACGGCTCGACAAGAAGCGGCTCATTCCGGAAGACAAAGGCCGGGTGCTGACCGCGTTCCTGGAGAACTTCTTCCAGAAGTACGTGGAATACGATTTCACCGCCAATCTCGAAGAGCAGCTCGACCTGATCTCCAACAACGAGCTGCCCTACAAGGACGTGCTCCGCGACTTCTGGCGCGACTTCATGGTCGCGATCAGCAGCATCAAAGATCTGCGCGTCGCGCAAGTGATCGACGCGCTCGACGAGGTGCTGGCCCCTCACCTGTTTCCGCCCAAGCCCGACGGCACCGACCCGCGCCAGTGCCCGAACTGCGGCACCGGCAAGATCGGGCTCAAGCTCGGCCGGTTCGGCGGCTTCATCGGCTGCTCGAACTATCCGGAGTGCAAGTACACAAGGCAGCTCACGGCAGGTCCCGATGGCGCCGGCGGCGGCATGCGCAAGCTCGGCGAGGATCCGGAGACCAAGCTCGAAGTCACCGTGCGCTCCGGCCGTTTCGGCAGCTATCTGCAATTGGGCGAGGCCACCAAGGACGAAGACGGCACGGCGGTGAAACCCAAACGGGCGAGCCTGCCCAAGGGTGTGTCGCCGGACGAGATCGATCTCGAGCGCGCCCTGAAGCTTCTCGCGCTGCCTCGTGTGGTCGGCAAGCATCCGGACGACGGCGAGGACATCATCGCCGGCGTGGGGCGCTTCGGGCCTTACGTCAAGCATGGCAAGACCTACGCCAACATCGGCGCGGACGAGGACATTCTGAACATCGGCCTCAACCGTGCCGTGACGCTGATCGAAGAGAAGAAGGCCAATCCGGGCAAGGGCCGGCGCGGCGCCGACCCTGGCAAGCAGCTCGGCGAGCATCCGCAGAAGGGCGGCATGATCGTCGCCAAGAACGGCCGCTACGGGCCTTACGTGAGCCACGACGGCGTCAACGCCAACCTGCCGAACGACAAGACGCCGGAGACCATCACGCTCGACGAGGCGGCGGCGTTAATCGACGCCCGCCCCCCGAAGAGCGGCGGGTCGAGCGCGCGGCGGAAGCGTCCGGCCCGTGGCGCGGCAACGGCCACCAAGGCGGCGGCGCCAAAGGCTGCTCCCAAGGCCAAGGCCGCACCGAAGACGACAGTCAAGGCGGAGCCCAAGGTAGCAGCGAAGCCGAAGAAGGCTGCTGCCGCCAGCACCGCCAAGGCGCCGAGCAAGTCCAAGAAGGCGAAGACTCCGAAAGCGGAGGCCGCTGAATAAGATTCCGGAACCGGGCGTGCTGGAAATTCGGCCGCCCGGTTCCTACATTGAAGACACCGGAGCGTGCTTTACTCGCCCGGTGTTTTGAAACTCAGGCTATTTTTCATTGGTACGAAATCCACCCAAACACATCCCCTTCCCCAGCAAGGACCAGGTCCTTGCCTTCATCAACGAACATCACGGCAAGGCCGGCATCCGGGAGATCGCCCGGGCCTTCAACCTCAAGAATGACCGCCGCGCCGAGTTGAAGCGCCTGCTGCGCGAGCTCGAAGACGGCGGCCGGGTCGAAGCCCGCAGAAAGAAGCTGCACAAGGCGGGCACGCTGCCCGACGTGACGCTCGCCGACATCACCGGCCGTGACCGCGACGGCGAACTGCTCGCCACCCCCACCGAATGGGACGTGGACGAGCACGGTCCGGTCCCGAAGATCCGCATCGTCACGCCGCGGAAGGCGCGGCCTCATGAGGTCGCCGGCGTCGGCGACCGGGCACTGCTTCGTGTCCATGAAGCGCGCCAAGAAGACGGCAGCCGGGACGTCGCCTACAACGGCCGCGTCATCAAGATCATCGACAAGGCCAAGACCCGCGCGCTTGGCATCTTCCGTGCGCTGCCGGGCGGCGGCGGCCGGCTCGTGCCGGTCGACAAAAAGCAGCTTGGCAAGGAGCTGTCGATCCCGAGCGGCGCGACGAAAGACGCCCAGGACGGCGACCTGATCGCGGTGAGCGTCCAGGTGCAGCGCTTCGGCCTGCCCGTGGCGCGCGTCGAGGAGCGGCTCGGCTCGCTCAAGACCGAGCGCGCCGTAAGCATCATCGCGATCCACGCCCACGACATCCCCCACGTGTTTCCGGTCGCGGTCGAAGCCGAGGCCCATGCGGCAAAACCCGCAACGCTTGAAGGCCGTGAGGATTGGCGGAAGCTCGCGCTCGTCACCATCGATCCGGTCGATGCGAAAGATCACGACGATGCGGTCCACGCCGGGCCAGATCCCGACCCGGACAATCCGGGCGGGCATATCCTCACGGTCGCGATCGCCGACGTCGCGCACTACGTGCGGCCGGGCTCGGCGCTTGATCGCGAAGCGGTCAAACGCGGCAACTCGGTCTATTTCCCGGACCGCGTGGTGCCGATGCTGCCGGAGCGCATTTCCAACGATCTCTGCTCGCTGCGCCCGCGCGAAGATCGCGCCGCGCTTGCGGTGCGGATGATCATCGGCCCCGACGGCCGCAAGCGCTCGCACACGTTCCATCGGGTGCTGATGCGCTCGGCCGCCAAGCTCAATTACGAGCAGGCGCAGATGGCGATCGGCGGCCGTACCGACGACGACACCGGACCGCTTCTCGAGAACGTGCTGAAGCCGCTGTACGCCGCTTACGAAGCGTTGAAACGCGCGAGAGACGCCCGCGGTCCGCTCGACCTCGACCTGCCCGAACGGAAAATCCTGCTCAAGGCCGACGGCACCGTCGACCGTGTCGTCGTGCCCGAGCGGCTGGAGTCGCACCGGCTGATCGAGGAGTTCATGATCCTCGCCAACGTCGCGGCGGCCGAGACGCTGGAAAAGGCGCGCGTACCGCTGATCTACCGGGCGCACGACGAGCCCTCGCTGGAGAAAACCGAAGCGCTGCGCAAATTCCTCGAGACGCTACACATCTCGCTGCCCAAGGGCGGCGTGCTTCGCTCCGAGCAGTTCAACCGCATCCTCGGCCAAACCAAGGGCCAGGACGTCGACGCGCTGGTTAACGAGGTGGTGCTGCGCTCACAGGCCCAGGCCGAATATTCCGCCGATAACATCGGCCATTTCGGCCTGAACCTTCGCCGCTACGCGCACTTCACCTCGCCGATCCGGCGCTATGCCGACCTTGTGGTGCATCGTGGGCTGATCCGGGCGGGACGCTTCGGCTCGGACGATCTCCCCGAGAGCCAGGATCACGCGGCGCTGGCCGAAGTGGCGGCGCAGATTTCCGCCTCCGAGCGGCGCGCCATGAAGGCCGAGCGCGAGACCAAAGACCGGCTGATCGCACATTTCCTCTCCGACAAGATCGGCGCCACGTTCGAAGGCCGCATCTCGGGCGTCACCCGCGCCGGTATCTTCATCAAGCTCGACCACACTGGCGCCGACGGCTTCGTACCGGCTCGCACCATCGGCAACGAGTACTTCCGCTACGAGGAAGACATGCACGCCATGGTCGGCAACTCGACGGGCGAAACCTACCGGCTCGGTGATCGCGTCACGGTGAAGCTCGTCGAGGCTGCGCCGGTCGCGGGCGCGCTGCGTTTCGAGCTCCTGTCGGAAGGCAAGATTGTCGGGCGCGCGCAACAGCGGCCGTCGCAGCGCCGCTCCGCAAAATCGCGGCCTGAACGCGGCCCCAAAAAGCGCTATGGTCCGCGTCGCAAATGACCGATCTCCTGCAACGCTTCACCACCGACGCCCAGCCCGGCCATCCCAACCGGCCGCCGAGGGACGCCGCGACGCTCATTCTGCTCGACCGCAGCGGGCCGCAGCCGTTGGTGCTGATGGGCAAGCGGCGCCACGACCTTGTCTTCATGCCCGGCAAGTTCGTGTTCCCGGGCGGCCGCGTCGATCCCGCCGACCGCAAGATGACAGCCGGCGCGCCGCTCGATCCGCGCGCCGAGCAGAAGCTGATGCAGCACGTAAAGCGCCCGAGCGCTGGCAAGGCCCAGGCGCTGGCGCTGGCTGCGATCCGCGAAACTTTCGAGGAGACCGGGCTGTTTTTGGGCGAAAAGCGCGACAGCGCGCCCAAGGCGCCGCCCGGGCCGTGGCAGGCCTTCGCCGAGGCCAACATCTATCCGGACCTCTCGACCGTGCATTTCATCGCCCGCGCTATCACGCCCCCTCGCCGGTCGCGGCGCTACGACACCCGTTTCTTCACGGCCGACGTCTCCGCCATCGCCCACAAGATCGAGGGCAAGGTCGGGCCGGATTCGGAGCTGGTGGAACTGGTCTGGCTGCCGCTCGATGGCATCAAGGAGCGGATTGAGCTCCTGGCCATCACCGAGATTGTGCTGCTCGACCTCGACAAGCAGCTCAAGGAAGGCTTCAGCCACGACCTCCCGGTGCCGTTCTATCGGGTCAAGGGCAAGACGCGGGTGCGGGAATTCCTTTGAGAATCCGCGGGGTTCCGGGCTTTCCCGACACTCCTTTGGGATTCCTTGACTTTCGCGGTCCGGTGGCTAGTTTCCGGGCCAAATCCATTCGATTTCGAGGACCGTCATGGCCAAGGCCGTCAGCACCAAGATCAAGCTCGTCTCCAGCGCGGACACCGGCTTCTACTACGTCACCAAGAAGAACTCGCGCACGATGACCGAGAAGCTCAAGATGAAGAAGTACGACCCGATCGCGAAGAAGCACGTCGAATTCGTCGAGGGCAAGATCAAGTAAACCGGCGATCGATACCGCCATAAATATAAAGGGCGCCTCGCGGCGCCCTTTTCATTTTGGTGATGGGGAAATACGGCACCCAAAACAGCTTGGTTCAATCATTCACTTCTCGAAAAAGGGTGGCCGGCCGGGAGCGATGTCATGAGGAGGCCACTCGCATCACTCCCAGACCGGCCGAACCCCACGGAACTCAGGAGATGCGGCGGACCTGAGCAAACCGTAGGGCTGTTCTGCAGCGACAACGTCTTCTCGAATTTGCGAAACCAACGCCTCAGTTGATTTCCGCTGCCGCCCGTGTCGTGAGATCACGCTACTTCAACGAGCCGCGAAAGCAACGCTCAAAAGCCCGATAAACTCTGGATTCGCCGGCAATCAGTCATCAACCTAAACCGTTATGGTTTACACGTGCGCGATTAACCAGGAGCGTGCCTGGACCGTGGCGCGAGCGCTAATAATCCCATTGCGCATTGACGCCGGTCTCGGTGCCGCCGTCGGCGCCGGTCGCACCCTGGATGTGAATGTTTTTGACGACATCGATGTCGATCGTCGCCTTACTGGAGCCGGGCGAACTGCCCTGCCGCACGCCAAGATAGACCCGATCATTCAGCCGCTTGCCGACACCGACCTGCCCTCCGGTACCGGCCTTGTCCATACCAACGTCCAGGCTATCGACCCCGATCGACCGACGCACTTTGTCCAACATGCCTGGGCCGCCGCCGGAAAACTGAGCGACGGTCTGCGCCAGCATGACGGCCTGGCCGGCGGTGAGTGATCCCGCGGATTTACCGAAAAGCAAACGCGCAAGAACCTCGTCCTGCGCAAGTTCGGGAGTCGACGAGAAGCTGATCTGCGGCTGGGACGCGGGCCCCGAAACCAGGATTTTCGCGGTGACGTCGGCGCTCTTGGTTTCGGCGACGAAGTCAAGAGTGGGGTCTATCGCGCCGTTGAACGTTACCTTTCCTCGGGTGAAATCAAGCCGGCGGCCGAGCACGTCGAAGCGGCCACGCTGCATCTCGAACGCTCCCACAGTCACCGGTGCGGCGCTGGTGCCCTTGAGAGTCAAGTTGCCGCCCATTTCGGACTCCACCCCCATGCCGCGCACAAATATGTTGTTGGCAGCGTTGATCGCGAGTTCGAGATCAGCCACGAAGGCCGCCTCGGCAGGCTTGTGACTTTTCTTCGCCTTAGATGTCTCGGTTGCCTTTCCTTTGACGTCTTTCCGGCCCGGCTCCGCGTTGATATGGCGCACGTCAAGCATGTCGCTTCCGCCGAGCCGCTTGTCAGGGATGTTGATATCCAAGCTCTTCACATCGACACGACCCGTCAGGCGCGGCCTGCTCATGAGGCTGCCCGACATGACAAGCTGACCATCGGCGACGAGCCGCATCAGTTCGCTCGAAACCAGTCCAGCATTCTGCATCGCGATCTCAGCCTTGCCGGGGAAACCGTTCACGGGATCGAGTCCGACACTGCCCTTCACCGAGAGACTGCCGCCATTTGGCGTGCGCGCATTGAGGGACGTGATCGTCACCGAGCGGTCGGTCCCAGTGATGACGCTTTCGATCTTGTCCAGCGTCACACCATTGACCGTGTCCTCGAAGCGGCCTCCAGCAAGACGCAGGGTGCCGCCGGCCCGAGGCTGGGTAAAGGTCCCCTGAATTTTTGCGTCGATGATCGCATTACCGGAGGCGCGAGCGCCGGAGGTGGCGAGCATGGCGTTGGCAATGCCGAGCGCGACGCTGCCCTTGGCATTCACGTCCATTGCCCCCGCGCCCAGCGGCACCGAGCCGCTCACCGTAACGCCGGTCAAAGACGGCCCGGAGACACCAATATTGAAACCCACGCGGCCGGAGCTCAAAGTACCGTTGGTCTTTACATCCAGTGGTCCGACGCCGGAACGCGCAAGATCCGGCGTACTGATTCGTGAGACGGACAGATCGTAATCGCCGTTCGGCATGGTCGCGGATCCTGCGACCCTCGCCCTGCCGCTCGCCGTGCCCGACAGGTCGATCTTGGGATCAACGAGCGAGGCGATTGCGAGCGGCAGGTTGCGCAGATCCACATCGAGATCGAACGTCTTGCCAGCCTTGCCGCGCACCGTCGCGCTTCCGCCACCGGATAAAAGGGCGAGACGGTCGACAGCCAACACGTCATGGTGCGAAGTGAAGGTTGCCGGCGCCGACAAGGTGAGATCGGTGCGACCTTTGGCGGCGCGGAAGGTGTCGAGCCGAACGATAGTTCTGTCCGCACTCAGGTTGAGTCGCCCTGTTGCGGCGAGCGCGGCGCCCTGCGCAATGGCGTCAAGTTTGAACGCGGTCAAGCCACCGCCGCTGCTGTTGGTACGTAAGGTGGCCTTGTCAATGCCTCGCGCACCAACCGAGAGTCCCGTCAGTTCTATTTGGCCGTCAAGCGCCGGAGCGGCTGTAGCGTCAGCAATCGACAAATCCATATGAGCGGCATTAAGCACAGCGCCCGCCGCGCGCAGCTTGACGGCCGTAGCATTGACGGCGGCGCCCTGCTTGCCGTCCTTGGCCGTCAGACTGATGCTCACCTTCGCGGTACCAGCCAGCTCGGTCAAAGTGAGTGCCGAAAGATCGGACAGATCCCGGGCGTCGAACGTGATGTTTCCGTCGAGCAACCCCTTGTCGCTGACATTGACGTTGCCCTTCGCCGTCACAGAGCCGACTGAAAGACTGAAAGCGTTCTGCATGCTGCTGTCGCGGGCAACCCGGGAGAATCCGGCCGTGCCGTTCGCAGACTTGTTGCCGATACGACCCACGAGCCGCGCATCGATTTCGGGCCGGCCTGTGAGATCGCGCGCGTGAAGATCGAGTGCAAGGCCTTCGATGGACTCACCCATCGCCCGGCCTTTCGGCACAGTGATCTGCATCTTTGCGGCAAGAGCCGTGAGATTGCCCGCGAAGGTCGCTTCCGCTTCAGCGCGACCTTCGAGACGAGGATCGACACGCTTGAGATCTGGCAAATGGATATGGCCGACAAGGTCGGCCACGCGGCGATCAATTCGGCCACCCACCTCTATGTTCAGCCCGGCGGCCTTGAGCGTCAGATCATTCGCTGCGACGGCTCCGCCCGCGCCGAAGGCGACCGCCCCCTCAAGGGTTGCATTGCCGCCGAGCAGACCGTCGATAGCAGTAACGCCCGTGGCGACGTCTTTCGACGCCCCCTTAATGCGTGCGCGAACGATGTGCTGCGCATCGCCACCACTGAGATTGGCATCGAATGTCACAGCGCCCCGTAGCCGCTGCCCCGCAAGCGGCGACAGAGCGGCAAGGTCGAGCCGAAACAATTGCAACACACCTTCAGCTCCATCGGCCCCTGCTCGACCTGCGAAGCGAAGACTGAATGGGACGAAGGATACATCCGCCTTCGTAAGAGACGGCGCTCCGTTTGCCGGCACGGCGCCAGAGAACGAGAAGCCGCCTTTTCCGCCAAGTGCTGCGGTCGTCTGCGGGTCACGCCCTTGAAGACCCTCGAGACTTCCGTCCGTGTGCCAGGCCATCCCACCTGCGTTATCGGGGATGGTTTCGGCATGGAGATCCAGCGCTTTTGCGCTGTACCCAGCCGCACCAAAGTCCTGAGCAGCCAGTTTCACCAAGACAGCCGGGGATCCATAGGCGCCGCGCAATGTTCCCTCGAGACGCAGATCGCTCCAGGCCGCATCCGGCAGAAGCGCCGCGAAACGCTCCGCCTCCCTGCCCGTCGCTTTGAAGGCGAGATCGGTGGTGCCCTCCCTTAAATCCACCGAACCGATGAGACCGACGCCAACGCCCGCAGCATCGATGGTGAGCGACTCCACGTCAATTCGCATGCCGTCGCCGGCAAACGCGACAGCCGTGACCTTCGACACGCCCTCGAACAGGGGGGCGACATTGGCTGGCAGCAGCCGTTGCACGTCGGCATCTATGCCGAGTTCTGCTTTATAGCGCTGATCCTGACGTCGGATGCTGGCTGCGCCCGTGATCACGGCGGTGTCGCCCACAGTGAGATTGAGCGCTCCGTTCCAGGAATCGAGAGGGCCGCGGCCCTTGATCTCGGCTTTGATCGCAGGGAGGCCTTCGAGGTTTGCGAGACGCGCCACCAAGCCGCCTTCCGGTTCGCGTGCCTGCGCATCGATATTGAGCGTCTGTGTGCTCGGTTCAAAGCCGATCGAACCTTTCACAGCGCCTTCGCGATCATGGCGATCGAGCGCGAATGAAAGCGAAAGCCCTCGCGACGGCTCCATGAGTCGTGCGGACGCGGTGAAGCTGAGCATTGCCGCTTGCCCAACAAGGGATTCGGCGATTTCGATCTCTTTGACCCCGAGATGCTCCAACACCAAGCGCAGCGGCAAGCTGAAGCCGCGGCCGCTGTTTTCGCCCTTTGTGGCTGCAGGCAGGTCGGGCTTTCGCGCGAGATTGACTTTAGACGCTTCCAGCGACTCCACTGCGAGGGTAGCGCTGAACAACGCGAAGGGCCTCCACACCAGGCGCAGGCCTTCGATCCGGGCGAACTCACCGTGCGAGTCCGCGAGCGTCACGGAACCAACGGTCATGCTGGCCGAAATTGCGCCTTCAATATCCGAAACAGTGACCGTAAGTCCGCCTCCGGACGCGAGCGTCCCGCCAAGCCGAGCCAGTATCCGTTTGCCAGGGCCCGTCTGGAGCGCAACAAAGACGACGGCGAGCAAAACCGCCAGCATCGCCGCGGCAAGACCGAACCAGCGCATGAGCCGGCCTAAAGGGTGAGCGATCTGTCTCAGAAGGCCTGTCCCAGACTGATATAAAATCCGTAACGAGAATCCCCATCACGCGGATTGAGGGGGACAGCGAAATCAAACCGGATCGGGCCAAGCGAAGTGTAGTAACGGAGGCCAATGCCGGCGGCATAGCGCAAGTTGCCCAAATCGGGCGTTTCGGAAGCGGAGGCCGAGCCCATGTCGAAGAAGGGCACGATGCCGATCGAATCGGTGATCCTGATCCGCGCCTCTGCTGAGGCGGTGAAGAAGCTCAAGCCACCAATGATGTTGCCCTGCGCATCACGCGGACTCGCCGACTGGTAGTCGAAGCCGCGCAAGGAGCCGCCCCCGCCGACGTAGAAGCGGCGTTGGGCTGGGATGTCGAAGAGGTTCGCCCCGGTTACGCTGCCTGCTGCCACCCTGCCGGCAAGGATGAAGCGTTTATCCTCGTCGAGCGCGTGATAGGCAGAGAGCGAGCCCTTCATCATCAGCGGCCCCGCACCACCATCACCGAGATGGGCAAACGGCTCGAACGTCGCATTGAGACGAATGCCTTTAGAGGGATCGAACAGGTTGTCGGTGGTGTCGTAGGCGACATCGACCGGAACGCCGGCAATGGAATAGTCCTTCGTCCCGATCGCGTCCTGTACGCGCGACTGCTCGAGATCGAGACTCACCTGCATCGTGAGCTTGTCGTTGAAGCGGTGACGCACGCCGCCGAGGAAAGTGGTGGCGTCACGGACATAGGCATTAGTTACCTCCCGCAGCACTGCCCCCTGTGCGACGAGATCATCGACCGGGGTATAGATGCCGGGCTTCACGAAGGTGGCAGACACCTTGTAACCGAGCGGATCGGCGTCGGGCACCGCTTGAGGCTTACTGCCAAACCAGGATGCCTGCCCATCGATCCTCAACGTCTCGCCACCGCCAAACAGATTGCGGTGACCCCAGAAGACATTTCCGACCGAGCCTTCGGTCGTGGAATACTTGGCACCAAAGCCGACATAACGCGGGTCACGCTCGGTCACATCCACATGGATCGGCAATTGGCCATTGGCGTCGAGTTGGTCTGCTTCGCGCAAGCGAACGCTGGCGATGGATTCAAATTCTGCCAAGCGTTTTCGCAGCCTGGCGAGGCGCCTGGGTGAATAGGGCTCGCCAGGCTGGATATCGATGCGCTCTTCGACAAATCCAGGCCTGAGCCGTTGCGCGCCGGACACTGTGAAGGCTCCGAATGTCGCCACAGGCCCCGCCTCCACCAAAAATGTAACGTTCAGTGTCTTGGTGGCATGGTCCGCCACCACGTCCTTACTGACGATGCGAGCAAAGGGGTGGCCATCTTCACGCAAGGCGCTGACGATGATGCGCTCTGCATCAGTGACGTCGGTGCTATGGGCCGCTTCGCCGGTCACAAGACCCATTTGCTTCGACGTCAGCGTGATGGGGATCGGACGGCGGCCCGAGGCATCAAGCAAATGCACCACGCCGAACTTGAACACCGGCCCCGGTTCGACAAACACGGTAACCGGCACCGGACCGGTTTGGCGAGCGGCGTTGACCACCTCGAACGCCGCTGGGTCGTTGGGCGACCGCCCGGCGACCGTGATGGTCACCTTGCCGGCATAACGAGCCTCGGTGTAGAGCGCAGCGAGAATGCGGTCCCGATCAGCGAAGGCACGTCGGATCAGACCCGACGCGCCGGCTGGCGCCTGCTGCTTCAGGCTCTCGAGATTGGAGGCACCTTCTACTGCCGAACGGATCGAACGTTCGCCGCCCGCAACATTGAAAGTGACCGTGTAAGGCGTCGCATCGGGCGCAGTGGTGTCGGTCGCAGCCTTGTTTGGATTGAACCACGCAATGGATTGCCCGAAGAAGCTCGTATCATCCGCATGCGCGTGGGAGGCGATCAATGGCGAGGCCATGAACGCGCAGATCCAACTCCTCAGGGCGCCAATTTTTCTGGCTTGCGATAATGGCCGCGCTTCCCAGTAACTCACTCAACCTCGCCTGCAGTACGATCACACGGAACATTGAGGTGAAATGTTCGCGCGCGAGAACTTCGAAACGACGTCAATGATGTGATGTTGAATGGGGCTGTTTGTTGGCACTCTTATGTTTGCCAACTGCTCGGCGTAGCGGTTTCCTGATTCCGCGCGTATTGCATGTCACGATGCGCATCAGTCACAGATCTGAGCGGTACGATACGGCCACCGGTTCCCCGCGGTGAATTCCCCTTCGACAACCATGAAGAGGTGATCCGGGCGCGTCGCCCTTCTGCCGTTAAAACTAACGTCACGGAGTTCTGCGCGCGATGCGCGCAGACGAGACCGGCCTCGCCGAAGCTTGGGTAATTTCAGGCCGCGTCGGCGACGACGCGGTTCCGGCCATCGCGCTTGGCGCGATACAGCGCCTGATCGGCGCGCTTGAGAATGGTCGACGGGGTATCGTCGGCGGTATCGAGCGTCGCAATCCCGATCGAGATCGTCACGTCGATCGCTTTGGCGCCCTGCGTGATGTTGAAAGCCTCGGACGCGATGCGACGACGCAGCCGCTCGGCGACGATCGTCGCCACCGCCATGTCGGTTTCCGGCATCACGATCACGAACTCCTCGCCGCCGAGCCGGCAGGCGAGATCGATGCCGCGGATCGACTTGCGGATGCGAACCGCGAACTCGCGCAGCACGTCGTCGCCGGCGTCGTGACCATAGGTGTCGTTGATCGATTTGAAGAAGTCGATATCGAGCACCATGATGGTGAGCGGCTTGCCACGCGCGCCCGCCTGCTCCAACAGCGAGCCGAGATGGCTTTCCATGTAGCGGCGATTGTAGAGGCCGGTGAGCCCGTCGGTGATCGCCATCTCGATCGACTGCTGGACATTGTCGCGCAGCCGGTCGGCGTAACGCTTCTTGCGGATCTGGGTGCGGGCGCGGGCGTGCAATTCGTTGGCGTCGACCGGCCGCATCAGATAGTCATTCACGCCGATCTCGAGCCCGCGGATCATCCGGGCATTGTCCTCGCTGTCGCAGATCGCGAGCACCGGCACGTTGCGGGTGCGCTCGAGCGAGCGGAGCTGGCTGCACAGCCGCAAAGCGTCGTAGTTTTCCAGCGCCAGCGACACGATCAGGAGCTCGAAATTGCCCTCGGCGGCGTGGAACACCGCCTCGCTCGGATTGGTCTCGATCTCGGCCTTCTGCTTGCTCGACAACATGGTCTGCAGCCGCTCGGCGGTCGAACGCCGGTCGTCGATGATCAGAACGCGTCCGAATTGGCCCGCCTCGGCCAAAGCCTGATGATCCGGGTCCTGGATGCCGATTTCGCGCGAGGTCAGCGCGCGCATCCGCAGTTCATCGGTCATCAGCTTCAACCGCGACAGCGAGCGCACCCGCGCGATCAGCGCCACATCCGACACCGGCTTGGTCAGGAAATCGTCGGCGCCGGCGGACAGCCCTTTGACGCGATCCGACGGCGAGTCGAGCGCTGTGACCATCACCACTGGAATGTGATGGGTCTTTTTGTTGGCCTTGATCCGCCGGCAGACCTCGAAACCGTCCATGTCCGGCATCATGACGTCGAGCAGGACGATGTCGCATTCCGCCTTGTCGCAGATCGCCAGCGCCTCCGTGCCGTTCATTGCGGTCACGACGTCAAAATATTCCGCCGACAAACGGGCTTCCAAAAGCTTCACGTTGGCGGGAACGTCGTCGACAACGAGTACGCGGGCAGTCACAGACGAAAACTCCTTCGGGGCGCGTCAGCCCAGAAAATGACGGATGGTCTCGATGAACTTGCCGACCGAGATCGGTTTGGAGAGATACGCTTCGCAGCCCCCCTGGCGAATGCGCTCTTCGTCGCCCTTCATGGCGAAGGCCGTAACGGCCACCACCGGAATGCTCTTGAGCTCGGGATCGTCCTTCAGCCACTTGGTGACCTCGAGGCCGGAGACCTCGGGCAGCTGGATGTCCATCAGCACCAGGTCGGGACGGTGCTTGCGGGCGAGGTCAAGCGCCTCGATGCCGTTGCGCGTGCCGACGATCTGGTAGCCGTGCGCCTCAAGCAGGTCGTGGAAGAGCTTCATGTTGAGCTCGTTGTCTTCCACGATCATGACGGTCTTGGACATTCCGCCCGCCTTCCTTCGCCGCGAGCTTACTGCCCGCAACGCCCGTTGGGCGCTGCGCCACCCGCACACGCCCGCCACTATGATTAAAACCTAGTGAGGATTCGTTACGGAAACGCAAACAAGAGCCCGCAAGTGCGACCAAGAGACAGCGAATTTCCTGATGTTCCCACAGCCTCAATCGTTAACACTGGCTGGGTTTGGGCCGGTAACGCTGCTAATCTGGGTCGAGCGCCGACTCGCCTGGAATCGCCAGCAACTGTCGGCCATTGCACCACCATGAAAAGCAAAGTTTCCCTCGATAAAAAGGACACGGCACGGCGCGAGGCGGCCGAAGCCCTGGCGATCTCGGCCCTCACCTACCTCGCCGCCGAGCCTGAAGCGCTGGGCGGGTTCCTGGCCGCCACCGGCATCGGCCCGGACCAGATCCGCACCGCGGCCGGCGATCCCGAGTTCCTCTCCGGCGTGCTCGACTATTTTCTCAGCGACGAAGCCCTGCTTGTCGCCTTCGCCAAGCACGAGGACATCAATCCGGCCGAACTCCAACGCGCCCGCGTAGCATTCGGAGGCGTGTGGGAACGGGACGTGCCCTGATGGGCGCGTTCTGCCGGGACTGCCTGAACGACGCAGGCTCTGCCGGCCGCTGCCCGCACTGCTTCTCGCCCCGCGTCATCCGTCACGACGAACTCGACACGCTCACCATCTGCCACGTCGATTGCGACGCATTCTACGCCACCATCGAGAAGCGGGATGACCCATCGCTTGCCGACAAGCCGCTGATCGTCGGCGGCGGCAAGCGCGGCGTGGTGTCGACCGCCTGCTACATCGCCCGCACCTTCGGCGTGCGCTCGGCCATGCCGATGTTCGAGGCCAAGCGGCTTTGCCCGCACGCGGCGGTGGTCCGCCCGAACATGGACAAATACGCCGGCGTCAGCCGGCAGGTTCGCGCGCTGATGCTCGATCTCACCCCGCAGGTCGAGGCGATCTCGATCGACGAGGCGTTCATGGACCTGGCCGGCACGCAGCGCCTGCATGGCATGAGCGCCGCGAAGGCGCTCGCCCGCTTCTCGGCCAAGGTCGAGAAGGAGCTCGGCATCTCGGTGTCGATCGGGCTTGCCGCCAACAAATTCCTGGCCAAGATCGCCTCCGATCTCGACAAGCCGCGCGGCTTTGCCGTGATCGGCAAGGCCGAGGCCGCCCGCTTTCTCGCCGACAAGCCGGTGGCGATCATCTTCGGGGTCGGCAAGGTCGCGGCGCAGCGCTTCGCCAAGGACGGCTTCCACAAGATTTCGGACCTGCAGCGCGCCGACGAGCACGACCTGATGCGCCGCTACGGCGCGGAAGGTCAGCGGTTGTGGCGGCTCGCCCGCGGCATCGACAGCCGCGAAGTCGATCCGATCCGCGAGCGCAAGAGCGTCTCGGCCGAGAACACGTTCGACCGCGACATCGCCTCGTTCCGGCCGCTGGAGAGGCGGCTCTGGGCCGCGGCCGAGGAGGTTTCGGAGCGGCTCAAGGAGAAGCGCCTCTGCGGCTCGACCGTGACGTTGAAGCTCAAGACCGCCGACTTCCGCATTCTCACCCGGGCACGCTCCCTGGAGCGCCCCACGCAATTGGCCGACAAGATCTTTGCGGCGAGCCGCGAACTGCTGGTCCGCGAGATCAACGGCACGCGCTATCGCCTGCTCGGTGTCGGCGTCAGCGCGCTCGACGATGCCGAGGCCGCCGATCCGGCCGACCTGATCGATCGCGGAGCCGAACGCCGCGCCAACGTCGAGCGCGCCATGGACCGCGTCCGCGGCAAATTCGGCCACGAGGCCGTGGTGAAGGGCTTGGCGCTGGACGAGAAGGAGTAGATCGCAAAATCGCGGTCCGGGCGCGAGGCTTTGCACCCATGAATCAGCATGTCCCGCTTTACGCCCCATCGCGACCGCACAGCGGACATCGTCTTCAAGTCGTCGAAGTCTCAAGGCCGACATCACTCGATCACCTTACGATTGCCGCCGATTGTGCTGCGGCTGCTGTTAGCCAACGCTTCGCTGTTCCGGGGTTTTGTTTTCGGACGCCCGGTGCGCCCGTCTCCCTGTTTTCCGTCTCCTCTCCCATAGGAGAGAAGAATGGAGCGCCGGGAGGCGCCACGGAGCTTGCGAGGCTCCGTCAGGCCAGCCTTGCGATCGGCCAGCCTGCGCGCCAAGCTTCCGGGACCCAATGCTTTGAGGGCGGTGGGGGTCCCGGGGCGCGCGGGCCCGTGCGAAGAGCCCGACGCCTCCTGGCGCTCCATTCGCGGTCCGCGTTGTTGGCAGCCGCACCTCGCTCCGTCACCGGGCGTCGCGATCGACGACACCCTCGACGCAGCAAGGCGAGATGACTGTTACACTAGATGCAAGAATTATTCAAGTACAAATATGATCGATTCTTGTACTGAGCGTGTATGTGATATTGCTCCCCATTTCGTCCTTCCGATTTTGCTTTTTTCACTGAACAGATTTGACCAGAAGCACATTGTAGATCGCTGGTGACTCAATTTCAGGAGAAGCCATTCGTCCCGCCGCCAGTTCGGCTACAAACCAATCCAAGTCGGCATCGTCTTTTGTCTCAATGGCAATCCAACCCGACAGGCCAAGAACGCCGATCGGCAGACAACCCAATTCAAAGGCCCGGGCGACACTGTCCGCTTCCACGTGCCGATTGATAGGTTTTACGCAAAACGCACGACCGAATTGCCGTTCGCAACGATCAACCTGGAGGCTGTTACAAAGCACCAGCGCCGTGGTCTTTCCATGCATCGCGGGTGCTTGCAGGCGAATTTCCGCCAAGCGAGTGTTCGTGCGCGGCAGATTTGGTCGCGTCGAAGGCTTCGCCGTCTTGGTGTGCCAGGCTTCGAGCTGCTGACTGGTGCTTGGAAGAAGCGGAACGTATCCCAGATCGGCGCTCCCGCGCTGGGCGTCCAACCATCTTACAAATCCATCGAAGTTTTGTGCAGCCATGCGCAATTGCGCATCGATTTGGAGGAGTGGCTCTAGAATTGGGTCGCCGTTGTACAAAGCTGTAAGAGCTGCAAATCCTACAATGCGAAGTCGGGTAAACTTGAGGTCAGGTCGCGTTAGGTCACCCGACTTCATAAGATTGGGCTTGAATTGCTCAGACGTTTTTTCGGCAATTTCTTCGAATGCAGTGCGCTCGAAGGTGTTACGGACGACAATATTCCAAACCCGGTCAAGACATGCTCGAAAAGGCGCCGAATCAGGCGTTCCAATTGCCGAAAAAATCAATCGTAAATCCGGGAACCGTGCTCCCGTGGTCAGCTTGCATGCTTTCGAGCCGCTTTCCGCCAGCGCCCTTTCCATAAGTTTTCCAAGAACAATCGAGAAAGCCGCATGCCGGCCTACATCAGCGGAATCTTCATAACCCGGCGCGTGCAATGCGAAGTCTAAAATGAAAGTGTCCTGCGATGCCTGCGCACGCAACGGGGTGGCCCACCCCGCAAAGTGGTATCCGCAACTCAGGATAAGAAGGGCGAGCGAAACACGAAGGCAACTGCCGCTAGATGAGCGCGCACGCTGAATTATTGCCATTGTGGTACCCTAGGTCGATGTGTCTGGTTTTTTACCACATGCCCGGAACTGAAGTGGACGCGCGCACCGAGATTCTGCTGCTGAGGTGAGGCCTACGCCTGCGAGCTAATTCGCCGCGCCCTGCCCGTCGTCCAGCACCTTGAAGCTCTCTTCCAGCTGCGGTGAGATCGCGACGCTAAGCTTCTCGCCGGTCGGCAGGCGCGACAGGAACCACTTATTGTACAGCGGGATCAGATCACGATTGGTGGCGAGCTTGCGAAGGGTGCGCTCCACGATCGCTGAGAGTTGCGGCTCACCATTGCGGAACATGATGCCGTAAGGATCGTAGGACAGATAGTCGCCGACCACCCGAAACCGGTCCTGCGACTTGTGACGGGCGATCAGGCCGTAGAGCAGGATATCGTCGGTCGCAAAGGCGTCCGCCGTCTTGTCGGCCAGCATCTGGTACGACCGCTCGTGATCCGGCGAGAGCACGATCTTGAGGCCAAGGGCGAACTTCTTGTCGACGGAATACACCGCCTGTTCGTTGGTCGTGCCCTTGGTCACCACGACGGTCTTGCCCGCAAGGTCTGTGACCGCCGAGACATTCGAAGCCTTGGGCACCATCAGCTTGGTGCCGGCCACAAAGATCAGCGGCGAGAACGCCACCTGCCGTGAGCGCTCAGCATTGGCGGTGGTCGAGCCGCATTCCAGGTCGATCTGGTTTTGCAGCACCGCGGCCATACGGTTGTCCGGGGTGACCTTGACGTACTCGATCTTCAGATCAGCCTCATCGACCGCTGCGCCGATCTCGTCGACGATCGCTGCGCAGAGTTCGAGACTGTAGCCGATCGGTCGATCGGCCTGATCGAGGAACGAAAACGGCGGCGAGCTTTCGCGGTAACCGAGCCGCACCGCATGCGTCTTCTTGATGTTGGCAAGCGTCGGGCTCAGGCCCTCTCCGCCATAAGTCTGGGCCAGCGCGGATGTTGCCAGCACCAGACAAGTCAACACCCCTGCCAAGATCGCACCGGCGATCCGCCACGGACGCCTGAGAGACTGGCCCATGTCCCTCTCCTGTCAATGGCCGGCGGCGGCGGGAACTTCTCCAGCGATCAGGTCCGGCGGCACCACGTCGTCAGGCCCGAGCGCATGCTCTGCCGCGAGCTCGCCCTCCCATTTCGCCACCACCGCGGTCGCAAGCGAATTGCCGATCACGTTGGTCGCGCTGCGGCCCATGTCGAGAAACGTGTCGATGCCCATGATCATCAACAGGCCCGCCTCCGGGATCCCGAACTGACTCAAGGTCGAGGCGATGACCACAAGCGACGCGCGTGGCACGCCGGCAACGCCCTTCGAGGTGATCATCAAGGTTGCGAGCATCGCGAGCTGCGTGCCGAGCGGCATGTCGATGTGATAGGTCTGCGCTATGAACACGGCCGCGAACGTGCAGTACATCATCGTGCCATCGAGATTGAACGAGTAGCCCAGCGGCAACACGAAGCTCGATATCCGCGACGATGCGCCGAAGCGGTTCAAGCCCTCCAGGGTCTTGGGATAGGCCGCCTCCGAGCTTGCGGTCGAGAACGCGATCATCAACGGCTCGCGGATGAGTCGCAGTAGATGGCTGTAACGTGGCCCAATGGCGATGAAACCCACGACGACCAGAATGAGCCACAGGATCAGCAGCGAGAGATAGAATCCGCCCATGAACACGACGAGCTTCCACAGCACGCCAAGGCCGTTCTTGGCGACGGTCGCCGTGATCGCGGCCCAAACCGCGAGCGGCGCGAACAACATGACGTAGCTCGTCACCTTCAGCATGACGTGACCAAGGTCGTCGATCAGTGCCAGCATCGGCTTGGTGCGCTCCGGCAGCGCGCCAAGCGCTACAGAGAAGAAAATGGCGAAGATGACGATCTGCAGAATCTCGTTCTGCGCCATGGCGTCTGCGATCGACGTCGGGATCAAGTGAATGAGAAACTTTTCGAGCGAGAACGCCGACGTCGGGAGTCCAGTCGCCTGCGCCTTGTCGGGCAACGCACCTGGGAAATTCGCCCCGGGCTGCAGGAGATTGACCATCAGAAGGCCTAGCAGCAGCGACACGAACGAGGCACTGACGAACCAGCCCATGGTCTTTGCGAAAATCCGACCGAGCTTCGAGCCGCCGCCCATATGTGCGATGCCGCCGACCAACGTCGCAAACACCAGCGGCGCGATGATCATCTTGATCAATCGCAGGAACAGCATGGCGATCAGATTGACGTCGGCTGCGATTTCCGCCCGGCTGTCGGGAAGATAGTTGAAGATCAATGTCCCCATCGCGATGCCGAGCACCATCGCGATCAGGATGTATTGCGTGAACCTGTTGGACATTTTTTCGCTCCCCAATGCGGTCGGCTGTTTCAGGTTACACGCCGGTTTTTACCGACCATAGCCCGGCCACGCCTGACATGGATGCGATGCGACCGGCTCTTAGCCCGCCGCGACGTCCACCTGTTCGGTGCCGTCGAGAACCCGCTCCGCCTTAGCGTGATCTAGGTCCTTTTCCCAGGCGGCGATCACCACGGTGGCAACGCAGTTGCCGATGAGATTGCCGAGCGCGCGCGCCATGCCGATGAACCAGTCGACCGACAGCACCAGCACAAGGCCGATGGCCGGGATGCTCGGCACGGCATTGAGCGTTGCCGCCAGAATGACGATGGCCGAGCCCGGCACGCCGTGAGCGCCCTTCGAGGTGACGAGCGAGACGCCGAGCACCAGCAGGAGATCGCCGAATGACAGCGGCGTGTTAGTCGCCTGCGCGATGAAGACCACGGCCAGCGTCAGATAGATCGAGAACGCGTCGAGATTGAACGAATAGCCGGTCGGCACCACCAATCCGACCACGGAATCCTTGACGCCCATCCGCTCCAGCTTGCGCATGATCTGCGGCAGCACCGCATCCGACGAAGCGGTCGCAAGCACGATGGTCAGCTCTTCGCGCAGGTAGGCGAGGAACTTGAGAATATTCAGGCCGGCGAGCCGCATCACCAGGCCCAGCACCACCAGCACGAAGAGCGCGACGGCGACGTAGAACAGCACCACGAGCGAAACGAGTTGCTTCAACGAGCCGACACCATAACGCCCAACCGTGTAAGCCACCGCCCCAAGCACGCCGAGCGGCGCCACCCGCACGATCAGCCCCATCGCCTTGAACAGGACGGTCGCAACTGCGTCGATCAGTGCAGTCACCTTCTCGCCCTTCTCGCCGCCCACCAGCGCGAGCGCGACGCCGAACAGAATGGCGAAGAACAGCACTTGCAGCACGTCGTTGCGCGCCAGCGCATCGATTGACGTGGTGGGGATTACGTTCATCAGGAAGCTGCCGATGCCGCCGCCCTGAAGCTTGTGGGCGTTGTCGGCGTAGGTGCTCAGCGACTTCGGATCGAGGGTGGAGGGATTGATGTTCATCCCGTGCCCAGGACCGAACACATAAGCGAGCACGATTCCGATCGCGAGCGCGACCGTGGTCATCACCTCGAAATAGACCAGCGCCTTGACGCCGACCCGCCCGACCTTCTTGAGATCGCCCGCTCCGGCGATGCCGTGAACCACGACACAGAAGACGATCGGCGCCACGATCATCGAGATCAGCTTCAGGAAGGCGTCGCTCAAAATCTTCAGGCCGATCGCAAAATCCGGCACGGTCATGCCGAGCGCGATCCCCAGAACAAGCGCGACCACAACCTGGAAAAATAACGACTTGTAGACCGGCCTGGACGCGACCGGGACGGATGGTGCAAGGGCGGCGGTCGACATGGAGTTTCTCCCAGGACCAGGAAAGACATCCGGCAACCCTGGATCGAAGCAAAGACTATGCCGACAAACTGTGCAACAGCCGCCCGCACCCTGTCAGGGCCAGCCGGACAACCTTAGGAATTCCGATGGACCTGCCGAGCCGCCGAACAAGCCCGCCCCTGCGGGCTGTGACGTCAAACCTTGGCGTGCCTGCTTACTTGCAGGATTTGCCGGCGGCGTCCTTGTCGTGCAGTTCCAGCGAAGTCATCTCACCGGTCAGCACGAAATCGCCGTAGTCGAGCAGGAGCGCGCGCGACACGCCATTCTCGTAGAGCTCGAATGTGATGGCATAGACCGGCGTCTGCTCGCCGTCCTTATCCTTCGCGGCGCGGTCGAAATAGCTGATGGTCACCGGCCAGCGCGTCATGTTGGCCAGCACCGCCTCCTTGGCCGTGGCGTCGTCCGGTTTGGCCGCGTCGGGTGCGATCGGCTTTCCGATCACGGTCAGCGTATCGTAGACCTTCTCGCCGGTGTCGGAGCCGTCGTAGACCGAGACCTGGAGCAACGTCTTACCTTCGCGGGCCGCGGCAATGATGCGGCGGACATGTTCAGTCGGGAACGCAAGGTCGGCCTTCAGGTCGATCTTCTTCTCGTCAGGCTCGGTGAGCTGTACCGCAAGCCCGTCCTTCTCGCGGTCGGCCTGGCCGTCGACCTTGTCGCGCAGGTTGTCGTCGAAATAGTTCTGCGAGTGGAAGCGCAACCGCTTGCCGTCGCCGTCCTCCCAGGACGTGGCGCGAAGGTCCGAAACCGCGACCTTGCCCTCACCGCTGTCGAGCTCCGAAACCTGGCGGAACTGCAGCGCATAACCCTCGCAGGAGTTGCCGCTGAAGTCGTAGAGGATGCGTCCGCGCACCGCGCTCATCGAGCGCTTGCCACGGGTGCTCTGAAGCTTCAGGTCGTAGACCGCGCGATGCGATGCGAGTGCAATCGGTGAGGTCGTGGTCTGCGCCGCGGCAGAAGCCGCGGGCCACACCACGGAGCTCAGGGCAACCAACAATGCACCGGCAACCGTCAGGCGGATGGGCGCTTTGTGCATTGGCATCGCGAAAAATCTCCCATAGCGCGTCTTAGACGCGCGTTAACGCGCTTGTGAGCGCGTCGAAGACGCGCGTGAAAAGCGCTTTGTCGCCTTGCCCGCAAAATACGGCTCGTCACAATTCGCCGCAACAGTGGTCCCCGGGCCCGCTTGCAAGGCTTATCCTGATCGGCGATGACAAAGGCGGCAAATTGATGGGCGTTTGGGGCTGTTAACCGGGGCACAGGCTTGTTGCCGCGCTTTTAGGCATCCAAATGTTCGTGATCTTGTAGATGATTCTGGCGAACCGCGGAGGAGAACCCCATGGCCGGTACCGTTGAAAAGAGGCTCGCAGAACTCGGCATCGTTCTGCCCGAGCCGGTGGCGCCGGTCGCCAATTACGTGCCCTTCGTGCGCACCGGCAACTTCATGGTGGTTTCCGGCCAGCTCTGCCTGGACGCCGAAGGCAAGCTCGTCGCCAAGGGCCAGCTCGGCGGTGGCGTCTCGATCGACGACGGCATCAAGGCTGCCCGTGCCTGCGCCATCAACGTCCTCGCCCAGCTCAAGGCCGCGCTCGGCGACCTCGACAAGATCGCCCGCGTGGTGCGGCTCGGCGGCTTCATCAACTCGGCGCCCGGTTTTCCCGACGGGCCGAAGGTGATGAACGGGGCGTCCGACCTGATGGTCGCGGTGTTCGGTGACAAAGGCCGCCACGCCCGCACCACCGTCGGCGTCGCAGCGCTGCCACTCGACGCCGCTGTCGAGGTGGAAGCCGCCTTCGAAGCGGCGTGAGCGGGCGGCCGCGCGATGGCCGGCTGGCTCACCGCGCAGCCCTACGCCCACCGCGGCCTGCATGACAGCGCCGCGGGCATCATCGAGAATACGCCGTCTGCATTCCGCGCCGCGATCGCGGGTGGCTACGGCATCGAATGCGACGTGCAGATCAGCGCCGATGGCGAAGCCATGGTGCATCACGACTTCATCCTCGGCCGGCTCACCCGCGGCAACAGCCGGCTCGACGAGCGCAGCGCCGCAGATCTGAAAGCCATCGAATTCTTCGCGACAAGCGACCGGATGCTGACACTGGGCGAGCTTTGCGATCTGGTCGCCGGCCGCGTGCCGATGCTGGTCGAGTTGAAAAGCCGCTTCGACGGCGACGAGCGGATCGCCGCGCGGACCGCCGCGGTGCTCAACGGCTATTCAGGGGCGGCCGCCGCGATGTCGTTCGATCCTGTGCAGATCGCGGCGACCCGCAGGCTGGCGCCCAGGCTACCGCGAGGCCTGGTGGCTCAGAAGCGCGAGACCGACGATCCGGGCCGCGCCATGTCCAGGCTAGGCTACGCCCGGGCTGTGCTCCGCGCCTGTCCGCAGTTCCTGGCCTACCGGGTTCAGGACCTGACGACGCGGCCGCCGCGCGCGGTACGCTCCCTGCTCCGCCGGCCGGTGCTGACCTGGACGGTGCGCACGCCCGAGCAGCGCAACGCAGCCATTCAGCACGCCGACCAGATGATTTTTGAGGGCTTTCGGCCATAATTGGAAGGCAGGTTCCTCCCATGTCCGCTCGAAGCGCCACCTCCCCCGCCGAACTGACGTTACGCGCCGTGCCGGCGATCAAAGAGATCGACGCCGACGCCTGGAATGACTGCGCCAATCCCCGTGTGAGCACGGTTCATGCTGCTCAACCGGTTTCTGAGGTGCGCAGCATTTCCGGTGAATTCACTTCGGAGTCTCCATACAACCCTTTCATCTCGTACGAATTTTTATCCTCCCTCGAGGACTCGAGCTCGGCCGTCGCCCGCACCGGCTGGCAGCCGCAGCATCTCGTTGCCGACGCCCCTGACGGCAGCGTCCTGGGCGTCGTGCCCTGCTATCTGAAATCGCATTCGCGCGGTGAATACGTTTTCGACCGTGGCTGGGCCGAGGCCTATGAGCGCGCCGGCGGCAGCTACTACCCCAAACTCCAGGTGTCGGTGCCGTTCACGCCTGCAACCGGACGGCGGCTGCTGGTGCGTCCGTCACCCGATTCGGAGCGTATCCGCGAAGGCCTAACCGCCGGGCTCATCGAACTGTGCCGCCGCCATCGGGCGTCGTCGGTGCATCTCACCTTCCTGCCCGAGGCCGAATCGACGTTCCTGAGCGAGCACAAGTTCCTGCATCGCACCGACCAGCAATTCCACTGGGAGAACGGCGGCTACGACACCTTCGACGGCTTCCTCGAGGCGCTGTCGGCGCGCAAGCGCAAGACCATCCGGCGCGAGCGGCGCGACGCGCTCGCGCCCGGCATCACCGTAGAGTGGCTGACCGGCAGCGATCTCACCGAGGCGGTCTGGGACGCGTTCTTTGCGTTCTACATGGAGACCGGCTCGCGCAAGTGGGGCACCCCCTATCTGACGCGCAAGTTCTATTCGCTGATCGGCGAGCGCATGGCGAACGACATCGTGCTGATGATGGCCAAGCGCGCCGGCCGCTTCATCGCCGGCGCCATCAATTTCCGCGGCTCGCACACCTTGTTCGGCCGGCACTGGGGCGCGATCGAGCACCACCCGTTTCTGCACTTCGAACTCTGCTACTATCAGGCGATCGACTACGCCATCCTACACAAGCTCAAATACGTCGAGGCCGGCGCCCAGGGCGAGCACAAGCTGGCCCGCGGCTACATGCCAGTGACGACCCATTCGGCCCATTACATCGCCGATCCGGGGCTGCGCCGCGCCGTCGACGACTACCTCGTGCGCGAGCGCGCTTATGTGGAAGCGGCTGGCGAGGAGCTTGCGGCGGCGGCGCCGTTCCGTAAGGATTTGGTGGAGCAGGAACAAGATTGACCGCGCTTCGATGCGCGCCACGCCGCCGGAGACCTCGATGCCGAGCTATGACCCCCAGAACATCTTCGCGAAAATCCTGCGCGACGAACTGCCGTGCTACAAGGTTTATGAGGACGACAAGGTCTTCGCCTTCCTCGACATCATGCCGCGCGCACCGGGCCATACGCTGGTGTTGCCGAAATCGCCGGCCCGCAACGTGCTCGACGTCGATCCGGACGACCTCGCCGCAGTGTCCAAGGTCGCACAAAAGATCGCCAAGGCAGCGATGACGGTGTTCAACGCCGACGGCATCACCGTCCAGCAGTTCAACGAGGGCGCCGGCGGCCAGGTGGTGTTCCACCTTCATGTCCACGTCATTCCGCGCAAGGCCGGCGTCGCGATGAAGCCTGCCGCGAGCGAGAAAGAAAAGCCCGAGGTGCTGGCCGGCCACGCAGCGAAACTCGCTGCGGCATTGAAGGGCTGAGGCTACACCCCGAACCAATAGGCCCCGGCCATCACGGCGAGTTCGCCAGCCGCCACGCCGGCGAACACCGAACGCTTCGCGATGAGGAAGGCCGCAAAGCCAATGGCGGCAGCGCCGACCCGCACGCCGACCGGGATGAGCGCCAGCGCGCCGCTGGTCGAAAGAATGAGCTGCGCCAGGACGCCCGCCAGCATCGCCGTCGCCACCGCCCTCACCCAGATGATCGCTTGCGATCTCTCGTCGAGGCCGCGGACCAGGATCAGACCCGCGAGCCGCCAGATCTCGTTCGGCAGGAAGCCCACCAGCAGCAGCGCGAACCATGGCCCGACGTCGTTGAGCAAGAGCTTCATGTTTTGCTCTCGCGCCAGCGGTTGACCAGATAGGCGATGGTGCCCGCGATCAGCCCGGTCCACATCAGGTCGAGGCCGAAATTGAGCCACGCCATCAGCGGCCCAACGACAAGGCCGAGCGCAAAGGCCAGCCGGTCGAGCAACGCGCGGGCGTTGCGCATCGTCGACATGAACAGCGCCATCGGCGTGAAGAACAGAAGCGTCGCAGCAAACAGCACCGGCAGCCGTCCCGCCAGATAGAATCCGATGGCGCCGCCAATGATCGCGCCCGACATCAGCCCGAAGCCCAGCCCGTCATAGAACGGCACGCGCTCGCTGCGCGGCCGATGCGGCAACAGCCGCATGCCCTCGACCCAGACGCTGATCGCGGTGACATGCATCGGCAGGATCAGGTCGCGTTGCCTCCGGCCTGGCGCATTGAACAGCGGGATCAACGCCGCGACCATTGGCAGAAAGCGGACACTCGTCAGCGTCACGGCAACCGCCACCTCGACGAGCGTCGCGGTGGTCAGGGTCGAAATCAGGATCACCTGTGCGGGCGCGGCCCAGACCAGCAGCGTCGATGCCGCCATCCACCAGAAGCCAAACCCGAACTCGAACGCGAGAGCGCCCAAGCCGACGTAGTTGCCAACCAGCACATAGAAGAACACCGAGCGGATCGCGATGAAATAACCTTCGGCAAACACGCGCGGCCACGGCCGTGGGGGCTCGTGAGACGGCTCCTGCTGCAAGGGTTCAGCCATGCGTTCTTGGTCACACAAGCCGCAGAGCCGCGCAACGGTGGGCTACGCATGACGCATATCAAAAGAAATCGCCGGGCATAAGCCCGGCGATTGATCGCTTCCTCTGATGGAGGCCGGTTGGCCTTACGCCTTGACCAGCGGCACCTTTGGCACCGTCGATCCGCCGCGCGGCCCGCCGCTGCCGTCGTCCTTCGGACCATCGGACTTTTTCTTCCGCGAGCCTGACGGGCGCGGCTTGCGTGCACGCTTCTCCGGGACTTTCTCGGGCTTCGGCGTCGCCGGGCCATCGAGGAATTCGAAGCCGAGCTTGTCCTTGCCGATCTCGTCCTTGACGACGATGACACGAACATGGCCGCCGCCCTTGAGCTTGCCGAACAGCACCTCGTCGGCGAGCCCCTTCTTGATGTGCTCCTGGATGACGCGGGCCATCGGGCGTGCGCCCATCAGCTCGTCATAGCCGTTGGCGATCAGCCAGCGGCTCGCCTCTTCGGACAACTCGATCGTGACGTTGCGGTCGGCGAGTTGCGCCTCGAGTTGCAGGACGAACTTCTCGACCACCTTGGCGATCACCTCCGGCGACAAATGCGCGAACGTGACGGTCGCATCGAGACGGTTGCGGAATTCCGGCGCGAACAGGCGGTTGATCGCCTCGGTATCCTCGCCCTCCCGCTTCTGTCTCGTGAAACCGAACGCCGCCTTGGCCATGTCGGCCGCGCCGGCATTCGTGGTCATGATCAGGATGACGTTGCGGAAGTCGACCTGCTTGCCGTTGTGATCGGTCAGCTTGCCGTGATCCATAATCTGCAGCAGCACGTTGAACAGGTCGGGATGCGCCTTCTCGATCTCGTCCAGCAACAGCACGCTGTGCGGGTACTGGTCGATGGCGTCGGTGAGCAACCCGCCCTGGTCGAAGCCGACATAGCCGGGCGGCGCGCCGATGAGACGCGAGACCGTGTGGCGCTCCATGTACTCCGACATGTCGAAGCGGGTCAGATGCACGCCGAGGCTTTCGGCAAGCTGCTTTGCCACTTCGGTCTTGCCGACGCCGGTGGGACCCGAGAACAGGTAGGAGCCGATCGGCTTCTCCGGCTCGCGCAGACCCGCGCGGGCCAGCTTGATCGAAGCGGACAGCGCTTCGATGGCCTTGTCCTGACCGTAGACCACGGTCTTGAGCGTCTGCTCGAGATGCTGGAGCACCTCCGCATCGTCCTTCGACACCGTCTTCGGCGGGATGCGCGCCATCGTCGCGATGGTGGTCTCCACCTCTTTGGTGCCGATGGTCTTCTTGCGCCGGCTTTCCGGCAGCAGCATCTGCGCCGCGCCCGACTCGTCGATCACGTCGATCGCCTTGTCCGGAAGCTTGCGATCATGGATGTAGCGCGCCGAAAGCTCCACCGCCGCCTTGATGGCGTCGTTGGTGTACTTGAGCTTGTGGAACGCCTCGAAGTACGGCTTCAGCCCCTTCATGATCTCGATCGCGTCGGGGATCGACGGCTCGTTGACGTCGATCTTCTGGAAGCGACGCACCAGCGCACGGTCCTTCTCGAAGTACTGGCGGTATTCCTTGTAGGTGGTCGAGCCGATACAGCGGATCGTGCCGCCGGCAAGCGCCGGTTTCAGCAGGTTCGATGCGTCCATCGCACCGCCCGAAGTGGCGCCGGCGCCGATAACGGTGTGGATCTCGTCGATGAACATGATCGCGCCCGGATAGGCCTCGATCTCCTTGATCACCTGCTTGAGCCGCTCCTCGAAATCGCCGCGGTAGCGGGTGCCCGCGAGCAGCGTGCCCATGTCGAGCGCGAACACCGTCGCGTTCTTGAGCACGTCCGGCACCTCGCCATGGATGATCCGGCGAGCCAGGCCTTCCGCGATCGCGGTCTTGCCGACGCCGGCTTCACCGACGTAGAGCGGATTGTTCTTCTGCCGGCGGCAGAGCACCTGGATGGTGCGATTGATCTCGGACTCGCGGCCGATCAGCGGATCGATCTTGCCGTCCTTGGCCTTCTTGTTGAGGTTGATGCAATAGGCATCGAGCGCGTCGCCCTTCTTCTTGGGCTCGCCCTCACCGCCGCCCCCGCCCTTGGAGTCCTGCTCCTCGTCGGAGCCGCGCACGTTGCGGGTCTCCGACATGCCGGGCCGCTTGGCGATGCCGTGGCTGATGTAGTTGACCGCGTCGTAGCGCGTCATGTCCTGCTCTTGCAGGAAGTAAGCAGCATGGCTCTCGCGCTCGGCGAAGATCGCGACCAGCACATTGGCGCCGGTGACCTCCTCGCGGCCCGAGGACTGCACGTGGATCACGGCACGCTGGATCACACGCTGGAAGCCAGCGGTCGGCTTACTGTCCTCGCCACCGTCGGTGACCAGGTTCTCCAGCTCCGACTCCAGATAGGAAGCGAGGTTTCTTTTGAGCTTGTCCAGGTCGACGTTGCAGGCCCGCATCACCGCCGCGGCATCCTGATCGTCGATCAGCGCAAGCAACAGATGCTCGAGCGTCGCATATTCGTGATGGCGTTCATTGGCGAGCGCCAGCGCCCTGTGGAGCGATTGCTCGAGGCTGCGGGAGAATGTCGGCATCAGAGGCCCTTTGTCATTTGTATTGGACGCCCTCCCCAGGGCTTAGTTCCATCGTCGGTGTTTTGTCCGGTTGTCCCGTATCTATTGGCTGCTCACTTTTTTTCCATGACGCACTGCAAAGGATGCTGGTGTTTGCGGGCAAAGTCCATCACCTGCGTCACTTTAGTCTCTGCCACTTCGTAGGTGTAAACGCCGCATTCGCCGATGCCGTGATGATGCACATGCAGCATGACGCGCGTCGCAGCCTCGCGGTCCTTGTTGAAGAACCGTTCGAGCACGTGGATGACGAAATCCATCGGCGTGTAGTCGTCGTTCAAGAGCAACACGCGATAGAGGTTGGGCCGTTTGGTCTGCGGCTTGGTCTTGGTGATGACCGCGGTTCCGGGGCTTCCCGGCCCCCGTTCGGAGCCGTCGTCCCGGCGCTTCTCGTCATCGCCGGCGGCGGCCGGCCGCGGCCCGCCTCCCGCGCTCCCCCGAATTGCGTGCCCCCAAAGGCGACCGGGCCTGGCGCGACCGGGCCGGGTGTCGAGGGTGTCTTTCAGTCCTTTCATGGCGCGACGGACGACTTTCCGAAATTCCAAATCTTAAGCCCTGCCAACTCATCATAGGACGCTCCCCGCCACCCTGCCAGACGGCGCCGGACAAGCCATGCACAGCAACATTTGGGCGCGGAACCCGGCAGCGGGGGGATAGGCGGAGAAACCCCGAACATCAGATAGGTTCCGGAAACGATTGTGCAATTGCCGACATTTCTCCTTAGAAATTGCCGAAATTTCGATCTTTTTGACCAAGGCAATTTCAAAGCCTGGGCCGGATGATGGGCGAAACACGCAAAAAGCGTGTCCAAAGAACCGGGGGTGGCCGCCGTGCCCGTGATGCGGCGGTCCAAACAAGGGCTACCCATCGATGAATTTCACAGCCTTGCTGCGGCGATTCGTGAGAAATCGCGACGGCAGCGCTGCGCCCCTGCTTGCAATAGCCGCCCTGCCGCTGTTCGGCTTCGTCGGTGCCGGGGTTGATTTCGGTCGCGCCGCCGCCGCACGAACCTCCATGCAGGCCGCCCTCGATGCGGCCGCATTGCTGATGGCCAAAGACGCGCAAAATGCCGATGCCGGACAACTGGCGACGACGGCAGGCACATACTTCAACGCCAATTTCCGGAACACGGAGGTGGGAAGCCTCCAACCGACCGTGAGCACCTCCTCGACCTCCGGAGGCTACACCGTGGACATGTCGGTGAACGGATCGATCCAAACACGCTTCATGAGGCTCATTGGATTTTCCGTCATGAAGATTGCAGCGCATACCAAAGCCATGTCGAACGCCGACGGCCTTGGTTGCGTGCTCGCGCTTGACCCGCACGTCAGCGGTTCGGTCACCGTGCAAGGCAATAACTCCACGGTGCTCAACGGATGCAGCCTTTATGACAACTCCGACAACTCAACGGCGATGACCGTAGGCGGGAGTGCCCAAGTCACGGCCCTGTCCGTCGGCGTCGTTGGCAATCTCACCGGTGCTTCCAGCATCACCACCACGGATGGCATCCGAACCGGAATCGGTGCGGTCACCGACCCTTACGCAAAGGTCTCTTATCCGCAGTTCTTCGGCTGCACTCAGCAGAATTTGAGCGTCAAGAACAACCAGACCATTTCGCCCGGTGTTTACTGCGGCGGGATCAGCGTCAACGCGGGCGCCACTTTGACACTCCAGCCCGGGATTTATTATCTCGATGGCGGAACGCTGCAGGCCAATGGCGGCGCGACGATCACCGGCAGCCAAGTGACGCTGGTTTTTACCTCCAAGAACCGCAGCGGCTACGCGACCGCGAGCATCAACGGAAATGCAGCGATCAACTTGACCTCGCCGCCTACGGGGCCGACCGCTGGCATTGTGATCTTCGGCGACCGCAACATCCCGACCGGCACGACTTTCAAGTTCAATGGCGGCTCGACGCAATATCTTGGCGGAGCGATCTATGTGCCGACCGGTGACGTCAACTTCGCCGGCGGCGCAGGGACGAGCACGAGTTGCACGCAACTGATCGCGCGCACAGTTGTCTTTACTGGCAATTCCCAATTCGCGATTAATTGTAACAGTTACGGCACGAAACCTTTCAGCCCCCTGGTGGTAAAGTTGCAGTCGTGACCGTCGCGGACCAACCGCGCCGCGCATCACGATGGCCGGGGGCTACGGATGTTTCATAAGGGCTTGATTGGAGCCTTCGTTGGCGATCGGAAAGCCAGCGTTGCGCCCATGCTCGCGCTGGCCTCACTGCCCCTGTTCGGCCTGATGGGTGCCGCCGTCGACTTCAGCCGGGCCGCGTCCACCCGCACCGCCATGCAGGCGGCGCTCGATGCAAGCGCCCTGATGCTGTCCAAGGACGCGACGGCGCTTTCGGCCGGCGCGCTGACGCAAAAGTCGCAGGACTACTTCAAGACCATGTTCACGCGGCCCGAGGCCAACAACGTCCAGGTCTCGATGCAATTCACGCAGCCCCAGGCCGGCAGCTACCTGCTCAAGATGACCGGCAGCGCGACCGTCAACACCCTGTTCTCGCGGATGCTGGGCCAGTCGACGATCAACCTGTCGACCAGCTCCGAGGTGTCGTGGGGCATCAAGAAGCTCAATCTGGCGCTGGTTCTCGATAACACCGGCTCGATGTCGCAGAACCAGAAGATGACCAACCTCAAGACCGCAGCCCACAACCTGCTCACCACGCTGCAGAACGCAGCAAAGCAGCCGGGCGACATCCAGGTCGCAATCGTGCCGTTCGCCACCGACGTCAATGTCGGCACCAGCAATGCCGGTGCATATTGGGTCGATTGGACCGACTGGGACGCGGCCAACGGCAAATGCAGCAACACCAGCTACACGACGAAATCGAGCTGCACCTCCCACAGCAAGGTGTGGACGCCGGCGGCGCATAGCACCTGGAACGGCTGCGTCTATGACCGCGACCAGAACAACGACGTGACGAACACTGCCACCGTGGCGGGGGCGCCGGCCACGCTTTACCGCGCCCACCAGGCGAGCAACTGTCCGACCTCGATGATGCCGCTCAGCACCGACTGGACCGCGCTCAACAACAAGATCGACGCGATGACGCCGACCGGCAACACCAACGTCACCGTCGGGCTCTCGATGGGCTTTCAGCTCATCTCACCGGTCGCGCCGTTCAACGCGCCACAGCCCGCGCCCGATCTCGACAAAGTCATCGTGATCCTGACTGACGGTTTGAACACCCAGAACCGCTGGACGTCTTCGGAGTCGTCGATCGACGCGCGCACGCAGCTCGCCTGCAACAACATCAAGGCCGCCAACATCAAGCTCTACACGGTTCGGGTGCTCGACGGCGACGTGGCGCTGCTGCAAGGCTGCGCCACCAAACCGTCGATGTATTACGACGTGCAGCAGGCGAGCCAGTTGAATTCGGCGTTCGGCTCGATCGCGCAGAACCTCGCCAATCTACGCATCGCGCAGTGAGTGTCGCGGTTCGGCACAACAGCCGCGTCGTGGTTGCCGAAACGCTAACAAGACGACGCGGATTCTAATGAGCCCTTGAGCATCTATTTACGACGACGCTGGCGTTACACGGGAAATCGCGGCTGATTGCTGCAATCCATAGTATTTGCGGGAGTTTCCGCGGTCGACTTTACGCGCTTTTTACACCTTCCGTTTACGTCTGCGACCCGGAATGGGGCGTTATTCGTTCAAGAGGCAGACCGCCATGGACATCAGGTCCTTGTTCAATCGCTTCCGCAAATTGGCGCAGGAGATGCGCGCCGCCAACGGCGCCAACGTCACCATCACCTTCGCGCTTGCGACCATTCCGATGGTCGGTTTTGTCGGGGCAGCGGTCGACTACAGTCGCGCCAATTCGGTGAAGACCGCGATGCAGGCGGCGTCCGATGCGACCGCGCTGATGCTGTCGAAAGTCGCCTCCGGAATGACCGCCAGCGACATCCAGTCCAAAGGCACTGCCTACTTTACGGCGATCTTCAACCGGCCTGAGGCGAACGGCTTGCAGGTGACATCCACCTACACCACCACCAACGGCAGCCAGATCGTCGTCAAAGCCACGGCCAACGTGAAGACCGATTTCATGGGCATGATCGGTCAGTCGATGATGAAGATCGGCGTCGATTCCCAGATCAAGTGGGGCAACACCAAGCTCCGCGTCGCGCTGGTGCTCGACAACACCGGCTCGATGGCCGACGACGGCAAGATGTCCGCGCTCAAGACCGCGACCAACAACCTGCTCGACCAGCTCAAAACCGCGGCCGTCAGCAACGGCGACGTCTACGTCTCGATCATCCCCTTCGTGAAGGACGTCAATGTCGGCGCGAGCAACTACAACGCAACCTGGATCTACTGGGGGACTTCAACGCAAGATCCGACGCTGTCGGACAACAGTTCCTGGGACGCCCAGAACGGCAGTTGCAGCAAGGGCAACAAGTCCAACAGGAGCGACTGCCTCTCGCAGAACGGCAATCCCAAGTGGACACCGGACAATCACAGCACCTGGAACGGCTGCGTCGTCGACCGCGGCGCTCCCAGCGCCCCGAGCACCTTGAATACCGACACCAATGTGGCCGCACCCAACACTGCGGTGAACGATACGCTGTTCGCCGCCGAACAGTACGGCTCGTGCCCAAAGGCCATCCTGCCGCTCACCTACGACTGGACCGGCATGAAGAGTCTGGTTGCCTCCATGGCCTCCAACGGCAACACCAACCAGGGCATCGGTCTGCAGCAAGGCTGGATGTCGCTGGTCGGCGGCGGCCCCTACCCGGCGCCTCCGGCCGAAGACCCGAACTACAAGTATTCGAAGGTCATCATCCTTCTGACCGACGGCTTGAACACCCAGAACCGCTGGTACACCTCGCAGTCGAAGATCGACGCCCGTCAAGCGCTCACCTGCACCAACATCAAGGCGGCGGGCATCACGCTCTACACCGTGCAGGTCAACACCGGCGGCGATCCGACCTCGACGCTCTTGCAGCAGTGTGCGAGCGACTCCGCCAAGTTCTTCCTGCTGACGTCCGCGAGCCAGATGGTTTCGACCTTCCAGCAGATCGGCACCAACCTGTCGAACCTGCGCATCGCTCAATAACGATAGACAGGCGCGAACAAAAAGGCCCGGCCTTGCGGCCGGGCTTTTTCTTTGCCGTTGCCACGTTGGCCATTCGGGCGTCGGCGTCTCCCGTCATTCTTCCCTGATCTTGGCGGTCTCGATGACCTTCCTCCACTTGATCGTGTCGCGGTCGATGATCGCCTGGAACTCAGCGCCGCTCTTGCCCTGAACCTCGAACCCGCGGTCGGCGAGCGCGGCTTTGACGTCGGGCCGCATGATGATCTCGGCCACGTCTTCGGCGATCTTTTTGACTGTTTCCGAAGACGTCCGTGCCGGAGCAAACAGCGCGAACATGCTGTAGGTCTCGTAACCCGGCACGCCCGCCTCCTGCATGGTCGGTACGTCGGGCGCCTGCGGCGACCGCTGTGCGGTCGTGATAGCCAAGGCACGAAGTCTTCCGGTCGCAAGATGCGGCAGGACGTTCGATGACGTCGGGATCGAGGCGTCCATCTGGTTGGCAAGCATCGCCATCACGGTTTCGTTCGCCCCCTTGAACGGAACGTGCGTGAGCTGGACGCCGGTCAGCACCGCGAAATATTCCATCTGCAGACGCTGCACACTGGCCGGCCCGGTCGAGCCGTAGTTGATGGCGCCTGGCTTCGATTTCGCAAGCGCGATGAATTCGGAGATGGTCTTGGCCGGCACATGCGTGCCGACCGTGAACATCGCCGATGCCGTCGCGACGAGTGAAACCGGCATAAGCTCCGACACCGAATACGGCATCGAAGCGTAAATCATCGGATTGAAGATGAATGTACCGTCGCTGGTGAACAGCAGCGTATGGCCGTCAGCCTCCGCTTTGGTGACCACCAGCGTACCGATATTCGTGTTGGCGCCAGGGCGGTTCTCGATCACCACCGGCTGCTTCCATTTCTCGCTGAGATACGGCACGACCGCGCGCAGCAGAACATCCGGCGCGCCGCCGGCGCTGAACGGAATGACGATGCGGACCGTCCGGCTCGGAAAATCCGAGGCGGCGGCGTTGCGAATGTCGATGGCTGGTGCTGCGAGGAGCAGAGCGAGTGCAGCGATGGCTGAGCGGCGTCCAATTGGCATGAGCGTTTTCTGAGTCCAGATTCCAAGGCCGGCGGCACGCAGAAGCATCCAAGAAATATGCCAACGATTTTCCGGTTGCTGAAGCCGTCACGGTTCGCGGTGGGGAGAACTTTTGCCAAAACGCCAGCGGCTTGGATTGGCCGTCGGCACCGGGCGACGAGCTTTGGCGGCGCACAGCGCACAAACAAAAAGCCCGGCCTTTCGGCCGGGCTTCACGTCAGCGCTTGAGAGCGAATTACTTCACAGGAGCCTTGGCCATATAGGCCTCGAACGGCTTGTAGGTCTCCTTGGCGAGGTCGGCATAGAGCTCGCTGATCTTGGTCGCCTGGGCGACGAAGCCCTCGTAGGCGGTCTTGGCGTAGTCGGCCTGGATCTCCATGGCCTTGTCGAGCGACTTCGCGCCGAACAGCTTCTCAACCACCTTGGTGCTCTCTTCGAACGACTTCTTGGAGTAGTCGGCGACTTCCGCCGCGATCGCCTGGGTGGTCTTCGACAAGGTGCCGAACGACTTCATCGTCGCATCCATGCTGTCCTTGCCCATCTTCTGCATGTCCTCGAAATTCTTCATCATCGTGTGCTCTCCGCCGCACCGCTTCGGTGGGTCTACCCGGTGAAACTGACTTCCGCTTGCCTGCCTGGGTTTTGCGCAGCTCGACCGCTCGCAATGCGGTATATATATTGCAGCGCACAAATATGGCAAGCCTTATTTTGCAACGCACGCAAAAAAGCCTTGAATCGGCGATCCAACGCGGCGGTTGTCCTTGATTTAATTTAACTTCTTGGCAACTCTGAACACATAGTTTTGTATTTTGTGCTGCCTTGGCCACGGTTCGCCCGAAATCTGGGCGTAAGCCAAGCTGAGGGCACATTCTGGGCGAAAACCGGGGCTCTTGGGTATCAGGCAGGTGCCCAGAGGGCATAAAAACGGGGACAGAGACATCATGGGTTGCATGCCGGTCGGAGCTTCCCGAGGGCTCCGTTGGGGGTGTTTAAGCCTCGCCGCCGCTATCACCTTGTGCGCGGTGACCACCGATCCAGCCGACGCCCGCGGCCGCAAGCGGCATTTCGTCAAGCGGACCGGCATGTCCGCATCAGCCAGCTACAGCCCCGCTTATGCTGCCATTGTGGTCGACGCCAAGACCGGCGCGGTGCTGCACCAGGCCGCCCCTGACGGTCTGCGCCACCCCGCCTCGCTGACCAAGATCATGACGCTCTACCTCCTCTTCGAGCGTCTCGAAGCCGGCAAGATCGCGCTCGACACCGAGATGCCGGTCTCTGAGGAGGCCGCAGCCCAGGCGCCAACCAAGCTGGGTGTGCGTGCCGGCACGATGCTTAAAGTCGAGGATGCCATCGGGGGCCTCGTCACCAAGTCGGCCAACGACGCCGCAGTGGTTGTTGCCGAAGCGCTCAGCGGCGGCACGCAACGCGACTTCGCCGAGATGATGACCAAGAAGGCGCGCGCGCTCGGCATGTCGAACACGGTCTATCGCAACGCCAACGGCCTGCCGAACGACGAGCAGGTCACCACGGCGCGCGACCAGGCGCTGCTCGGCATCGCCATTCAGCAGCGCTTCCCGAAATACTATCGCTACTTCTCGCTCGCGAACTTCGTCTATCGCGGCCACAACATGCGCAACCATAACCACCTGCTCGGCAAGGTGGAGGGCGTCGACGGCATCAAGACCGGCTACACCAATGCCTCGGGCTTCAATCTCGTTTCTTCGGTCAAGCGCGGCTATCGCCACATCGTCGCGGTCGTGCTCGGCGGCCGCTCCGCCGGCAGTCGCGACGCACGTATGAGAGAGCTGATCGAGGACACCATCGCGGAAGCCTCGAACAAGCCGGGCATCACGCTGGCGAGCGATCAGCCGAGCCTGCCGCCCTCGCCTCAAGCGGTCGCCAAGCAAGAGATCAAGCCGGACCTGAAACCCGCGCTGCAGCCCGCGGTCAGCGAAGCCGAGAGCGCGCCGGCGCAGCCCGGACCCGAGACCACCACTGCGGCCATTTCCAACCCAGCGACATCGGAATCGCCGATCAGGCCCGTCAAGGTGAAGACCTTCGCGGTGAAGCTTGTGCCGTCGAAGGGCGTCAACGCGCTGACCAATCCGGCTGCAGCGGAAGCCACTCCTGACTCGGCGAGCCCGAAGTCAGTCCGGACCGCCTTCGCGGCCGTTGCACCGCCCGAGGCTGAAGTGCCGGCGCTTGCCGCCATGCCCGCACCGCTGAAGGCGCCGGACACCGTCGTTGCGCCGGTGACGCCGCGCGCTGCGTCGGTCGGCAAGTTGCAGACCGCCTCGATCAAGCCCGACGACATCGCGGTCTCCTCGGTGCCGTCGAAGCCCACGACCAGCCGCGGCGGCTGGGCGATCCAGATCGGCGCCTACGAGGATGAGGGCGAGGCCAAGGGCAAGCTCAGCACCGCCAAAGGCCGCATCTCCTCGCTGTTCCACAAGGCCGAGGCCTATGTCGAACGCACCGTCAAAGGCGCCAAGACCTACTACCGCGCCCGTTTCGCCGGCTTCGATCGCGATCAGGCGCAAGAAACCTGCAAGAAGCTCAAGCGCGATGACATCGCGTGCATGGCGCTGAAGCTTTAACGCTCCCGGTCTCGCGACATTTGGCGCCAGAAAAATTTCTGGCGCCTTCTCTCAAATCAGAGCTAAATTTGAACAGCGCGATTTGATTCGCGCTGAACAATCGAGCTTTCGAAAACGAAAGCCTGATGCCGGTTCAAAGAAATCGGCGGGGACGTGTCGTCAAACCGAGTACCGGACCGGGGGCCTCTCGCAGCACGAGCAGCGGGAGCGCGGAGACATGATCCCAGAGCGTGGGACACAATCGTTAAGACAGTCGCGGCGGCCGCTACCGCCGTCCCCGACGCAGCAGAACGTCCTTCGCGGCGTTGATCTGGGCCGCGAGATACGTCGAGCCCCCCTGGTCGGGATGGACTTTCTTCATCAGGGTTCGGTGGGCCTGGGCGATGGCCTCGGCGCTCGCGCCCGGCTGAAGGCCAAGGACCTGATAGGCCTCCTCTTCCGTCATTTTGCCAGCACGCCGCGCAGCGCCCTGCCCCGCGCCCGCGTCACCCTGCGCGTCCTCACGCCAGCGGGGCTCCCTGCGGTCAAGATAAGCTGTCAGTAGCGCGCGGCTGTCGTCGTCGAATTCGGCCAGAAGTTCGAGCAGCGACGACACCGGAAGCGAATCCAGCGAAGCGCCGGCTCTCCGTCCGGCCAGGATCGTGCCGCGCATGGTCTCGCTGTCGTGGTCCAATTCCATCTCGATGAAAGCCGTGCGCACCCGCGAAGCCTTGCCTGGCGTTTTCTGCGTGCGCTGAAACCAGGAGGTCGAAGCGAGCGGGCCCCAGCCGAGGAGGCCAAGCCCGCTCAGTCCGAGTGGAATCGCGACTTCGAGCTGCCCGCGCAGCAACAGGAATCCGGCAACTGCGACCAGCACGATGCCGCCGGCCGGCCGCAGCACCTGCGCCATCATCTTCGGGTCCGCCTTGGAGTAGGCGTTGAGCCCCCAGAGGAGCAGGACCAGGACAACAATGCCGAAGAATAGCGACATGGCTACCGAAGCTGCGCCAGAAGCTTGACCGCGCCGGGGCTGTTGCGGGCCTTGAGGTCGGCCAGCGCCTTCATGCCGCCGGCCGCATAGGCCGCGACCGCGCGAAGAAGCTCAGCGAGTTCATGGGCTGCGCTCATATCGAACCGGCAATAGGCGCCGCGCGTCAGCCTCGCGATCTCGCGAAATGCCCGCTCGGCCGCGGCGTCGTGGCCCTCCTGGAACGCAAACACCGGCACGCCCAGCAATCCCAGTTCGCCCGCGACCGCGCAGAGGTGATCGATCGCCTCCTCCATGGCGTCGCCGACGAACACCAGCGCCTGCACCCTGCACTTCTGTGTCTCGTTTCGGGCATGGGCGAGGATCTTGCTGATCTGGGTCTGGCCGCCGCGGCAGTCGATCTTCTCCATCAGCGCGCCGAGCCGTGTTGCATCCGATACCCAGCCCGACGCACGGCACTCGGCAAGCCCGCGATAGTAGACGAGCTGAACGTCGAGTCCGCCGATGGCAGCCGTCTCGCGGAACATGTCGCCCTGCAGCCGGCAGGCGGTGTCCCAAAGCGGCTGCCGGCTCATGGTGGCGTCGAGCGCAAAAATCAGCCGTCCGCGCGGGCCGGTCTGCACGGCCGGCTTTCGCGCCTTCACCTCTTTGAGAAAGGCATCGATCTCGGAGCGCGACGACGACGTGACCGCAGTTTCGCTGCGGGTCCCGGTCGATGCGGGTGTCTGGTCCTTCGCCATAGCAGGTCCGACTTGAGATCCTGCCCTATTAAGTGCGCCTTTGCGGCGTTCGCAATGGCTTGCCAAAACCAAAACGTCGCGCTGAGCCGTTTCGCACAGACGTGCGTGCTACGCGATGATGTCGTGCAGCTCGAGCGGATTGGCCTGCGCGGCGAACCACTCCCGCCTTGCCGCAGCGCGCCGCAAACCGCGTTCGTCGAGCGGCAGCTTGAGCTGCCGCAGCAAAGACTCGACCTCCTCGCGCGCGGTGACATGCGACAGGCTGGGCCGCGTGCCGAGTGTATCCTCGTCGAGGGTGTCGAGCGCTGTGAGGCCACGCGGATAGAACTCACGAAAGATGACGCGCTCGGCTAGACCATCCACCGCGCGGAAACCCAACCGCAGTGACAGCTCTTGCAGGCCTTCACCGACCAGACGCTTGTTGCGGGAGCCGAGCACCGAAAGACGATTGCGCACCACGACCCAGTCGATCGTGGCGTGATCGACAACGCGGCGATGGCGGCGCGCCTCGCGCACCATGTCCGAGAAATGGCTGCCGCCCGTGACCGCGAAGGTGACCGGATCGACGGTGCCGAGCACATCGAAGTCGACGAAGCTGTCGTTGAGCGGCGTGATCAAGGTGTCGGCCATCGAATGCGCAAGCCGCATCAGATAGCTGTCGTGGCCCGGCGTATCGATAACGATGAAGTCGTAGTTGTGCTCGACAGCGTCGATCGCCTGCGCAAACTCGTTGAACTCGGTGGCCTCGTTGTCGGCGACCTGGGCACCCTCGCTGCGCGAGATGCAGTAGTGCTGCGGCAGCTCGAGATTGAGCTTGGCGTGCTGCGCCCAGGCTCTGCGGTTGTCGAGGTAGTGGGTGAAGCTCTTCTGGCGCGAGTCGAGATCGATGGTCGCAACCCGCTGCCCTGCTTTCAGCAGCGCGATTGCAACATGCATGGCAACAGTCGATTTTCCCGAGCCACCTTTTTCGTTGCCCAACACAACGCAAAACGCAGAACGCGGCCGCACGCCACCTTCAACCGACATGGCTCTCCTCGACGAACCAAGTCATCAAGTCACCCCCGCTTGCAGTCAAGCTTATCACGTGATTTCCATCGGTTGACGATTAACTTTGCACCAATGCCCCCAAGGTCCGATCCTGTGCCGGGAAAATCCTCGAAGGCCCCAATCGCCAAGACCCAAATCCTCCGGACGCTGCCGGCGCTGCGCCGCTGGCGCGCAGGGCTGCGCGGCCGGTCCGTGGCCCTGGTGCCGACCATGGGTGCACTGCACGACGGTCATTTGACACTGGTTCGCTACGCCCGTCGGAAATGCGATCGGGTGGTTGTTTCAATTTTCGTCAATCCGACGCAGTTCGCGCCCCATGAGGACTTCGGCAGCTATCCGCGGACCTGGGACGCCGACCTCGCTGCGCTCAAAGCGCTGAACGTCGATGCGGTTTGGGCGCCAAATGTGGCGACGATGTACCCGGAAGGCTTTGCCACGAAGATCGCGCCGGGAGGTCCGGCCCTCGCCGGATTGGAGGACAAGTTCCGCCCGCACTTCTTCGGCGGCGTCTGCACCGTGGTGGCGAAACTTCTCCTGCAGGTGCAGCCGGATATCGCCACCTTCGGCGAGAAAGACTATCAGCAGCTCAAGGTCGTCACCGCCATGGCGCGCGACCTCGACATCGCCACCAGGATTGCCGGAGTTCCAACGGTCCGCGAGAAGGACGGCCTCGCGATGTCGTCGCGGAATGCGTACCTGTCGCCGGAGGAGCGCGCTGCGGCGTCGACGCTCCATCGCATGCTCAAGGCCTGCGCGATCCGTCTCAAAAAGGCGGAACCGGTCGCGCAGACCCTGATCGAGGGCGAAGCCGAGATCGAGCAGGCCGGATTTGCAGTCGACTATCTCGAAGCCCGGCACGCCGAGACGCTGGCGCGGATCGCCTCGATCAAGGACGGACCGGTGCGTCTCCTCGTGGCCGCTAAGATCGGCCGCACCCGGCTGATCGACAATATCGCGGTTTAGAGTAGCCCAAGCTCCCGCAGTTCTCGCCGCAGCGGCTCGGGCAGATCGGCCGTGCCGCGGCCGAGCCGGTCGAGATCCGGCGGCGCGTCCTTCGGGTCGAGATAGCGCCAGCCCTGGAACGCGCGATAGGGCCTCGGCCGCACCGGCACGCATTTCGGATCGAGGATCAACCGGCAGCGACCGATGCCGTCCTTATCGACAAAGGGCTTGATGTCGAGAATCCGCTCGCGGCACAGGATCTCGCCCTTGATCACCCAGTAGATCGAGCCGCCGTCGAGGATTTCGTCAACGCGCTTGGGCACCATGCGCGTGGTGTGGAAGCGCTCAGGCTTTTTGACGCCGCGCTTTTTCTGTTCTTTCCGCTTCTGCTCGATCCAGTCCTCAAGGTCCTCGATCGAGTCGGTTCCAACGCTCAGCTTGATGAGATGCAGGGACATGGCTTGGTTCTAGCAGGTCGACCCGCCCGCCGGAATCGCGTTCCGCGCAGCGGTGGATATCGTGAATGGCCGCCTGATCAGGCTTCGCCTTCAGCCTCGATGGTCATCAACCGGGCGCCTTCGGCGACCTGCTGGCCAGGCGCGACCGCGATGCCTGCGACGCGGCCGGGCCGTCGCGCGGTGAGCGCGTGTTCCATCTTCATCGCCTCGATCACGGCAAGGCGCTGCCCCTTCTCGACGCGGTCGCCGTCGGCGACCAGCAATGCCAGCACCTTGCCGTGCATCGGCGCCTTGATCTGGCCGTCGCCATCGGCGTGATCGACGTCGCCGGAACCGGCTTGCACAGGCCGCACCACCGTCTGACGCCCGCGATGGAGAACGTAGATCGCCTGATCGGCCTCGACCGCCATGGCATCGGCAGCAGGCGCCTCGCCGGCCACCGTCACCGCCGGACCATTGCGCCCGTAAGCCACACGAGCCTCGGCCGGTTCGCCATCGAGCAGGACCGGCAGCGCCATCACGCGCGCACCGGAAAGCTGGAAGCCGTCGGTCGCGTCCCAGGGCGATGGCGGCTCATCGGCGGCGCGGTTCACGCTTCGCCCGATCCGCGCCCACTCCTGCTCCAGGAGCCGCGCGGCGCCGAGGGCTGCAGCCGCGCCGTCGGGCTCGGCGCTGCCGAGCAGCGCTGGATTGCGATCGATGAAACCGGTGTCGAAGGTGCCGGCACGGAACTCCGGTGCGCGGCAGAGCGAAGACAGCAGCGCCAGATTGGTGCGCGGGCCCACGGCCACCGTGCGATCGAGCGCCGACGCAAGCTGCTCCAAGGCGGCCTCGCGGGTTGCGGCATACGCGATCATCTTGGCGATCATCGGATCGTAGTAGGGCGAGATCGCACTGCCCTGCTCCACGCCGGTGTCGACCCGCACACCATCCGGAAACTGCAACGCGACCAGCGTGCCGGTCGACGGCAGGAAGCCGCGCGCCGGATCCTCGGCATAAAACCGCGCTTCGACGGCATGGCCATCGAGCGGCACCTGCGCCTGTGTCAGCGGCAGCTTCTCGCCCGCAGCAATCCGGAACTGCCATTCCACCAGATCGAGTCCCGTGATGGCCTCGGTCACCGGATGCTCGACCTGGAGTCGCGTGTTCATCTCCATGAACCAGTAGCCGCCGGGCTGGAGCCCGTTCGAGCCGTCGGCGATGAATTCGACGGTGCCTGCGCCCGTATAGCCGACCGCGAGCGCAGCCTTCACGGCGGCATCGCCCATCGCAGCGCGCAGCTCCAGGCTCATGCCGGGCGCCGGCGCCTCCTCGATCACCTTCTGATGGCGGCGCTGCAACGAGCAGTCCCGTTCGTTCAGATGAATGGCGTTGCCGTGGCTGTCGGCGAACACCTGCATCTCGATGTGGCGCGGAGCCGCGACGTATTTCTCGATCAGCACGCGCGCATCGCCGAACGAATTCTTGGCTTCGCGTTGCGCGCTTTCCAGCGCGGCGTCGAACTCGGCGTGGCGATCGACACGGCGCATGCCCTTGCCGCCGCCGCCGGCCACCGCCTTGATCAGCACCGGATAACCGATCTCGTAGGCCTTCTGCTTGAGAAAGCCCGGCTCCTGAAGCTCACCGTGATAGCCCGGCACGACCGGCACGCCGGCTTTCTGCATCAGCGCCTTGGCGCGATCCTTCAGGCCCATCGCACGGATCGCCGAAGGCGGCGGACCGACGAAGACGATGCCGGCCGCGACGCAGGCTTCCGCAAACTCCGCATTCTCGGAAAGGAAGCCGTAGCCCGGATGAATGCACTGCGCGCCGGACTTCCGCGCCACCTCGATGATCCGCTCGACGACCAGATAGCTTTCGGCGGCGGGCGCAGGTCCGATCAGATGAGCTTCATCGCATTGGCGCACATGCAGCGCGTCGCGGTCGGCCTCGGAATAGACTGCGATGGTCCGCATGCCGAGCCGTTTCGCCGTGCGCGCAATGCGGCAGGCGATCTCGCCGCGGTTGGCGATCAGGACCGAGGCGAACATATTCGCAACACCGCCATCAGCGCTGGCCGGAGGTTTGCGCCGGCGGCGCAGCCTGTGGCTGTTGCAACGTGGGTCCGCCAGGTGCTGGTGGCGGCGGCGCCTCTTTGCGCTGCGCTTGCGAGCGCGCCGGACGTTTTGCGGCGGGTTTCGCTTCAGCCGGAGGCGGCGTGCCGGGTTCCGGCGCCATGATGCTGACGGCTGGGATCGAAGACGATGACGGGAAGTCGTACTTCGGATGGCCCGGCGTCGAGCCCGCGGCCTGAGCCAGCGGCTGCGCAGGCGCTGTGGTGCCGGAGGCAAGCGTCGGATCGTTGGTCTGTGGCGGCGGAGCGGCCGGCGCCTGCGGCGCGGCGGCGAGCGCCGGAGACGGCGATGCCATCGGATTGGATGGAGGCAATGGCACGGCACCAGCCGGCGGCTGGTTCGATGCGACCGGCGGCTGCTGGATCACGATCTGCGGCTGTTGCGGCGACGGCTGAGCGCCAGCACCTGCGGCACTGACCGCAACAGCGCCCGGATTCCAGGCGAGCGAATGAATGCTGACATGGGCATCAAAGGTCCGCGACCGCATCCCTGACAGAATGCGCGAACTGTCACGGACGAGCTTGAGATCGGGACAATCCGTACCCATACAGCCTCGTGTCATCAGCACATGCGACACCAGACCAAACCGGTCGGCCTCGAGCCCACGTCGCAACCGCTCGAAGGATGGACGATAGGCCGGATCGCGGTCGGCAATCTTGACGCCGGCCGCGAGCAGCGAAACGCGCGCGTCGATATAGGCAACGGCGGCTGCGACCATTTCGGGACTGGCGAACAGCGACTTCTCGCAGGCGGCCTCAACCGCGGGCCCTGCCACCGCATCGAGGCAGGCGAGCGCCGAGCCCGGCTGGATCGCGCGAATGGTGAGATCGGCGGCGCGGGCCTCGAGCGCACGGCGCTCGACGATCTGATCGCGGATCGAGGAGCGGTCGAGCAAAGCCCAGGCGACCAACACGCCGACCAGGACCAACGCGCCGCGCCACATCTTGCCGGACAGGCCCGCGTCGCCAGCCTTGCGGAACGCCACGACACCGAACGCTGCCACGGTCGCGAGGGCAACGCCCGCCAGAAATACCGTCAGCACCACCATAGCGGTGGTGAGATCGGTTCCAGGCAGGACGTTGATCGAACCCAGCATGCTATCGCCGCGCGCGCTTACCTTGTTGTCGTTGAAGGCCTCGAAGGCCGCCCCAAATCCCAGCCCCTAATATGCCGTAGTGCACCGATTGAGGCCAATCCGGAATTACCGATCGCTCGGAACCGCCGGCGGGCGAAATGCCCGACAGCGTCTGGGCAATCGCTCGTCCGTCCGCGTCGCAGGATTAACCATGCCGGTCCAAATTCGAGCGGTTTGACGTCGGAATGCGCCGAATTCCGCAAGGCTCCACGACGGCGGGAACCGCGATCAAGCGCCGCCGGGCGTGCGGAACGAATGCGCGAGATCACCCGCCGCCGCGAACGCGCCCTTGGCCTCGACCGCACTCAGCGCCAGCGTGGTCCGCAGATCGGTGACGCCGCCCGCGCCTGCTGCGGAAAGCAGGATCGCCGCCATCTGGGTCTCGCCCGGCGCTTCGATGATCGTGAGGAAGTCGTATTCGCCAAAGGTCAGGTAATAGCCGATGAGGCGCCCGCCGGCACGCGCAGCATGCTTCGACAGCGCCTCGAAGCGGTCCTCGGGCTTCACGATCATGCCCTTGATCGCCTCGCGGCTGTAACGGCCTTGGGTGATGAAAGTCGCCATGATGCTTTTCCTTGGTTCGCCCGACTTCTATCAGCGCGATATCGCGCGTCCACGGCAACAGTAAGTGCTCCAAATGAAAACGGGCTCCTGTCTGGAGCCCGTTGTCATTCGATATCCGATCGCAGCTAGAGCTCGTGGTCGAGTTGGCTTTCCTTGGCAACCCGCTCGAACGCTTCGCCGTTGCTCTTGATGCGGTACTGATGCTCGTCGCCGTCGGTCGGCAGAAGCTTCACCACCGTGAAAGAGCTAGGCGAACTCGCACCAGCACGCGTGAACGGGCCAGCCGTGTAACGAACATTCTCACCAATCGAATACTTATGGTTCTTGAGCACCGAGACCCCCAATCGCACGCTGAGGACACACCCCACTTACGGCATTCAGGTCCTGAATGGCCGTTCAGACAAACCTTAACACCGATATCGGTAGGATGGTGCGAAAAATGCACAGGTCGGGCCGGAGACATCAGTCCATCAAGATAATCGATATATTTGCAAAATCAGATAATTACCCCCGAAAACTAAGATATGAGTCAAGCTGCAATGCCCCACATGCGCCATGCGTATGGCTTCGGAGAGATTGACGGAAAAGGGCAATTGGACCCGGCTTTGGACACCTAAAACGTCTCCACCCAGGGCCGCACCTCCACCTCGTGGGACCAGGCGCTTTTGGGTTGCCGGATGACGCTGAGATACGTCGCCGCGATCGCGTCCGGGTCGAGCAGGCTCTCCGATTTGCCCTGCGGCTCGGCCCGGCGTTCGCTTTTGATGCCGCCATCAATGATGACATGGGCGACGTGGACGCCCTTGGGGTGCAGTTCCCGCGCCATGCTCTGGGCCAGCCCGCGGAGCGCGAACTTGCCCATGGCAAACGGCGCCGACTGGGCATAACCCTTCACGCTCGCCGACGCCCCGGTGAAGACAATGCAGCCGTGCCCTTTGGGCAACATCCGCCGGACAGCCTGCTGCGCGACCAGAAAGCCGCCGAAAGCCGACACCATCAGCGACTTCTCGACCTCGGCCGGATCGAGTTCGGCCACCGGCCCGCGGGTGCGGTAGCTTGGGTTGAACACCACGATCTCCGGCGCGCCAAACCCGCGATCCAGATCGGCGAACAGCTTCTCGACATCGACCGGCTTGCTGGCGTCGCAGGGAAACAGCACGGCGCCGGTCTCCTGCGCCAGCCCTGCGAGATCGGCGGTGGAGCGCGCAGCGAGCGCGAGCTTCACACCCTCGCCGCTCAGCGCGCGGGCCAGCGACGCGCTCAAGCCTGAGCCTGCGCCCACGATCAGCGCCGAACCGTATCCTACCGCCATTGTCCATCTCCCGACTGGATGAAACGCACACGTAGGCACTCTTGCCCGACAACGCCATTGCCGCGGCCTCCATCAAACGACACAATAACCGAAGCCCGGGGGTGATCGAATGCGTGCGGCGTTCTACGAACGTAACGGCGCGGCGCGCGACGTGCTCCACGTCGCCGACGTCGACACACCCATTCCTGGACCCGGCGAGGTCCGTGTCAGGCTCAAGGCCTCCGGCGTCAATCCATCCGATGTGAAGGCGCGCGAGGGCCGCACCCGGAAGATCGCCTACCCGCGGGTGATCCCGCACAGCGATGGCGCCGGCGTGATCGAGATGGTCGGCGATGGCGTACCGGCGCAGCGCCAAGGCGAACGCGTCTGGGTGTGGAACGCACAATGGAAGCGGCCGCACGGCACCTGCGCCGAATATGTCGTGCTGCCGGCGCAATATGCGGTGCCGATGCCGGCGCATGTCAGCGACGAGGCCGGCGCCTGCCTCGGTATTCCGGCCATGACCGCCTGCAACGCCGTCGACGTCGCGGGCGTTACCAAGGGCATGACCGTGCTGGTGACCGGCGGCGCGGGCGGCGTCGGCCATTACGCCATCCAGTTCGCCAAGGCACGCGGCGCGACCGTGCTCACCACCGTGAGTTCGGACTCCAAGGCCGAACTCGCCAGCAAGGCCGGCGCCGACCACACCATCGACTACAAGCGCGAAAACGTCGGCGAGCGGGTCGCCGCGCTGACCGGCAAGGCCATGGTCGACGCAGTGATCGAGATGGATCTCGCCGCCAACGCCAGGCTCTATCCCGGCGTTCTGCATGCGCGCAGCAGCGTGGTGATCTATGGCACCGGCAGCGCCGAAGCCTCGATCCCGGCGCAAGCACTGCTGGTCAACGGCATCCGGCTGCAATTCATCTACGTCTACGAACTGACTGCGGCCGAGCGCAACTCGGCGGTCACCGGCATCACGCGGATGCTCGAGAACAAGACGCTGATCAACAACGTGGCCATGACATTGCCGCTCAACGATATCGTCGCGGCCCATGAGGCCGTCGAGCAAGGCAAGGCCATGGGCAATGTGGTGGTCACGCTCTAACGGACGAACGGTTTTGAAAAGGCTGGGAGGATCGTCATGCTTCGTCTTCTTGCGCTGGCCTGGTTGGCCATGACCATGGCCGGTGCGTCGGCCGCGCTCGCCGAGGATGCCACGTTCTACACCGTGACCTATGTCGAGGTCGGGCCGGTGCTGGGCAAGGTCGGCGCCACGGCGTTGAAGAGCTATCGGGATGCGTCGCGCAAGGAAAACGGCGTCGTCGCCTTCGAGGTGTTTCAGCGCATCGACCGGCCCAACCAGTTCGCCGTATTGGCCAGTTGGGCCAACCAGGCGGCTTACGATGCCCACGCTGCAGGCGATAACGTGAAAAAGCTCAACGACAAGCTCGCCACCATGCTGGTGGCGCCGACCGACACACGCCAGCACAATGCGTTGTCGGTGACGCCGCAGAAGACCGGCAAGGACCCGGTCGTCGCCATCACCCATGTCGACGTGATCCCGCCGCAGAAGGACAATGCCGTGGGCGCGCTGAAGGAGCTTGCCGACAACAGCCGCAAGCAGCGGGACAACCTGTCGTTCGAAGTCTGGCAACAGACCAACCGGCCGAACCACTTCACCGTGGTCGAAGCCTGGGCTTCTCAGGGCGCCTTCAACGTGCACCAGATGGAGAAGGACACCCGCGAGTTCCGCACCAAGCTCGCCCCGATGGCCGGCGCGCTCTATGACGAGCGGCTCTACAAGTGGCTGAACAAGTAGCCCTCCGGCCGATGCTCTAGCCTCTGTGTTTCGCGAACGGCGCCCTTCAATCATACGAAGGGCGCGCGGCCGGGCCGCCGCTATATAGAGAGCGCCATCGATCGAACGGGTGCTCTCGCCGTGCTCCACGCGCTGCTGCCATTTGTCTTTGCGCTGCTCTGGGCGTCGTCCTACGTCGCCGCCAAGGTCGGCCTGATCGACGCCTCGCCGTTCGCACTGGTCGGCGCGCGGCTGTCGATCGCGGCCGCGGCAGCGGCATTGCTGATGTGGCTGATGGGCCGGCGCTGGCCGCGCGCGAAATCCTGGCCGTACATCCTCCTCGGCGGCGCGCTCCTGCACGGCCTCGGCCTGTCGATGACGCACGCCGCCCTCGTCGCGGTCGACGCCACGCCGACCGCGCTGGTGCATGCGTTTCATCCGATCCTGACCGCTGCGCTGAGCGTCGGGCTGTTCAACGAGCGCTTCGCGCCGTGGCAATGGCTCGGCGTATTCCTTGGCTTTGTCGGCGTGCTGCTCGGCGTGCCGCTGTCGCTCGGCAGCGGCAATCTCGCACTGCTCGCGCTCAGCCTGTTCGGACTGACCGCCGGCACGCTGACGCTGAAACGCTTCGCCGCCGACGTGCCGGCCTTCGAGTCGACGTCGGTGCAACTCATCGGCGGCGCCGCGATGACGGTTGTCTTGATGCTGCTGTTCGAAACGCCGCACTGGCATTGGACCGCGCATTTCGTCGAGGCGCTGGCCTGGAATACGGTCGCAATGTCGATCGGCGGCATGGCGATCTACAGCCTGATGCTGGAGCGCTACGGCGCAGGCCGCGCGTCGTCGGGCTTCTTCGTCGTGCCCGGCGCGTCGGCGATTCTCGCGATGGCGCTTCTTGGCGAACATCTTTCGCCAATGGCGATCGCCGGACTTGCGGCATCCACCATCGGTGTCGTTCTCGTGTGGTGGAAGCCAAAGCCGAATTGATTGTGGAACCTTCCTTCGTCGACGCTGTTTGTTTGTCAAACACCTGACGGAGGAACACATGGGTTTTGGACGAGGTTTGTTGCTGTGGATGCTTGGCATCCCGTTGCCGATCATTCTTCTGCTGGCGTTGTTCTGGCATCACTGACCGCGCGACTTAGCGTGTCTCATCAAACCAACACGGCCTGTGGCGCAATGCGCTGCGGGCCGCGTTGTTTTTTGCTTCGCTTCAAACAGGTCATGCTCCGCCGTCCCGGGGTTTTGTTTTCGGACGCCCGGGTGCGCCCGTCTCCCTGTTTTCCTTCTCTCTCCCGAGCGGGAGAGGAATGGAGCGCCGGGAGGCGCCACGGAGCTTGCGAGGCTCCGTCAGGCCAGCCTTGCGATCGGCCGGCCTGCGCGCCGAGCTTCCGGGACCCAATGCTGTGAGGGCAGTGGGGGTCCCGGGGCGCGCGGGCCGTGCGAAGAGCCCGACGCCTCCCGGCGCTCCATCCGCGGCACGCGTTGTCGGCGGCCGCGTCTTGCTCCGTCATCAGGCGTCGCGATCGACGACGCCTTTCGACGGTGCAGGACGAAATGATCGTTACGCTAGATGAAAGAACAAATCAAGAACAATAATGACACCAACTTGATGGCATGAACCCTCCCCGGCCGGCGCGCGACACATGGCCAGCGCCCATCGCACGCGATCCGCGCGGCTGGAATCCGATGAAGCCTCAAACCCGATGCACGCTCGCGCCGAGTCTCGCCGCCGGCGTCCTATTGGCACTGGCCTCGCAGGCCTTCGCGCAATCCTCGGCGCCATTGCTCGAGCCGAAGCCCAGCTTTCAGCCCGGTATGTACGAGACCGAGAGCCGCAACTCGGCGTTCCAGGATCAGCCGGTGAAGAGCCGGACCTGCATCGCGTCGGAAGACTTCGACGCCTTCCGGCAGGAGACGATGGCGCAATATCAGAAATCGCCGCAGTTCGTGAAGGATTGTCAGCTGAGCGACACCCGCACACTGCCGAACGGCTTTGCGTTCGCGATGCAGTGCAAGGGCACCAAGACCATCCTCACCTATCGCTTCGGCAAGGACATGGTCAGCGGCACCATCGACACGCTGATCGTCAGCGCGCCGAAGTATTCGTCGTCGATCCTGACGATGATGCGGCGGGTCGGCGATTGTCCGGGGCAGCAGTCGGGACGGCCGTTGTAATACGCACCAACTCGTAGGGTAGGCTGAGCGTAGCGAAGCCACGCAGCGTCAGGCAGAACGCGTGGGCACGGCGCTTCGCGCCTTTTGCCACCCTACGATCTGTCCGAATGAGCGAGTTGCTCCATCCGCTGTCGCAAAAACTCGATCGCCTCCTGGCCGGTCGCAAAACCGGAAAGCTCCGCCGGTTGGACCGGCATTCCGATCGTGGCGCGCAGCGTGCGACCGCGATAGTCTTCCACCGCGCAGATGGCCCGCACGTTCTGCAGCACCGGCAAAAAAGCACCGAGAAACCGTGACGTCCAATTTGGTGCCCCATGCAAATAGACCGGCAACACCGTCGCGCGGGTTTGCAAGGCCATCGCCGCAACGTGTGGACTCCACACCCGGTCCGCGACCGACAAATGGCGCCAGTGGAAGCGCGAGACGCGGGCGGCGGGAAACACCAGCAAGGCTTTGCCGTCAGCAAGCCATCGCATCGCCCGCCGCAGGCTGCGCATGGTGAGGTTGCGCCTGCTCCGGCTCCCTGGCCGCCCCACAAAAAACCACCGGTCCTGAAAGTCCGGAATGACCGTCATCATACTGTGAGCCATGATCGAGACTTCGGACCGCACAGTCCGAAGCACCGCGTCGATCAGCATGCCGTCAAAGAAACCAAGCGGATGGTTTGCGACGATGAGGAGCGGACCCGTTTTCGGAATGGCTTGTAACGGCGCTCCGGCCAATTCAACGCGCACTTTTGATGCATCGAGGAAGATTTGCGAGAACTCCTCGGGGGTGCAGCGCGGCAATTCTCTGTAGACCCGGTTGAACTGCGCAAAGCCGAGCAGCCGATGCACGTGCGGCGTGACCGCCTCCGCCAACGGGCCCGGCAAACCCTTTTTTCGAAGGTTGACGGTAAAAACCTCGGCACATCGCGGCGGAGATGCGTGCCGCGTGTCAGCGTTCATCGGCGCGGTCGCTTCATCGGGCGGCAACCGGTTCATGCTCAATTCGGCAGTTGGACCAGCTTGCGAATGCTGCCGCGCACGTGGGAGCCGGCAAACGCGCGATCCTGTGGAAAGAGCGTGGCCGGAATTCGGCCCTGCGGCGTGAGCGTCAGCGTGACTTTGTAGTCGATGGGGATATCCGGCGCCAACGCCACGCGAAAGCGCGTCAGGATCGTCGCCACCATCACCTTGAGCAGCGATGTGCCAAAGTTCGAGCCCGGACAGGTGTACGGACCGGCGCTGAAGCGGAAAAACTCGTAGAGCGACGGATTGAGGTTCGCCCATCGCTCGGGCTTGAAGCAGTCGGGGTCGGGATACAGATCGGGATCGCGGTTGGTGAGGAACGGGCTCAGCACCGCTTTGGTGCCCTGCGCGACCGGGATATCGCCGATCGTCGTGTCTCTCGCGGCGACGCGAAACTGCTGCGGAACGGGAGGAAAGAGACGCAGGCTCTCGTTGATCACCCCATCGAACAACGGCAGGTCCCCGATCCGGTCGACGCTCGGCGTTGCCCCCGCAAGACGCCCCTCAAGCTCGTCCAGCAAATCCCGCGCGACCTTCGGATGCTGGCACAGCAAGACCAAGGTCCACATCAAAGCGTTCTGGCAGGTCTCGAATGCCGCAACCATGAGCGGCGGGATGTGCCCGATGGTCTCGATGTCGCTGAGAGACCGGCCTTTCTCATCGGGATTGTTTGCCACGATCGCGAACAGATCGTTGCTGTCGGCCGAGCCCCGCTTGCGTTTGAGCCAATCCAGAAGACGCACCTTCAGATGTCGCCCATCCCGCAACATGTCGTGATATGGCGCACCGCGAACATTGAAAGGGCAAAGGAACACCTTCCAGGAGAACGCATGGTTGTAGAAATGATCGACCAGCTCGGCGACCGGCAAGCCACGCTCCCGGTCGTTGCCGAACAACAAACTGATCGACAACGTCTGGATCAAGCGGCGCGAATAGGCCCACAGATCGATGGTCTCGTGAATCGGCCAGCGTTCGACCTCAGCCGCCGCCAGGTCGCCCATCCGCGAGCTCTGGGCGCTGATGCTTCTTTGGCTGAGCGGCGGGACGATGAGACTGCGGTAGTGTTTGTGGGTCTCGTCATGAAGACTGAAAATGCCGGTGGACACCTCGCGCGCCGCTGAGCCTCTGGGACCGCCCGGCCCGAGCGAGCGGGTGCGCCATATCGTCGGGTCGCTCAGGACTGCGCGATTGAAGTCAGCGCCAACGCCGCTGATGATGAATGGCTTGGAATGCCGGCTGCGCCGTTTTATCGGCCACCGGATGGGTGCCGTGATGATGACGACCCGGCCCCGCTCGCGATGGCAACGGGCCAGCGTTCCGAGCGGATCGAACAGGAAGCGCGTCAGGCACCAGGCCGATTCAAGATGGTTCAGACGGGTTGGCTGCATCGATTTCAAGTCTACATCCGAAACACGCCGAACTTCGTCGGCTCGACCGGCGCGTTCAGCGCTGCAGAGAATGCCAGCGCCAGGACGCGCCGTGTCTCGCTTGGCAGAATGATGCCGTCGTCCCACAATCGCGCGGTGGCGAAATACGGATTGCCCTCGGTCTCGTACTGCGCGCGGATCGGCGCCTTGAACGCCTCCTCCTCGTCCTTGCTCCAGCTCTTGCCATCGGCCTCGATGTTGTCGCGGCGCACGGTCGCAAGCACGGACGCGGCCTGCTCGCCGCCCATCACCGAGATCCGCGCATTCGGCCAGGTGAACAGAAATCGCGGACCGTAGGCGCGCCCGCACATGCCGTAATTGCCGGCGCCGAAGCTGCCCCCGGTGATGAGCGTGATCTTCGGCACCTGAGCACAGGCCACAGCCGTGACCATCTTGGCGCCGTCCTTGGCGATGCCGCCGGCCTCGTAGTCGCGACCCACCATGAAGCCCGCGATGTTCTGCAAGAACAGAAGCGGAATGCGCCGCTGGCAGCACAGTTCGATGAAGTGCGCGGCTTTGAGCGCCGACTCCGAGAACAGGATGCCGTTGTTGGCCAGGATGCCGACCGGCATGCCGTAAAGATACGCGAAGCCGGTCACCAGCGTGGTGCCGTAGAGCGCCTTGAACTCGTCGAAGTCGGAGCCGTCGACGAGGCGCGCGATGATCTCGCGGGCATCGACCTGCTTGCGCAAATCCTGCGGCACGATGCCGTCGAGCTCGGCTGCGTCGTAATGCGGCTCGCGCGGCGGCAGCAGCGGGATGTCGACGGATTTCCTGGTGTTGAGGTTGGCGACAATGCGCCGCGCCAGTGCGATCGCGTGCGTATCGTCCATGGCCATGTGATCGGCGACGCCGGACTTGCGCGTATGCACGTCAGCGCCGCCGAGGTCTTCGGCCGAGACCACCTCGCCCGTGGCGGCCTTCACCAGCGGCGGGCCGCCGAGGAAGATCGTGCCCTGCCCTTTCACGATGATGGTCTCGTCGCTCATCGCCGGCACATAAGCCCCGCCCGCCGTGCACGAGCCCATCACCACGGCGATCTGCGGAATACCGAGCGACGACAAGGTCGCCTGGTTGTAGAAGATGCGGCCGAAGTGCTCGCGGTCGGGAAACACCTCGGTCTGGTGCGGCAGATTGGCGCCGCCGGAATCGACCAGATAGATGCATGGAAGGGCGTTCTCACGCGCGATCTCCTGGGCGCGCAGATGCTTCTTCACGGTCATCGGGTAATAAGTACCGCCCTTGATGGTCGAATCGTTGCAGACGATGACGCATTCGCGGCCTTCGATGCGGCCGATACCGGTGATGAGGCCGGCGCCGTGAATGGCGTCGTCGTACAGGCCGTTCGCCGCGAGCGGCGACAGTTCCAGGAATGGGGCGCCAGGATCAAGAAGCCGCATCACGCGGTCTCTGGGCAAAAGCTTGCCACGCGACAGATGGCGTTCGCGGATGCGTTGCGGCCCGCCGAGCGCTGCTTCGGCGCGCTTTGCTTGCAGCTCTGCCGCGAGCTCGCGCATGCGTGAGGCGTTCTCGGCAAACTCGTTCGAGCGCGTGTCGATGTTGGATGCGAAAGGCAACCGAATCTCCCTGACCGTTTCTTGGCGGTCTCTTGCAATGCGCAAAGTCTAACGTGAATGGCGCTTCAGGGTGGAACAAAAAACCGGTTTATGCGGTTTTGCGGAACGAATTTTAGCGCGAGACGTTTTTTGCAGAGCCGATGAGGACTTCGGCAAGAAACGATAATCATCAGAGGAGATGGGAATGAAGAAAACGCTTCTGGCGACGGTAGCAGCTGCAGCACTGTTCGCGGGCTCCGGCCTCGCGATGGCCCAGGGCGCAGCCAAGGAAGGCGGCGCGAAGGGTGGCGCTGCTGAAATGAATCGTGGCGGTGCATCGGAGATGCATAAGGGCGGCGCGGAAATGAACCGCGGCGCAGAGCACAAGGCTGGCGCCGAGAGCAAGAGCAAGGCTGAGACCACCGGCCAGGGTGCCGGGATGGACACCAAGGCCGACAGCAAATCCGGCGCGGACATGAAGTCCCGGAGCCAGACCGAGAAGAGCGGCGCGGCCGAGCACAACAAGTCGCAGGCCCAGAGCAAGGAAGGCCCGGCTGAGAACAAGACCCAGGCTCAGGACAACAAGGCTGCTCCGGCCAACAGGAACCAGGCGCAGGAAAATAAGATGGCCCCGGCCAATCGCAATCAGGCGCAGGAGAACCGAAACCAGCCTGCGAACCAGTCGGCGCAGGACAACAAGGCGAACACCAAGTCCACCACTACCACTGGCCAGGGTGCGGCGACTTCGACGCAGGCCGGCGGCGCGGTCAATCTGACGTCTGAGCAGAAGACCACGCTCCGGACGAGCGTGATCGAAAAGAGCGGCTCGGCGAAAATCTCGCGCAGCCAGGTCAACTTCAACATCAACGTCGGCACCGTCGTGCCGCGGAGCGGCAGCGTCCGGTACGTGGAAGTGTCTGAACCGCTGATCCGAATCCACCCGGCGTGGCGTGGCTTCAAGTACTTCGTGGTCGACGAGGAGATCGTCATCATCGATCCGGCCTCGTACACGATCGTTGCGGTGCTCAACGTCTAAGTCGACGGAGCATCCGAATGCACGAAGGGCGGCCCGGTCGGCCGCCCTTCGGCATTTTCAGGTTCTGTCAGGCCAGCGCTAAGCTCTGACCTCCTGCCGCTGGAACACGACATAGCCCACGACGTAGAGCAGGATCGTGCCGGCGATCAGACTGACCATCTGCGGCCAGGTCTGGATGATGCTCTCGTTCAGCGGCAGCGGCGACGGCACGCGGCCCTGGAACTGGGCGAGCAGCGTGGTCATCGACTGGGCGTCGGGATTGAGCATTGCGATCACGACCTCGCCGTAGAGCGTGCCGGGCGAGACCCGCGATAGCGCCGTCTGCCAGGCGAGCGTGTCCGGCGTCGGCAGGCCGAGCGTTGCGAACCGGATGTCGGAGGGCGAGATTACCTCGCCGAGCATCTGGGCGAGCGCGGGCCAAAGCAGCGACAGGAACAGCCAGAGGCCGAGTGCCACGAGCGCGGCCGTTGCGGTCGAGCGGAACGCCACTGACAGCAGGATCGACAGCGCGAGCCAGATGCCGCCGTAGACGATGGTGGCGAACAGGAAGATTAGCAGCCGTCCGATCTCCTCGCCGCTGGGCGGGATGCCGAGCCGAATCAAGCCATAGCCGAGAACCAGCAGCCACAGCGTGACGAGACAGATGGTCAGCGTGATCAAGCCGGCCAGGAACTTCCCGAACAGCAGCGCGTCGCGATAGATCGGCTGCGCCAGGATGCGGGACATGGTGCGGCGGTTGTATTCGCCGTTGACCGAGTCGAAGCCGAGCCCGATCGCCATGATCGGCACGAGAATGCTGATCACCACCACGAACGACAACAATGTCTGCCCCGGCGGCGCGAACAGCCGCAGGAACAGGAACGGGTCCTCCGCCGTGGTGTTGCGGATCTGCTCGGCGGCGAAATAGACCACCGCCGCGCCCAGCACGACGACCAGAAGCTGCATGACCAGCATGCGCGCGCTGGTCAGATGGTCGAACAGCTCCCGGAAGAACACGACGCTCATGCCCTGCCAGGGCGAACCTTCACGCTGCGGCATGACTCACTCCCTGGCGCTGGAAGTAGGCGGTGTAGATGGCGTCGAGCGACGGCTCGGCGATCGAAAGCCGGCGCAATGCGCCGCCGGCGTTGACCACGGTCGCGGCGGCCTGCGGCCGCACGTCGGTCTCGGCGAGCAGCCGGTAGCGGCTCGGGCCGGACTGGTCGACGGCCTTGACGCCCGAGATCTCGGAGAACTTGACGGCAAGCCCCTCGCCGTCCGCCTCGACCTCGACGTTGTAGCCGCCGCCCAGCACCTCGCGGGCCAGCTCCGGAACGGTGCCAAGCAGGGCGATCTTGCCGGAGTTGAACAGCGCGACACGGTCGCAGATGCTCTGCACGCGCTCGAGCAGATGCGACGACACCATCACGGCGACGCCGTGCTGCTTGAGCGACCGGATCATCTCCAGAAGCTCGGAGGTGGCGTGCGGATCGAGGCCCGACGTCGGCTCGTCGAGGATCGCGATCGAAACGTCCTTCATCAGGATCTCGGCAAGGCCCAGTCGCTGGCGCATGCCGCGCGAGAAGGCGCCGACCCGCCTCTGCCCGACGTCGCTGAGGCCCACGCGTTCAAGGGCTTCGGCGATGCGCTTGTCGCGCAGCTCGGTCGGAATGCCGATCAGGGCCGCGGTGTAACGCAGGTTGTCCACCGCGGTCATGTAGTCGTAGAAGCCCACGGTGTCCGGCAGATAGCCGACCACCCGCTTCACCTGCAACGGCTCGCGCATGGGGTTGTGACCCATGACGCTGACGCGGCCTGAGGTGATGTCGGTCAAGCCCAGCATCATCAGGATGGTGGTGGTCTTGCCGGCGCCGTTCGGCCCGAGGAGGCCGAAGATCTCGCCCTTGCCGACCGTGAACGAGATGCCGTCCACGGCAGTGGTGCGGCCGTAGCGTTTGGTCAGCCCCTCGACTTCGATGACATTCTCGCTCATCGGCGGCCGAACCTCGCGACGGCCGCGAGCATGATCAGCAGCGCCACGCCGACAATGCCGACCCCGATCAGGCCCCACTGGGTCGAGGTGCCCACCGCGACGCGGTACTGGGTCGAGGCGGTCTCGCCGCGCGAGGTGACCGTGAAGGTCGGAGCGTAATCGCCGGCGATCGCCTTCTCCGGCGGCGTGACGCGGACCTGCACCTCCTTGGGCTGCGTGGCGTTCGCCGGAATACGGTCGACGGTCTTGGGATCGAACTCGATCTTCCAGCCGCTCGGCGCGGAGCTCGAAAGCTCGACCTCCTCGGCCGGCGCACTGCCGGTGTTGCTGATCAGCAGCGGGAACGTGGTTTCCTTGCCGGCCTCGGCGCGGCCGCTCAGCACGCCGTCACGGCCGGCGAGCGAGAGCCGCGGCTGGCCGGTGATCTCGAGCGCCACGGTGGTCTCGGCGGTGGCGTCCTCGGCGGTGGCCTTCACCGTGACCGGATAACGGCTGGCGTTGGCGGTGCTCGGCGGCCGGACCTTGAGCTTGACGGTCTTGGACGCACCGGCGTCGACCGGCAGCGAGTTGAGCTCCTGGCTGCCGTACTGCTCGGTGAAGGTCGCATCGAAGTTCTGCGGCGCCTGGGCACCGAGCGCGACCACGAGGTTGCGGCCCGAGTCGTTCTTGATGTCGAGCTGGTATTCGAAGTTCGACTTGGCGTTGCCGCGGATCGAGGGCAGTTGCGGCTTCAGCGTGAGCTTGGCCGGCAGGTCCTTGGCGAGCGTCACCGAAATCGGCAGCGTCAGCTCGGTGGACGGCCCTTTGGCGGTCACCGTGAGATCGTGCGAGCCCATCGCGGCGTTGTCCGGCACGTCGAGGCGCAGCTGCATCGTGGTGCTGTCGTTGGTCGCGACCATCGCGGCGCTGGCCGGCTGGCCCCCGCCGAGCAGCGTCACGGTCCAGCCCTGAGGGGCGCCGCTCACTGCGAAGTTGAAGCGCTCGGGCGGCAGCGCGTAGTTGCGGAGCCGCAAATTGATGGTGGAGGTCGAGCCAGGCCGGACCGTTGTCGACGGATAGTCCGTCAGGAGGAACATGCCCTTGACCGGGGGCGGCGTATCCTCGGCTGCAGCAGGCAGCGTGGATGCAGCGATCACAAAGGCAAGGGACAGCAGGGTAGTCAGTCTCATAGCGATATCTCCCGGTCGCGCCGTAGGAAATGACCGTTGGTATCGCCCCCTGCGCAGGATTATTCGGCGGACCGAAAAATACCAGCGCGGGAGCAATGTTCCCGGATCATGACGAAATCCGGGCAGAACCAAATTGGAGTTCGCATCATTTGGCAAGTCTCCATGGACAGAAAGCCGCAGGGGGGCCTCAGGCTTGGCTGAACCGAGGCCTGATGAAGGCGCAGAGCAGTTCACGGAACGTCCCCATTGACGAGACGTTGTCCCGAGGCAAGGTTGTGGACCAAGGGCGAGATGAAGGATCCTCGATCATGGATCGTGTCGCCGTCGTTGCACTGCTGTGGTTCGTTGGCTGGACCACCGCGATATGTCAGCTCAGCCAATACCTGTTCAATGATCCGGGCACGGGAGCCATCCTAGGCTTCACGTTTGCATTGCTCACAGTGTTCGCGTGGCCGTGGATTCTGCCGACCCGCCTCGAACACTGGATGCACGAGCACCCCCGCCGGAGCTGATTAGCGGGCCCATCCGAGCCGTTGCGCCGGGAACGGTGCCTTGGTGCACGCGTTGTCATGGCCAGGAGACAGCCATGAAGCGTGTCGCGATCGTCGCAGCGATCTGGTTTGCACTTTGGATCGCGGTCGGCGCCGCCGTTGGCGGCCTCACCGGCGGCAACGGTGGCGGCGTGCAGAACGGCATTTATTTCGGCGCGTTCAACGGAACTTGGTGGGCGCTGATCACGAGCTTTGCCTGGCCGTGGATCATGCCCAACCGCATCGACCGCTGGATGTACAGCCGCACGGAATAAACGGAGGCCGACATGCACAAGGAAGGCGATCACATCGTCGAGACAGCGGTGGAAGCACGGGCCGGCTTCCTCGACCGCCCGGTGGCGGTGGTGCTCGCGGTGAGCACCGCCCTGGTCATCGTGATTTTCGGGCTGGTGTATCTGACGCAGTTCAGCTCATGAGGCGGCGGAGATCCGCGGCACGTCCGGCCAGTCGTGCTCGTTGCGGGCCAGCACCCATGGCTCTTGGAGCGCGGCCTCGGTCCATTCGGCCCAGGCCGGCAGCGCCATGACGGCCGCCATATAGGCGCGTGAGACTTCGCTGACGGCAACATCGTAGGTGTGGAAGCGCGCCACGACCGGTGCGTACATCGCGTCTGCGGCGCCAAATGCGCCGAACAGAAACGGCCCGCCTGCCCCGAAGCGGTTGCGACACTCCGTCCAGAGCGCGTCGATGCGTTTGACGTCGTTGGCGACATCGGCGTCGAGCGCAAGCCTCTTGGCCGGCCGCCACATGTTCATGGGGCAGGCTTTTCGCAGCGGCAGAAAGCCCGCGTGCATCTCGGAGGCGACCACGCGCGCATGAGCGCGTGCCACGGCGTCCGCCGGCCAAAGCTTTGCGGCCGGAAATCTCTCGGCAAGATATTCCAGGATCGCAAGCGACTCCCAGATCCGCACATCGCCGTCGACCAGCACCGGCACCTTGCCGGTGCCTGAAATCTTCAACACCCGCGCCTTGAAGTCTTCGGCGTCGAGCGAGATCACCACCTCGTCGAAGGCGATGCCCGCGACCTTCATGGCGATCCACGGCCGCATCGACCAGGACGAATAGTTCTTGTTGCCGATGACGAGCGTGAGCGCCACGACGGCCCTCCCCTTGTAATGAATGTTAGCGCCGCACCGACTTCACGCAGGCCGCGACCACTTCGACCCGGGCGTTGCTGCGCGAGCGGCAGAGCGCCGAGGATTCGGTCGGATAGATCGCGGGCGCGCGGCCGACCCCGCAATGCGCGGTGAGCAGCACCTCGTCGGGCTCGCACTGCGTCGAGCAATCGCCGGCGCAGGTGGTGCGAACGATGCGGATCCCGGCGTCGCCGTTGGCGCCGCGCGGCCCTTGCGGCCCGGGCGGTCCCTGCGCGCCGCGTTCGCCTGGCGCCCCTTGCATCCCCTGCACCACGCCTTGCGGCGTTGTGATCAGTTGCTGCACCGGTCCCGGCGCTTGCGCGGCCGCGGCCACCGCCTGCGGGTTGGGCGTGGTCCGCGCCGTCACCAGGCTGAACACCACCGCGAAGCCTGCGAGGCCGAGCACCCCAAGCCCCCCCAGAAGCCAGACTTCGGGCGCCGGCCAGCGGCCCGCGGGTTTCGCGTCCGGAGCGGCCGCCGGAGTCACATCCGGCTTGGCTTCTGTCGTCGCGGGCGGTTGCTGTTCGTCACTCATCACAAGATCCAAACGGTCGGCAGGCTTTATGTTCCGGCCGAGGCTTCCCGTCCAGTTAGGCTTTTGTGGGCCGGGGCTCCGGCATCTCGACCGGGCCGCCGGACTTCTTCCAGGCGCCGAAGCCGCCGCGGATATGAGCCACCGGCTTCAGGCCCATGTTCTTGGCGGTCTGCGCGGCGAGCGCCGAGCGCAGGCCGCCGGCGCAGAAGAACACGTAGCGCTTGTCCTCGGCGAATTGCGGCTTGTGGTACGGGCTCTGCGGGTCGATCCAGAACTCCAGCATGCCGCGCGGGCAATGCAACGCACCCGGCACCTTGCCGTCGCGCTGAAGCTCGCGGATATCGCGAATATCGACCAGCACCGTGTCGTCGCGACCGTGGAGCTTCAGCGCCTCCTCGATCGACAGGGTCTCGACCTCGCGCTCGGCGGCCTCGCACAGCGCCTTGACGCCGACAGTGATGGTCTGGGGCATTGCAATCTCCGTTCCTCCCGATGGTGGCAGAGCGCGGACCGTAAGACCAGGGTGCGCAGGCCAGCGCCGGGAAACCGGGCAAACCGCGATCTTGCGCGGGCGTTCCGGGGATGGGAGCGTGGCCCCGGAGATTCGTCATGCCGCTGCTTTCGATCATCGATATCGTGGCGCTCTGCTGGTTTCTCGGCGCCTGGATCGCCTATTCGATCGCGCTGTCGGTGACCGAACGGCGCCGCCGCGGCCTCAACTCCGAGATGAACCGCTACCGCGACGTCTGGATGCTCCAGATGCTCAAGCGCGAGACGCGCATGGTCGACGCCCAGATCGTGGCGGCGCTGCAGAACGGCACCGCGTTCTTTGCCTCCACATCGCTGATTGCGGTCGGCGGCACGCTGACGCTGCTTCGCTCATCGGAAGAAATCGTCCAGGTGGTGGGCACGCTGCCGTTCGGCGTGCAGATGACCCACGTGCAGTGGGAGGCGAAGACCATCGGGCTCGCCATCATCTTCGTCTATGCGTTCTTCAAGTTCGGCTGGGCGTACCGGCTCTACAACTACGTCGCCATCCTGGTCGGGGCGACGCCGCCGGCGAGCCAGCAGGACGAGCCGGAGGCCAAGGCTCACGCGCTGCGCGTCGGCCGGCTGTGCGAGGTCGCGGGACTGCATTTCAACCGCGGCCAGCGGGCGTTCTTCTTCGCGCTCGGCTATCTCGGCTGGTTCATCAGCCCGTGGCTGCTGATGATTTCGAGCGTCGTGGTCGTCGTGGTGCTCTGGCGCCGTCAGTTTGCCTCGGACTCGCGGCGCGCGGTGTGCGGCGGAGAATAGCCAGCCGGGGCGCGGACTCGCGGCGCGATGGACGACGACCGTGATGGAGACGAGAATGAACCGGCGCCGCATGCTCAGTCTCATGGCCCATTGTGCGATAGGATCGATCTTGTCCACCCCCCGTGCGTTCGCCGAGTCCGCGACCAGCCCTCAGATGGCCGAGCTCAGCGCCTACATGAGCGCGGCCCGCGCACGCGCGCTGCCCGCCGATGTGGCGGAGCAAGCCAAGCACCATCTTCTCGATACGCTCGCATCCATCATCTCGGGATCGCGGCTCGCACCCGGCGCGGCGGCGCAACGTTATCTCGGCATGTACGCCGGGAAAGGCAGCGCGACGATCCCTGGCACCGCTCTGTCGGCGCCGCCGCTTGAGGCCGCCGTCGCCAACGGCGTGATGGCGCATGCGGACGAAACCGACGATTCGAACAATGCCGGGCGCTGGCATCCGGGATGCGCGGTCGTGCCCGCCGCGCTTGCCGCGGCTGAGGAACTCGGCGGTGACGGCACGGCGCTGCTCAACGCCGTGACACTCGGCTACGACGTCGGCACCCGGATCATCCTCGCGATGTTCGGCGAAAACGCCAAAGCGAGCTACGACGTCAGCGTCAGCGTTGCCACCCACAGCATCGCCGGCACGTTCGGAGCGGCAGCCGCTGCATGCTGCGTCGCAGGCCTTGACGCGCAGCAGATGCGCTGGGCGCTCGGCTACGCGGCGCAGCAGTCCTCGGGCACCCGGGCGTGGCAGCGCGACACCGATCACATCGAGAAGGGTTTCGTCTTCGGCGGCATGCCGGCCCGCAACGGCCTGACCTCGGCGCTGCTGGTGAAGGCCGGCTGGACCGGCGTCGATGACATCTTCACGGGCGCAGACAACTTCTTCGCGACCTACGCGCCGAAGGCCGAGCCGGAACGGCTCGTCGAAAAGCTCGGCACCCGCTACGACATCGCGCTCACGGACATCAAGAAGTGGACCGTTGGCTCGCCGATTCAGGCGCCGCTCGACGGCCTCGAGGCGATCCGGAAAAAACACCCGTTCGAGGCCAACGAGGTCAAGCGCGTGACGATACGGCTCGCGCCGCCCGTTGCCGCCATTGTCGACAATCGCGACATCCCGGACATCTGCCTTCAGCACATGGTCGCGGTGATGCTGCTGGACAAGACCGTTTCCTTCCACGCTGCGCATGACGATGCGCGCATGCACGAGCCCACAGCGCTCCGCGAACGCCAGAAAGTCGATCTCGTGCGCGACGACGAGCTCACAAAATTTCTGCCGGTTCGCGTAACCCTGGTCGAAGTCGAATTGTCCGACGGAACGCGCCTTTCGGAACGCGTCACCGCGGTCCGTGGCACGCCGCGCAACCCGATGACGCGTGCCGAAGTGATCGACAAAGCGCGCGATCTCGTCGCGCCGGTGCTGGGACGCGACACGTCGGGTCGCCTGATCGACACCATCTATGCGATCGAGCAGGTCGCGGACGTGCGCAGCCTGCGGCCTCTGCTGCGCGGCGGCTAAAGCATTTTCCGGCGAAGTGTGAAGCGGTTCGCCGCAGGCTCAATCAGCGCAGGAACACCCACACGCCGAGCGATGAAGCGGCCAGCACACCGGCCAGCGTGGTGAGGATCATCAGCCAGCCTTCCGCAGGGTCGGGCTCGGCCGCCTCGATCTCTGCGTCGACATTCGTTGCATTGGAAAACGCACGCGGCCTGCCCGCGCCCGCATCCATTTCGATAGACATCCGACGATCCTCCGGCTCGGCGCGCCCGCCTCACCTTTCGTCCGACCGAGTACGCATACTCAAGGTCCCGAATCGTTCAGACTGCGTGTCGCAGGATACAGCCGTTTCCTGCCCGAGCGCGTGATCTGTTGCGGATATCAGTCGGAGTTTAAGAAGCCGTTCACCATGATCGACCCGGCCGACATCGAAGCCGCGATCTTCCGCCTGCTCGGCGAGACAGCCGCGGGCAAGACCATCAGCCCGACCGACGCTGCCAATGTGCTGAAGCCCGGCCCGGAGTGGCACGTGCTGATGCCGCCGATCCGCCGTGTCGCGGTACGGCTCGCGCAGGAAGGCCGGCTGGTGATCTATCGCAAGGGCAAGCCGGTCGACCCGAACGACTTCAAGGGCGTGTACCGGCTCGGCCTGCCGCGGCTGGATTAGGGTCCGGACTCATTAGGCCGTACTCATAACTCGGCCCGATGTCCGCTTCGATCCGAATGCGACCGAAGTACAACATGGTAGCAAAACGGCGCGATGTGCCAAGAATCGACGTCACATTCGGATTGATAGAGGCCACCGACGGGGTGGCCTCGACAGAGATTTACCTTGCGACTAGCGTTCTGCGGTGCCCAGACACGGGAGGACAACATGGTTCGTCTTACCGCTTTCGCTGTTGCTGCCTATTGCTTTCTTCAACCCGGACTGGCCTTCGCACAGGATACAGCGCGACAATTGGTCGGTAGTTGGAAGCTAACCGCTTGGACGATTCAAATTATCGATGGAGGAGCCACACAACCATTTGGTCCCAACCCGAAAGGCAGGGCGCTCTTCACACCGGACGGGTTCTCGGCGTTCATGATCGCCAGGCCAGATCGCAAGCCCGCAACGAGTGATGCGGACTCAGCCGCGCTCCTCAAATCGCTGATGGTCTACACCGGCAAATTCAAAATCGACGGAGACAAACTTACAACCGACGTCGATCTCTCGTGGAACGAGATTTTGACGGGCACGGCCCAAGTCCGGTTCTTCAAGCTGGAAGGAGACAAGCTCTCTATTCGAACCGCCGAACAGGCCAGTGCGGTTTATCCCGGCAAGAAGGTGGTAGGGACACTCACTTGGGAGCGTGAACGCTGAGCGTCTGGATGATGTCCTGCGTCCATTGCGCGCTGACAAGTCCGGTGCGTGACAAAAGCGGATATAAGCTGTGGCTGATCGGATTCGACGTTGAGGCTATTTTGAGCCGACCTGCGTTGTGCCCGACGGACCATATCCCATCACTTGGATGACAACCTCGCCGTCTTTCGCCCATGCAAAATGCGGCTGTTTGGGTGGCTCCGTCCACGAGCCACCCGGGGGCAGCGCTTTCATGGCGGCCTCGTTGAACTCAGGTCCGTACCCAAAATAGAGCGTCCCAGATAGTACCGTTCCGACGCGTTCATCAGGATGAAAATGCGGTGTAACACGGGAGCCTGCCGGAAACCGGATGCGATAAACATACAATCCGGCCTTCTTGTCGTCTCCGGCGATATTCGTTCGTTCAACCCCCGTGGACAGTTTTTCCCACTTCAACTCCTGTGGCGAAATACGAGTCTCGGTCAAAGGGTCTGCATGCACGATACAAGTGAGCGTCGAAAAAGCGAAAGCGCAGAAAACTTTCGTATAACCGGATCTCATAATCCTTTTCCCTTTCTGTTTGCCCGCGACACAAGGTTCCGCGAATGTCCGCTTCGGGTCATTTTCGACCGATTATGCCGGGTGTGTCAGCCTGTTGATGTCCGGCTTGCCCCAAAAGCGACCTTGAACGCAAAGGGCGACGGGTCCGCATCCTAGCACACAGCCAAATGCGGATTGATGCAAGTTTGACGAACGCCAGATAGTTGGCTGCGAGTTTGTCGTATCGGGTTGCGCCACACCAACGTTAGAGTGCTTTCACGGGGCGCTTCCGGGCTCACGCGGATTGAGCCAGCGCTACTGCGTCGGCACCGGCCGGGAAGCGCAGTTGCCCGGACCTGTCGTTTGCGGCGCTCCACACCGCCTCCGCCACGTCGGACTCCGTCGTCACCATAGCCGGCTGTGAGAAGGCGGTTAGCACAGCTTGGGCGAAGGGCGTGTACGCCTCGGGAATCGTGCCTTCCATGCGCGTTCCGGTGTTTTGCGTAAAGCGCGTGCTCGGGCCGTAACCCGGCTCAACCAGCTTGACGCACACGTTGAAAGCTTGAAGCTCGAGGGCCAGCGATCTTGTGAATCCCTCGATGGCCATTTTGCTGGCGGTGTAAACAGCCACCAGCGGCATCGGCGCCAGCGTCGCACTTGAGGTCACGTTCACCACCACGCCCGACTCGCGCGCGCGGAATTGAGGCAGCACCGCCTGCGTCATCGCCATCACACCGAACGTGTTGGTTTCGAACACATCGCGCACCACGGCCATGGGAGTGGCTTCGAAGGCACCGAACAGGCCGATGCCCGCGTTGTTGACGAGCACGTCGATGGGCCCGCTCTGGTCAAGCACCGCTGCGATGCTTTCAGGCCTGGTCACGTCAAGCGGCAGCACGCGGAGGCGCTCCGATTGAGGCAAGATGCCTTCACGCGGCGTCCGCATGGTGGCGACGACGTTCCAGCCCTGTGCATGGAAATGGCGTGCGGTCTCCAGGCCATAGCCCGACGAGCAGCCAGTGATCAATGCGGTCTTCATGTTGGTTTCCCTTCGGTTGGTGGTGAAGGGATAGCCTTCGGAGGCCGGACTATCTACAATCAAAAGTCCATATTTCCTTTGCAATAGTCCGGCAATGATCGATCCGCTCTCGGAAATCATCACCCTGCTTCGGCCGCGTGCCGTGTTCACGAAGGGCATCAGTGGCGCAGGACGCTGGGGGGTGCGTTACACCGACTTCGGCCAGCCAAGCTTCTGCACCGTGATCGAGGGCCGGTGCCGTCTCGCCGTCGACGGCCACGATGCGATCACGCTTGAGGCAGGCGACTTTGTGCTCCTGCCGGCGACGCCTGGCTTTACGATGTCGGGCTTCGATCCGGTGACGCCCGAGCGCATCGACCCGAAGCGATTGCCTTCGCCGGCCGGCGACGTTCGCCACGGCAGGCGCGGCGGACGTCCCGATGTTCGGCTGCTCGGCGGCTACTTCGTCTTCGATTCGGCAGACGCGGGGTTGCTGGTATCGCTGTTGCCGGCACTGGTGCATGTGCGCGGCGTCGAGCGCCTTTCCATGCTGGTACGGTTCGTCGTTGAGGAATCGAGCGAACGGCGATCGGGCCGCGATCTCGTACTCTCCCGCCTGGTCGAGGTGCTGCTCGTCGAAGCGCTGCGGTCGACACAGGGCCAGCGGGCGTCGCCTGGGTTGCTGCGCGGGTTGAGCGATGGGCGACTCGCGGCGGCGATACGGCAGATGCACGGCAATCCCGGGCGGTCATGGACCGTGGCCAAACTCGCGAAGGAAGCTGCGCTGTCTCGTTCTGCGTTCTTCGATCGCTTTGCACGCGCCGTGGGCCTTCCGCCGATGGAGTATCTCCTCGCCTGGCGCATGGCCATCGCGAAGGACTTGCTCCGCCGCGAAGAACTCGGACTCGCGGCAGTCGCCGAGCGCGTGGGTTACAGCTCGGCCAGCACCTTCAGCACCGCTTTCAGCCGCCACGTCGGCCAGCCGCCAGGTCGCTACGCACGAGCAGATTTATCTTGAGAGGCAGGTCACAGCGTAAAGCAACTACGTTTCGTTTTTCGATGCTGCCTTGCGAGCGATGTCTTCCATTTTGCTTGCGGCAAAATTGACGCCGCCAAAACCGATCGCGATGGCCACCACCCAGGAAACGGGGCGGTATGAATCATCGATCCAGACTGTCCCCGGCATCCACCACAGCGCCGATTCAAGCGCTTTGAAAACCATGAACCCCAGCCCCCACAGCGCGAACCCGAGGTAAACCTTGCCAGGCACGCGCTTGTACCAAACCAGCGCATCGAGCTCCGTCAGAGAGAACCGGAAGGCTGCGGGCCGATAGAGAAATATGCAAAGGTAGCTCGCAGCGCATGCCGCCGCGATGACCGAAAGCACTGCAAAAAATACATCGATCCCTTGCATCCTCGTTGGTCGCCTCGGAACGGCTGAGGGTTCAACCCCTCCTTTCAAGGCCTGCCGCGGCGGGATCAAGCGGCTGCCAGATGAGCCCGCAGCGCGTATCATGAGCCGGCTCGCAATCGGGAGGCCCGTGATGCCGGCAAGCGACACGCAATTCGCAGGATCAATCCCGGAGATGTACGACCGGCTGATGGTCCCGCTGATTTTCGAGCCCTACGCACACGATATTGCCCAGCGCGTGCAGGCGCTCAAACCGCAGAACATTCTTGAAATCGCAGCCGGCACCGGCGTGGTGACGCGGGCCATGGCGGCGAGCCTTCCTGCCGCAACCCGCATCGTCGTCACCGACCTGAACCTGCCGATGCTCGACTACAACAAGGCGAAGCTCACCGGAGACGCGCGGCTGAGCTGGCGGCCGGCCGACGCGCAGGATCTGCCATTCGAAGCCGACTCATTCGATGTCGTGGTCTGCCAGTTCGGCGCGATGTTCTTCCCCGACAAGGTGCGGGCCTTCGGCGAAGCCCGCCGTGTTCTCAAGCCGGGCGGCCGGTACGTTTTCAACGTGTGGGACAAGATTTCGGAAAATGATTTTGCCGATGAGATCATAAAGGCGCTCGCCTTGTATTTTCCCGCCGATCCCCCGCGCTTCATGGCCCGCACGCCGCACGGCTATCACGAGCCGCAACCCATCCGCGACGCGCTTGCGGCAGCCGGCTTCACCGAAGTCACGATCGACGCTGTCGATGCAGTCAGCCCGGCCGCCTCGCCGCTCGATGCCGCGATCGCCTATTGCCAGGGCACGCCGTGGCGGAACGAGATCGAGGCGCGCGACGCGTCGCGGCTGGAGGACGCGACCAACCACGCGGCTGCCGCTTTGGAGCGGCGCTTCGGCCGCGGCCCGATCAAAGGGCGCATCCGCGCGCTCGTGATCACGGCGACGGCGTAAGCTTGGCGGTTGGCTCCGCCACGTCAACGTCGGGTCGGGCGACTGATCAGCCATTGCCATCTTTGCGCGTGTCATGCGAAAATTTTCGCGCAAAAATCGCGAATATCGGCTGGGGACTTGGTGAGGGATAGATGCGCGGTGCCATTGTCTTTTTTCTGACGTTGTTTTTCTCGTCTGCGGCGCTCGGACAACAAGCCGCCCCACCCTCCCGCGCTGCCAGCAAAAGCGTTTGCCTCATTCCCGTTGTCGGTCACAAGTTCGACGTCAAGAAAATCGGTGTGATGGTCTTCGGCAATGGCCTCGAGGAGATCGCAGTCGATTCATGGGGTATCGACGAACTCATCGTTCGCAAGGTGGGTACGGTGCTGGGCAACCGGTTTACGGTGCGGCGTATCAATTTTCCGAAGGCCACGCTCGCTGCACTGGAAAGTCCTGGCGGCGGGCTGTTCCGCAACACCACCGCGGAATGGGATCAAGCGGTCGCGGCAGCGGCGCGCGCATCCGGCAAGTGCGATTTGACCATCTCGGTGTACCGAACCGGCGCGGCGTTTTCCAACACCAACCAGACGCTGTTCGGTCTGGGCATCGTTTCGTACGGCGCCGAACTGATGGGCAGCTACTATCTTTTCGCCCACTTCGCCATCAGGATTTATGACGGCAACACCTTCGCGGTTCTGAAAACCGAAGTCGCGCGCACGGAGACGACTCTGGCATCAGTGCTCACCGGCGTCGGCGGTTTGACCCGCCGCGTCGACAAGACATGGTGGCCGGAGACACCACAGGCCGCCGTGCAAAGCGCCCAGATCAGGGATGGAATCCGGACGCTCGTGAACCAGAGTCTGGAAAAAACCCTGCCCGGCATGCTTTGAGCACAACGCGACCTAGAGCGGTTCACTTCTTTTCTGAATCGCTGGGGATTCCGCTGGGCTTCGAATTGTGATTCAAGCTGCTGGCTGGGTTGGAGGCCAGCAGCTCATGACCCGACCTCTGTCCAATGATCTGCGTGAGCGTGTCGTTGCGGCGGTGCGGAACGGTGAGAGCTGCCGGACGGTGGCTTCGCGGTTCGGCGTGGCGGTGTCGTCGGTGGTGAAGTGGTCTCAGCGCTATCGGACGACTGGCTCAGTGTCGCCGAGCAAGATGGGTGGATATCGCAAGCCGGTGCTCGATCCGCATCGGGCCTTCATCCTGGAGCGCATCAGACAGACCCCGCATCTGACCCTGCATGGGCTGAAGGACGAACTTGCCGCGCGTGGGGTAAAGGTCTCGCACAATGCCGTGTGGCTGTTCCTGCGGCGCGAAGACCTGCGGTTCAAAAAAAACACTGTTCGCGCTTGAACAGGCCCGGGCCGACATCGCCCGCAGACGAAAGCGCTGGCGATCCTGGCAGGCCGGTCTCGATCCACGGCGTTTGGTCTTCATCGACGAAACCTGGATCAAGACCAGCATGGCCCCACTGCGCGGATGGGGACGCAAGGGCGATCGCCTGCGAGCTTACGCGCCGCATGGTCATTGGCGGACGCTGACCTTCCTCGGCGCGCTCCGCCACGACGGCCTCACAGCCCCTTGCGTGTTCGATGGCCCGATCAACGGCGAGTGCTTCCGAGCCTATGTCCAGCAGCAACTCGTTCCCGCACTGAAGGCCGGCGATATTGTCGTCATGGACAACCTCGGAAGCCACAAGGCTGCCGTGCTGCGACAGATCATAAGAGCAGCCGGAGCCAGGCTCTGGTACCTGCCGCCCTACTCGCCGGACCTCAATCCGATCGAGCAGGCCTTCGCCAAGATCAAACATTGGATGCGCATGGCTCAAAGGCGCACCATCGACGATGTCTGGCGCCAAATCGGCAGCCTCGTCACAACCATAGGCCCCCGCGAATGCAGCAACTACTTCGCAAACGCCGGATACGCTTCCGTCAAATTGTGAACCGCTCTAGCCCAGCGTCGGGTCGAGCACGATCTTGCCGAGGGACTCGCCCGACTCCACCAGCCGGTGCGCCTCGGCGGCTTGCGACAGCGGCAGCACGCGCTCGATCTGCGTTTTGATCTTGCCCGCCGCTGCGGCCGCGAGGCACTTCGGCACGTCGGGCGGATGATAGCCGGGCATGCCGCGGATGATGATGTTCTTGTGATAGAGGTGCGAGAAATCGATCGTCACGTTCGGGCCGCCATGGGCGCCCGCGGTCACCAGCCGGCCGCGCATGCCGAGCGCGAGGAACGCCTTGGGCAGCACCTTCGGATTGGCGATGTTGTCGTAGAGCACATCGACGCCCTTGCCGCCGGTGAGCTTCAGGACCTCGGCGGTGAGGTCCGTGGTGTTGTAGTTGACGGCGTGGTCGGCGCCGAGCTCGAGGCCGAGCTGCGTTTGATCCTCGGAGCCCGCGACCGCGATCACCTTCGCACCGATCACGTGCTTGGCGATCTGGATTCCGATCGACCCGAGATTGCCGCCGGCGCCCATGATCAGCACCGTCTCGCCCGCTTTGAGGCCTGCGACATTGAACAGCAGGTTCCAGGCGGTCGGCACGTGGCGCGTCACGACCGCGGCATGGTGGAAATCGAGCCCGTCGGGCAATGCGATCACCGCGCAGGACGGCACCGTCACCAGCTCGGCAAAGCCTCCGGGCCGCTTGATCCCCATCATGCCGGTCGGGCCGCTATAGCCAACGTCCACCTCCGGGCAGATGTCGAGCGGCATGATGCCGGCGGCAGCGACCCGCATACCTTTGCGCCATTGGATCACGCCCGGCCCGACCGCATCGACCACGCCCGCACAATCAACGCCGGGGATGAGCGGAAGCGCCGCGCCTCGATGGCCTTCTTTGCCGGCACGCAGGCTCACATCGAGCACGCGGTTGACCGTCGCGGCATGGACGCGGATGCGCACCTCGCCAAGGCGAGGCTCGGGATCGGGCACGGTCTCGTATTTGAGGACGTCCGGCGGACCGTAGTTGCGAATGACGATCGCTTTCATACCGCTCCTTCAAGCCGGCCCGTTCGGTTTGGCATCGGGCAGCGGTCCCGGAAACAGCTCGGACGAGCGCCCGGTGATCCAGTAGACGAACAGCCCGACCAGTTCGTGGGACACGGAGTCGAGTGTGCCGATGCCATTGAGCAGGTAGCGCGGCACGAACCAGATTTTGGCACCGGGCAGCGTGTGCCAATCGACTGGATACGCTTCAACCGGGAACCCGGCCTTTCGGAACGCGCCGACCGCGCGCGGCATGTGAACCGCCGACGTCACCAGAAGCCAGCGCTCGCCGGGCTTCGGATCGACCAGGCGCTTGCTCAAGACGGCGTTCTCGTCGGTGTTGCGTGACTTGTCTTCCACCGTGATGCGCGATGCCGGCACGCCGAGCTGCTCGAACAGCTTCACGGCGAAAAACGATTCCGGCGGATCATTGTGAACCAGGCTTGGATTGCCGCCGGTGAAGACCAGCTTCGCCGCCGGATGGCGGCGCGCCAGCGCAGCGCCCTCGATCAGCCGTTCGACGTCGCCGCCGACCGAGATCATGCCGCGCGCCGCGCTCATGCGGTTGTCGATCGGGCCACCCAGCACGATGATGCCGGTGATCTCGGCACCGGCCTCGTTGCCGGGTGGAAAGCGGTTTTCCAGCAGAGCAATAAGCCCGCGGCCGATCGGCAAGATGCCGATCACGAGGATGATGAGCAGGCAGGCGACCATGAGCCGGACGCCCGCGCGGCGAAACCGCGTCAACAACAACAGCATGCCGAGAATGCCGATGCCGAGAACGATGTTCGACGGGATGGTCAGAAAGGCCAGGACCTTGGACAGCAAAAAGAACATCAGGTTTCCTTGCCGATTTCCTGTCGCTGGCGGGATGAACGTCCGCTACAGGCCCTGCTGTTTCTTCCAGGCCGCGTAGCGCGCCTTGGCCTCGTCGTTCGGCGGATAAAGTCCCGGCAGCGCCACGCCGCGCTCGACCTCGCTGACCACCCAGGTCTCGTAGCGTTCGTGCTCACAGCCTTCGGTGGCGACGAAATCGACAAGGGCCTGCGGGATCACCACCGCGCCGTCGTCATCGACCACGATCACGTCGTCCGGAAAGATCGCGACGCCGCCGCAGGCGATCGGCTCGTTCCAGCCGACGAAAGTCAGCCCATTGACCGAGGCCGGCGCCGCGGTGCCCTGGCAGTAGATCGGCATGTCGGCCTTGAGGCAGCCGGCCTTGTCGCGGATCACCCCGTCGGTGACGAGTGCCGTCACCTTCCGCCGCGCCATGCGCATCACCAGGATGTCGCCGAAGATGCCCGCGGTGGTGACGCCCATCGCGTCGGCGACGGCGATGCAGCCCTCGGGCATGGCTTCGATCGCGGCCCGCGTCGAGATCGGCTTGCCCCAGCTTTCCGGCGTCGCAAGGTCCTCGCGCACCGGCACGAAGCGCAGCGTGAAAGCTTTGCCGACCAGGCGCTGCCCGCCGGGCACGAGCGGCATCGCGCCCTTGATCCAGCAATGCCGGATGCCCTTCTTGAGCAGCATGGTGGTGATGGTCGCCGTGGTGACGTGGCGCAGGAGCTCGAAGGCATTGCTCATCGTGAGGCCTCTTGATTCTAGGCAGGCATCAGGCCGAGCCGCTCGTCGCGGCGGCGCAAAACCATGACGAACGGAATCGACAGCAGCACCATCCATGCCTTGCCGACCACCTGACCGGCGAGGAACTCCAGCGAGCCGAAGGCGAGCCAAAGAAAGATGATGGAGTCGACCACGAGGCCGACCGCGCTCGAGGCCACCACCGCGCTGACCAGCCCGCGCCGGGCGAGCGGCGTGTAGACCGCCATGTCGGCGAATTCGGACAGCAGGAACGCCAGCGCCGAAGCCAGCACCAGCGACGGCGGCGAATAGACCGACGACAGCACCGCGCCCAGCACCACCGCGCTCGCCGAATAGACGACGCCGAGCCGCCGCTGCACCAGATCGCGCAGCACCAGCGCCACGCCGATCATCAAGACACCGGACGGCGCCATCAGCGCGACGTCGTGGACCTTCGGAAACACCGGAAGGAGGCACGGGCCGTTGGGCGGACAGACCGTCCCGACGTTGCCGATCATCCAGTTCGCCACCGGAATGGTGAGGCCGAACGCGATCAGGAAGGCGATGCCCTCGATCCGCCGGCGCTTGTCGTTGCTCATGTCGTCTCCGCAATAAAACGGGCGTAGCCATCCGCCCGCAGCCGGCACGCCGGGCATGTGCCGCAGCCAAAACCCCAGTCATGCCGATGATTCCGGTCACCGAGGTAGCAGCTATGGGTCTCCTCTAGGACCAAATCAAGCAGCGGCCTGCCGCCGATGGTTTTCGCCATGGCGAAGGTCGCGGCCTTGTCGACCCACATCAACGGCGTATGAACCACGAACGGCCGCTCGGTGCCGAGCCGGAGCACGGTCTGCATGGCCTTCATGGTCTCGTTGCGGCAGTCCGGATAGCCTGAATAGTCGGTCTCGCACATGCCGGCGACGAGATCGTTGGCGCCGCGCCGATAGCCGAGCGCCGCCGCAAAGGTCAGGAAGATGATGTTGCGGCCCGGCACGAAGGTGTTCGGCAGGCCGCTGTCGGCCATCTCGATCTGCATGTCGCGGGTGAGCGCCGTGTCGGAGATCGCGGCGAGCGCATCGAGCTTGACCACGTGGTCGTCGCCGAGCCGCGCGGCCCAATCCGAGTTCAGCGCCGCGAGCCGTTCGCGGATTCGCGGCCGCACTGCAAGCTCCACCGCATGGCGCTGGCCATAGTCGAAACCGACGGTCTCGACGCGGGCAAAGCGCTCCAGCGCCCAGGCGAGACACACGGTGGAATCCTGGCCGCCGGAAAACAGCACCAGCGCAGTGGTCGGGCTCATATCCATGAAGGATGACTACGTTGCTCTTTCGGCGCGAAGATGCGCTAGAATTTCCGCATATACCGGGAGCAATACGTCATGGCCAAGGCGCGCGGGCTGATCGCGGTCGACAAGATGGGCGGCAAGGTCCTGTTTCTGGACCCGGAGACCTACGAAACGCAAATCACCATCGACGGCTTTCCCCGCACCGTGCACGAACTGCTGGTGGTGCCGGAAACGAGCCTCGCCTATGTGCCGATCTTCGGCGACGGCGTTCATGGCCGCAATCCCAACCCGCAGCACTTCCTCTGCATCTTCGACCTGCATCAGCGCGCCCATGTCGGCACCATCGATCTGCGGCCCTACATCGCGCCCCATACGCTGAAACTCGGCCCCGACCGGATGATCTACATCACCTGCGAGAACAGCGCCAAGGTGGTGGTGATCGATCCCGGCACCAACAAGGTGGTCGAAGCCCTGGATTCCGGCTCGACCAACGGCCACCGGCTGATCATCGCGCCGGACGGCTCGCGGCTCTACACGGAGAACGAGGAGGACGCGACCGTATCGGTGATCGACCTGAAGACGCGGAAGCTCACCGGCAAGATTGCGACCCCTCGCCCGCTCGCCGGCATTGCGATCTCGCCGGACGGCCGCACCGTGATCGCGGTCGACGACGCCGAGCCGGCGCTATTCCTGATCGACACCGCGAACGAGCGCGTCAGAGACGAAATTCGACTGAAGGCCGTGCCGAAGGCCGCGCAGATCGCGCGCTACGCGCCGGACTGGAGTCTGCTCGGTGTCACCAGCCTCAACAGCAACACCGTCAGCCTGATCGATCCGTCATTCAAGGAGCAGACCGCGATCAAAGTCGGCAGCCAGCCGATGGACATGGCGTTCCACGGCGACGAACTGTTCGTGCCGTGCCAGGGCGACGGCTCGGTGCATGTGATCGACATCCCGAACCGCCGGCATAAGTCGAGTTTCAAGTGCGGCACCGGCTGCGAGTCGATGGCATTCTTCTGACGCATGGCAAAGGACCTCACCAGCATCGCCGACCGGCTGATTGCGGCTTACGACACGGCGACCACTTTGAAGCCGATAACGGCCGACGCTCCGGATTTCAGCGTCGCCGACGGCTACACGGTGCTGGCCGACATCGAGGCCCGGCGGCGGGCGCAAGGCTGGCACTCCGTCGGCCGCAAGATCGGTTTCACCAACCGCACCATCTGGCCGCGCTACGGCGTGCATCAGCCGATGTGGGCGCATGTCTGGTCGCATACGGTGCACGTCGCGAAGGACGGTCGCGCTACGCTTGATCTCAACCCGTTTGTGCAGCCACGGATCGAGCCAGAGGTGGTGTTCAAGCTCAAAGCACCCGTATCGCCCGTCGACGATGCGCTCGCGGTGCTGGCCGCGACCGAATGGATCGCGCCAGGATTCGAGATTGTGCAGAGCCATTTCCCGGATTGGAAATTCACCGCCGCCGATTGCACCGCGGCGTTCGGGCTGCACGGCGCGCTGGTGGTCGGCGCACCGCTGATGGTGACGGAACAGAACCGCACCGCCTTGGCCGCCACGCTGCCGGTTTGCGCCGTGACGCTGTCGCGCGGCGGCACGATGGTCGATCTGGGCGTCGGCGCGAACGTTCTGGACAGTCCGGCGCTGGCGCTCACGCATCTGGCGCGGCTGATCGCCGACCAGCCGCAGGCGCCGAAGCTCGCCGCGGGAGAGATCGTCACCACCGGCACCATCACGGATGCGTGGCCGGTGGCGCCAGGCGAAACCTGGTCGTCGGATTACAGCGTGCCCGGCCTTCGCGGCCTCGCCCTGCAATTCAGCGAGACCATGCGCTAACGATCCGGCGCATCGGTAGGACCGCCACATGGCACAGAATATCTACGACGATCCCACCTTCCTCGCCGGCTACAGCCGGCTTCCCCGCTCGGCCGAAGGGCTCGCCGGCGCCCCGGAATGGCCGGCGCTCCGGGCTCTCCTCCCCGATATGACGGGGCTTCGCGTGGTCGACCTCGGCTGCGGCTTCGGCTGGTTCTGCCGCTGGGCGCGAGATGCTGGCGCAACGCATGTGCTCGGCCTCGACGTGTCCGAAAAGATGCTGGCGCGGGCCAAGGCAGAGACGCAGGATGCAGCGATCACTTACGAGCGCATGGATCTGGAGGAGCTCAATCTACCCAAGGCCGGCTTCGATCTCGCCTACAGTTCCCTTGCGCTGCATTACATCGAGGACCTCGGCAGGTTGTTTGCGACCGTCCATCGTGCGCTCGTGCCCGGCGCGCACTTCGTCTTCTCGATCGAGCATCCGATCTACATGGCGACGCGCCGGCCGGGCTGGATCACGGACGCGAAAGGCCGCAAAACCTGGCCGGTCGACAGTTACCAGATGGAGGGCCCGCGCCGGACGAACTGGTTTGTCGAGGGTGTCCTCAAGTACCATCGCACGCTCGGCACAACGCTCAATCTCCTCATCCGGAACGGATTCGCCATCCGGCATATCGAGGACTTCGGTCCGAGCGAGACCCAGATCGCAGCAGCGCCGGAGCTCGCCGAGGAGCGCGAGCGCCCGATGTTCCTGCTCGTCGCCGCGGAGCGGGACGCAGGCTGAGCCTCGGTCGTTCCACTGCGGCGAGCCGCCCCATTCGACGATACGGCCGCCGGGATGGGCGAGGCCTGCGATTTCCTTCATCTCGGCCGGCGTCAGCTTGAAATCGAAGATCGCAAAATTCTCCGTCAGCCGTTCGGAGCGGCTGGTGCGCGGAATGACGATCACCTCGTGCTGGACAGCCCCGCGCCGGCGCTCACGCATCTCGCGCGGCTGATCTTCGATCTGCCATCAGCGCCGAAGCTTGCTGCAAGCGAGATCGTCACTTCAACTGATGCTCATACCTCCACCTCAAGCGACGCCAGGGCGCCAGGCGATGACTCCTTCGGTGCGGGCTCGCACCTCCGGCAAGGCGAGGCACGTCGCGACGGCCTCGTAGCCGGGAGCGCCGGGATAAGGGGCGACACGGGTCGGCGGACTATGATTGGCGGGACAAAGGATAATCGCCTCATCCGAGCCAACGGCGGACAAGTCTAGAATCACGGATGATCGCGTCAGCAAAAAGATCGGGCGGCCGTCGGCCCGTTGGCGCAGGTGGGCGCTCAGAGCTTCCTGGGTGGCATGGTCCAGTCCTTGTTCCGCCATGTCGACGATCAAGGTCGCAGGCCCCTCGGTTTCCAAACCGACGATCAAGGCGACAAGGGCATCCGACACGCAGGCCCCTTCATCCACCAGCCAGCTCAGGATCTGATCGACCCGCGATTTGAGTGCCGGATCGGCGTCGGTGCGTGCCCGGGCTGCCATTCCGCCCTCAGCCAGCCGATCCAAACCGAGGAACGCGGCGTTGGGCATAATTTCAGCCAGACGCAGAGCCAATCTGGTTTTGCCACTGCCCAAGGGACCAACGATATAATTAAGCGACCGAATATCGGTGAGCTCGAATTGTTCGCCGCCCCACGGCCAGGGCAGATCAAAAGAGACTTTGAGCTCCGGGGTTGGCTTCAACAGACGCGCCAGTTCTCCGGAGGCCGGTGCCTGGCCACGGACGAGGCCGGCCCGAATGCCGCGGACCTTGTCGACCGTGCCGACAAGCTCGCGAATTCGGCCTTCGAGTGCCGCCTAGTGCGCAGCCAGGGCAGGCTCCAAGCCCTCGGGTTCACCGCCCTGCACGCGCGCAATCTGCGCGAGGCTCAAGCCGAGCTTGCGCAGCGCCACGATCTCGGCGGCCCGGGTCATTTGCTCAGGCCCGTAGGCCCGCCATCCAGCTGCAGTGCGAACCGGAGCAATCAAGCCGCGCTCTTCGTAAAGCCGGAGGGCTTTGGTGGATACGCCCAACCGCCTCGCTGCTTCGGACGGATTCAGAACCCGGTTGGAAGACATCACGACTCGCTCCGTCGCTCGCTGCTCATCCCCTCTTATCGAGGCTGCCCCAGGGGACAGGTCAACAGTTCCCTACTTTTTTGAAGTGGCACTTCGCGGACGCCTTGCGAAGCTCAACTTGTCTCTGTTGCGGCTTACCGCAGAACTCGGCTGAATGCTTCGGGAAATATAAGCCGCTCAGTCGTCCCACTCGGGCGAGCCGCCCCATTCGACGATACGGCCGCCGGGATGGGCGAGGCCTGCGATCTCCTTCATCTCGGCCGGCGTCAGCTTGAAATCGAAGATCGCGAAATTCTCCGTCAGCCGTTCGGAGCGGCTGGTGCGCGGAATGACGATCACCTCGTGCTGGACGAGATAGCGCAGGCAGACCTGCACGGCGGTCTTGCCGTGGGCCTTGCCGATCCGGGCGAGCACCGCGTCGCCCTTCACGCGGCCGCGGGCGATCGGGCTGTAAGCGGTGACCGACAGCCCATGCTTGCGGCTCGCCGCGATGGGCTTCCCCTGGTCGAGATACGGGTGGCATTCGATCTGGTTGTTGACGAGAGGTTCGGTGGCGTAGCCGACAGCCTCCTCGATCAGCGCCACGGTGAAATTCGAGACGCCGATGTGCCGCGCCACGCCCTCGCGTTTCATCTTGCAGAGCGCGCCGATGGTCTCCTTCAGCGGAATGCTGGGATTGGGCCAGTGGATCAGCAGCAGATCGACGCTGGGCAATTTCAGCTTCCTGATGCTGTCGCGCGCCGAACGCTCGAAGTCGCGGGCGCGCAGATCGCTCGACCAGACCTTGGTGGTGATGAAAACTTCGTCGCGCGGCACGCCCGAGGCGCGAAGCCCCTCGCCGACCGCCTCCTCGTTGCCGTACATCGCCGCGGTGTCGATATGGCGATAGCCGAGCTTCAGCGCCTCCTCGACCATCTTCGCGCAGGTCTTGCCGCGCAGGTCCCAGGTGCCGAGCCCGATCAACGGAATGCGGGCGCCATGGGATTCAACAATGGCAGTCATTACGGCCATCCTCTCGAACGGAGCCGTAAAATGACGAAAAGCCGGGTTGCTGCCAACCCGGCTTCAATCTGTTTTCACGGCTGCTGAGCGTTCAGCTCAGCTTGCGGCCCAGCACCTGGAAGGCGACCTCGGGTGCCTCGTCGAGCAGCTTGAGCAACGCGCGCGCGGGTCCGCGCGGCTGGCGCTTGCCCTGCTCCCAGTTGCGCACGGTCTCGATCGGCACGCCGATACGCGAAGCGAATTCGGCCTGCGTCAGCCGCGTCTGCGAGCGCACGCGCCGCGCATAGCCGGCGTCGACCTGCGGCGGCCGGTCCGGCGCAATCGATGGCGCCAGAATGCGATTGTCGGCTTCGGCCGGCGGCACCTTCAGCGCGGCCTCGCTGCCGTCAGCAAGGATCTCGACAAGACGTCCGTCGGCCTTCAGTCGCACCCGCATGAGCGCCTCCTGCATTTCCTGCAGCGAGAGGTGGACTGATTTGGTTAACATGAATTAAACGCGCAGCCTCAGAACGATCATTCAGCGAATGAGTCGGCCATAGAACCGCAGGCCATTGGCCGAATTAGCTGGTTTTCTCGAAGATTTCCCGGCCGATCAGCATCCGGCGGATCTCGCTCGTGCCCGCCCCGATTTCGTAGAGCTTAGCGTCGCGGAGCAGTCGCCCGGTCGGATAGTCGTTGATGTAGCCGTTGCCGCCGAGGCACTGAATGGCATCGAGCGCGATCTTGGTGGCTTGCTCGGCCGCATAGAGGATCGCGCCGGCGGCGTCCTCGCGCGTGGTGCGGCCGTCGTCGCAGGCGCGCGCCACGGCGTAGACATAGGCCTTGGCGGCGTTCATGCCGACATACATGTCGGCGAGCTTGCCCTGCATGAGCTGGAACGAACCGATCGGCTGGCCGAACTGCTTGCGCTCATGCAGATACGGCACGACCACGTCGAGGGCCGCCTGCATGATGCCGAGCGGACCCGCCGCGAGCACCACGCGCTCGTAGTCGAGGCCGGACATCAGCACGTTGACGCCACCGCCGACATGGCCGAGCACGCTCTCCTCGGGCACCTCACAATCCTCGAACACCAGCTCGGCGGTGTCGGAGCCGCGCATGCCGAGCTTGTCGAGTTTCTGCGCCGTGGAGAAGCCCTTCATTCCCTTCTCGATCAGGAACGCCGTAATGCCACGGGGACCCGCACCCGGATCGGTCTTGGCATAGACCACCAGCGTGTTCGCTTCGGGCGCGTTGGTGATCCAGAACTTCGAGCCGTTGAGGACATAGCGGTCGCCCTTCTTCTCGGCGCGGGTGCGCATCGAGACCACGTCGGAGCCGGAGCCCGGCTCCGACATCGCCAGCGCGCCGACGTGTTCGCCGGAAATCAGCTTGGGCAGATACTTCTTGCGCTGCTCGTCGGTGCCGTTGCGGCGGATCTGATTGACGCAGAGATTGGAATGGGCGCCATAAGAAAGCCCGACCGCGGCCGAGCCGCGCGAGATCTCTTCCATGGCGACGCAATGGGCCAGATAGCCCATGCCCGAGCCGCCGTATTCCTCTTCGACCGTGATGCCGTGCAGCCCCAGCGCGCCCATCTGCGGCCACAGATCGCGCGGAAACTTGTTGGTCTTGTCGATCTCGTCGGCGCGCGGCGCGATCTTGTCATCGGAGAAGCCGCGCGTGGTGTCGCGCAGCATGTCGATGTCCTCGCCAAGCCCGAAATCGAAGCCCTGCCAGGCATTGGGGATCATGCGCACGCTCCTTGGGAATGAGTGGCGGTTTTCCGCATTATAGGGCGGGGCGGCAGCCGAGTGTCAGCGGCAAATCAAGCTGTGGCGCGGGCGGGCGCCGGGGCCGAGGCTTCCTCGACCAGCTTGTCGAGCGCCTCGCGCGGCGTGGGCCTGGCGAAAAGATAGCCCTGCATCTCGTTGCAGCCGGCAAGCCGCAGCAGCACGCGCTGCTCCTCGGTCTCGACGCCTTCGGCAAGCAAGGTCATGTTGAGCGCGCGGCCGAGCGCGACGATCGCCTGCACCAGCGCCTGGCTCTCGGTGTCGCGCGCCAGCGGGTCGACAAAGCCTTTGTCGATCTTGAGCTTGTCGAACTTGAAGCGCTGCAGGTAGGTCAAGCTGGAATAGCCGGTGCCGAAGTCGTCGAGCGCAAGCTTGACGCCAAGGCCCTGCAGCCCGGCAAGCCGCGCCCTCGCCTCGTCCGGATTGTCGATCAGGACGCCTTCGGTCACTTCGAGAACCAGACGCGACGCCGGCACGCCGTATTCCTTCAGCAGCCCCGCCACAGTCTCGACCAGTCCCTGCGCCTTCACCTGAACCGGCGAAAGGTTGACCGACATGTAGAGGCTGGGCCAGCGCTTCAAATCCGTCAGCGCGCGGCGCAGCACGAACTCGCCGAGCTGCGGCATCAGTCCGCAGCGCTCAGCCACCGCGACGAAGCGGCTCGGCGGAATGGCGCCGCGCTCCGGATGGGTCCAGCGCAACAGCGCTTCGGCACCGAGCAGCCGGTGGCCGTCTGAGGAGACGATCGCCTGATAGTGCACGTCCAGCGATTTGGCTTCGATGGCGCGCCGGAGCTCACGTTCGAGGAAGCGGCGGTCGTCGAATTCGACGTCCATCGCCGGCGCGAACCGCAGCACGCCGCCGCGCTGCTTGCGCTTGGCTTCGCGCAGCGCGAGGTCCGCGCGGCGCATCAGTTCCTCACGGTTGCGTCCATCGCTCGGCACATGCGCAAGGCCCGCAGTGACGCCGACCTGCGCCGCCTGGCCGTCGATCCAATAGGGTCGCGCGAGCTCGGCGACCAGCGCCCCGATGCCCTTCTCGGCCACTTCCATGTCGGGGGCCCGCATCGCGACGGCGAACTCGTCGCCGTCGTAGCGGCCGCAAACGCCGTGGCCCGGGAGCTTTTCCTTGAGCCGCATGGCGATCCCGCGCAGTAGATCGTCGCCGATGCTGTGACCGAGGGCGTCGTTGACGTCTTTCAAGCCGTCGAGATCGAGGAACGCCAGTGTCACCACCTCGCCGTGATGGCGCTTCGCCAGCATCGCGTCGATCAGCTCGATCATCTTGCGGTGGTTCGGCAACCCGGTGAGCATGTCCTCGTGAGCGAGCTGCCACGCGAGGCGCTCGCTCTTGCCGAGATCGCGCACGGTGCGGCGGATCTGCCAGAACGCCAGGCCGGCAAAGCCCACCAGGAAGATCGCTGTCAGCGCGGCCAGCGGGCGAAGCTCGCCGAGCGCGTCGCTCATGGTGTTATTCGGCACCCAGGAGAACCAACCGACGATGCGGCCATGGGCGTCCAGCACCGACTGGACCTCGCGCTCGTCCTCGACCGGCTCGTTCTCGAAGCGCAGATCCTTCAGGCCGGCGGTGCGTTCGATGGCCTGAATGCGGCGGGGATCGAGCTTATAGAAATCCGCGCCTGAATTGCGCAGGTCCTCGATGGCGCCGAGCAGCGCCCCACGTCGCTCCACCCCCTGCTGCTCATCGGCCTGATGAACCAGCGCATTGCCGACGATCCCGCAGAAAAACGCGGCGCTGACCACGAACAGCGCAAGGGTCGCCACGAGGCGCGGCGTCCACAGCCGGCGCCCGGGCGCCGGCCGGGCGGGTAACGCGATACTCATGCTAACGCCGTCCAACTCACCCCAGACACACCCGGAACGGAACCCTAGGGGAGCTTGGTTAACGGGGCGTCAGCGCGGGCTATTTCAGGCCGAACCAGACCGTCGCGATGGTCAGGAAGGCAAAGAAGCCGACCACGTCCGTCACCGTGGTGACGAACGGGCTCGACGCCACGGCAGGATCGACCTTGAGCCGGTAAAGGCCCAGCGGAATCAGAATGCCGCCCAGCGCCGCGGCAACCATGTTGCAGATCATGGCCAGCCCGATGACGACGCCAAGCCCGGGCATCCTGAACCAGGCCATGGCCGCGACACCCGTGATCACCGCGAAGGCCAGGCCGTTGACGACGCCGACCAGCAGCTCGCGGATGATGACGCGCCAGGCATTGGCATCGGTCAGCTCCTGGGTGGCGAGCGCCCGCACCGCGACTGTCATGGTTTGGGTGGTGGCATTGCCGCCCTGGCTCGCCACGATCGGGGCGAGCACCGCAAGCGCCACCATCTTTTCCAATTGCCCTTCGAACAGGCCGAGCACCGACGATGCCAGGAACGCGGTGGCGAGATTGACCGACAGCCAGCTGAAGCGGCTCTTGGCCGTGGTCCAGACCGAGTCCGAAAGCTCTTCGCTCGCGGTCACGCCGCCGAGGGCCTTGATGTCCTCGTCGGCCTCCTCCTCGATGACGTCGACGATATCGTCGAACGTCAGCACGCCGACCAGCCGCTCGTCGTCGTCGACCACCGGCGCAGCGACCAGGTTATAACGCTCGAACATGCGCGCGACCTCGGCGCGGTCTTCGGTCGCCAACACCCGGCGGCGGTCCGGGTCCATCAATTCCGACAGCGGCACCGGCCGCTTGGTCCGAAGGAGCCGGTCGAGCGCCACGGCGCCGAGCAGCTTGCCGCCGTCGTCGACCACGTAGAGCTCGAAGAAGCGGTCCGGCAGCTCTTCGGTCTCGCGCAGATGGTCGATCGCGTCGCCAACCGTCCAGCTCGGCGGCGCCGCGATGAACTCGGTCTGCATCCGACGGCCGGCGGACTCCTCCGGATAAAGCAGCAGCTTTTCCAGCGGCACGCGCTCGTCCGGCGGCAGCTTGCGCAGGACCTCGACCTGCTCCTCGCGTGGCAGGTCTTCGAGAATGTAGGCGGCATCGTCGGAATCGAGCTCCCGGACGCCCTCGGCCACGGTGGTCGGCGGCAGCTCTTCGAGGATTTCCTCGCGGACGGTGTCGTCGACCTCGGTCAGCGCCGTGAAGTCGAACTCGCGGCCCATCAGCGCGACGAAGCGCGGCCGCATTTCGGCATCGAGCGCCTCGATCAGCGCGCCGGTGTCGGACTCATGCAGGTCGCCGGCGAGCGCCTGGACACCCTCGGCGTCGCGGCGCTCGATGCAGTCGATGACCTTCTCGACGAACCCGGGGCGGACCGCGCCGTCCTCGTCGCGAAATTCGTCGGCCGGTGCGGCTGCGCTCTGGTCTTTGAGGTCCAGCATGCCTTCACGCCGCTCCGCACGCGGTGAATGGAGGGTTGTCCGGGGCTTTTACGATGCAGCATTAACGCTGGCAATTGCGAAGCTGCGATTTCACCACCGCACGTCTTGCTTTCGGAGTTTCGCTCGGCCCATTTTGCAGTGAAGGCGCGATGATGATCCGAAAATCCGTACAGCCTGCGCTCGCCGCGGCCCTGCTGGCACTGCTTCCGGCGCTCGCGAGCGCCGCCGATTGCCCGGGCAATCCGGATGCGCTCGGCACTGCACGAGTTCTCACCGTCGATCCAGCGACGACACCCGCTGTCGGCCGCAAGCATTTTCCAGTGACGTTGCCGCTGCAGCCCAACGAGATCGTGCTGACCTTCGACGACGGACCTTGGCCCGGCACCACCGACGCGGTGCTCGCCGCGCTCCGCCACGAATGCGTCAAGGCCACCTTCTTCATGCTCGGCCGGAACGCCACTGCGCATCCGGCGCTCGCCAAGAAGGTGCTGACGGACGGCCATACCGTCGCCTACCACACCTACTCGCATCCGCTTTTGAACCGCATGAGCGTCGGGCGGGCCGAGGCCGAGATCGACCGCGGCTTCGCGGCGATCGATCAGGCGGTCTATGGCAGCGGCAGCAGCACACCCAAGATAACGCCCAAGACGCCGTTCTTCCGCTTTCCGGGTTTTGCTTCGAGCCCCGCGCTCATTGAGCTCCTCGCCAAGCGCCACATCACGGTGTTCGGCGCCGACCTCTGGGCGAGCGACTGGAACCGGATGCGACCCGACCACGAGCGAACGCTGGTGCTGGAGCGGCTCGCCAAGACCCACGGCGGCATCCTGCTGTTCCACGACACGCAGGCACAGACCGCGAAGATGCTGCCCGCTCTGCTGCGCGATCTGAAGCGGCAAGGCTATCGCATCGTCCATGTGGTGGCGCGTTAAGCGCGCCCCTTCACACGCCCGGCAAGCCCGTCACCACGGACCCGGCGGCTCGCCGGCCGGCGTTCAATGGGCCGAGGCGCTACGCCAATTCGACGGTCAGCGGATTGTACGAATAGAGCCAGCGGTTGCGATCCTCGCCCTCGTCCTTCTTGGCGAAGCGGGCGCGGATTTCGGCTTCCGACTTGAGATGGAACAGCTCGCGGTTGGCGCTCGACTGCAGCACGATCTTGGCGGTCCGGTCGACGCGGGCGCGCTGATAGATCTGCAGCGCATCGGCAATCGAATCCGTCATCGCCAGCGCGCGTGTCAGCACCGCGCCGTCCTCGATCGACATCGCCGCACCCTGGGCGAGATATGGCAGCGTCGGATGCGCGGCGTCACCGAGCAGCGTGACGCGCTTCGTGCTCCAGTTGCGGATCGGCGGGCGGTTGAACAACGCCCACAGATAGCACTGGTCTTTGTCGGCGGCGTCGATGATGGCCTGGATCGCCGGATGCCAGCCCTCGAACTGGGCCTTGAACTCGGCCCACGGCCGCCTGGTGGTCCAGGACTCCTCCGAGATCTCCTCGGTCTCGACGCACCCCACCAGATTCAGCAGCGTGCCTTCACGCAGATAGTAACAGACCACGTGGCCTTCCGGGCCCATGAACACCGACATGACCCGTTCCAGCAGGTCCTGCGGCAGCCGGCTGGTCGGCACCACAAGCCGCCACGCCGAGTCGCCGGTGTAGGTCGCGGGCGCCGCGCCGAACATCTGGGCGCGCACCACGGACTTCACCCCATCGGCGCCGATCAGGATGTCGCCCTTGACCGACGGCTGGCCGGCCAGATGCAATTCGACGCCGTCCGCGGTTTCGGTGAACCCGGTCACCCGCTGGTTGAGGCGCACCACGTCCGGATCGGCCTGCCGGGCCCGAGCCGCGAGGATCTCGTGGAGGTCGGCACGATGAAGCTGCGTGTAAGGTGCCCCGTGTAACTCTTCCTGGGACAAGGAAAATCGCTGAATGACCTCGCCGGTGTCATGAAGCCGGAACACATAGGCTTCGGGCTTCACCCCGACGGCCAGCAGCCGGTCCTCGATGCCGAGGTGCCGCATGACATGCATGGCATTAGCACTGACCTGGATGCCCGCGCCGATTTCGCCGAGCTGCGCGGCCTGCTCGTAGATTTCGACCTTATGTCCGGCTTTCATCAGGCAGGCGGCGGCGGTCAGCCCGCCGAGGCCCGCACCGGCGATGAGGATACGATACTGCTTCATGTTCCAGGGTTCAGCCCGACTGCCATCGGCTCGGTCCTAGCACAGCGCCGGGATGCCTAGGACCCGGCCGCACTGCAGCCCGACTGCGCTCAAACGGCGCGCCGGGGGTGATTTCAAGTGAGTGGTGCGGTCAAGAGGACTCGAACCTCCACGGGTTGCCCCGCTAGCACCTCAAGCTAGTGCGTCTACCAATTCCGCCATGACCGCTTAGGAAGACGCCAGCCGAACCGGCCAACGCCAAGGCGTGCGCGATGTAACAAATCAGGCCACGCCATACAAGGGCGGTATTTCCGGCCCTGTGAGCCGAAAAATGCCGATCCCTCACCTATATAGACTGGCTGTTGGGGTCAGCGGCTGTCGGCCGGGCGCGGCAGCAGCGACTTGACCTCGATCGCGATCCGGTTGCCCTGGACCACCACGGTGCCCTTGGCGACCGGGAAGTTGTTGGCGAGGATTTTGACCTCATCGTTCTCAGTGGCGTCCAGCTCGATAATGGCGCCGCGGCCGAGGCGGAGCACCTGGTGGACGGGCATGTCGGTTGCTCCCAACACCACTGCGATGTCGAGGGAGACGTTGTCGATGTGGGCCATTCGAATCCTTAGCGCTCATGCGTGCTGCGATAGACCGATGGTCAACATGGTATGGTGAATGAGTGGTTAACACGCGATCCCTCTCAGCCTTGACGCTGCCCGACCGGGCCTTGGCGGCACCTTTGGGCCCGCCGGCCGAGTGGCGCGTCAGCGACGCGCCGGTCGCCTACGAGGCGGCACTCGCCGCGATGGACGAGCGCGTCGCGGCGATCGTTTCGGGAACGGCCCCGGAAATGGTCTGGCTCCTGGAGCATCCGCCGCTCTACACGGCCGGCACCAGCGCCAAGCCCGAAGACCTGGTCGAGGCGCGCTTCCCGGTGCACCAGACCGGCCGCGGCGGGCAGTTCACCTATCACGGCCCCGGCCAGCGCGTGGCCTACGCGATGCTCGACCTCAACCGGCGGAGGCCCGACGTGCGGGCCTATGTGGCGGCGCTCGAGGAATGGATCATTCGCACGCTCGCGACATTCAACGTGCGTGGCGAGCGGCGCGAGGACCGCGTCGGCGTCTGGGTGCGGCGGCCGGACAAGGGCCCGGGCTTCGAGGACAAGATCGCGGCGATCGGCATTCGCGTCCGCAAATGGGTGACGCTGCATGGCATCGCCATCAACGTCGAGCCGGAGCTCACGCACTTCACCGGCATCGTACCCTGCGGGGTGTCCGAGCAGCGCTACGGCGTCACGAGCCTCACAGACCTCGGTCTGCCGGTGAGCATGGCCGAGGTCGACATGATGCTGCGGCGTGAGTTCGAGGCCGTGTTCGGGCCGACCACGGGTTAAGCCGCAGCAGCCACCGGCACCGCGAGCTTTCCGGCGATGTAGCGCCGCTCCTGCGTCAATCCGCCGAAGCCGTAGGCATCGCCGCGAACCTCATGGACGTGGGCGTAGCTCTCCTCGTGCAGCGGCCCGAGCAGCCGGCCCATGGTCTTGAAGGTCTCAGCCAGAAACCGGGCCTTCTCGTCCTTGGTGTTGGTGCCCTCGGTGATGTGGATATCGAGCCAGAAGCTCGCGAGACCCGCATCGGCCAGCGAGCGGCCGCCGACGAACCAGTCTTCCGGATCGACGCGCTGGACGATCAAAGCTGTGACCTTCGGGTCCTTGCCCAGAATGGTCGATGACAGCCTGGTGACCTCGGCCGCGATTTCGGCCTTGGCGGCGAGCTTGTCGTGGTTGCTGGCGTAGGTGACGGTGATGAGCGGCATGACAGCCTCCTTTGTTGGTGGACTTGAACTTAGTCCGCCGATTATCATTTCAGTATCTCATTGCTCACGATAACAGTGATAACGATGCGAAATGATACGCCTGCCCTCGACATCGACGCGGTCCGCGCCTTCGCGCTGGTCGCCGAGTTGCAAAGCTTCACCCGTGCCGCACAGGCCACCGCAACCACGCAGTCGGCGGTCAGCCTCAAGTTGAAGCGCCTGGAAACCCGTCTAGCCGCGCGACTCGTCGAGCGCACGCCCCGCCTCGTGCGCCTCACCCCAGAAGGTGCGACGTTCCTCGACCGTGCCCGCGAATTGCTAGCCGCCCATGACCGCGCGCTCAGCATCGAGCAGGCCCCGCCGCGGCGGCTGTCGCTCGGCGTCAGCGACCACGCGGCGGGTCCGCTGCTTCCTGAGCTCATCGCCCGCATCAACGATTTCGATCCTCAACTCGGCCTCGAGGTCGCGATCGACTTCTCTCACACGCTCCTGGAAAAATTCGACGACGGCCGGTTCGATGCGGTGATCGTGCGCCGCGAAGGCTCGCGGCGCGGCGGCGAGGTGCTGGGCGAAGATGCCTTTAGCTGGTTCGCAGCGCCGGCGTTCCGGCGCAAGGCCGGCGACAAGCTCAAGCTCGCGATGCTCGCCGCACCTTGCGGTGTGCGGGCGCATGCGATCCGCGCGCTCAACAAGGCCAGGATCGACTGGGTCGAGGCCTTCACCGGCGGCGGCGTCACGGCGATCGCTGCCGCGATCTCGTCGGGGCTGGCGGTTGCGCCGCTCGCCCGACGCATCGCTCCTCCCGGCACCAGCGATCTGGGACCGGCACTGTCGCTGCCAGAACTCGGCCGCTCCAAGGTGATGCTCTACTCGCGCGTCGCCGATCCCAGGAACCGTGCCGCGCTGCGCATGGTGGCAGCAGCCTTCCGCGGCTCTGTCGGCAGATCAGCATAGCATCGGAACACGCGGAAACATTTTCCACGCCTGGCGTTACAGCGACGGCGCGAGGCCTCCTCCGGGGCCGTTATCGTAAACGCGCGTTAAGGCGTGAGGCTTGTCATGCGTATCCGCATCATCCTGCTCGCGTGCCTTCTTTTCATCGTCACCGCGCCCGCGGTCCGAGCCGACACCGCGATCGGCACCAAATGGCGGCCGATCGCCTTGGATCAGGGCAACTGCATGTCTTATGCCCGGATGGCGATCTTCCGGCTCGGCTTCTACAAGTCGGATCCTGGATCGCAGACCATGTCCGGCAAGAAAGGCGAGTACACCGCGTCGATCCGTTGCATATCGGACAACCAACTCGTGTTCTTCATTATCGCCGGGCCGTCGCCGGACGTGGTCGCGAACTACCTGAACATTCTCTACAGCCAGTTCGGCGTGATGTAGCGCGCTAGAGCGTCGGCACCCGGACGAACGAGCCCGGCTGGCCAAGCGCAAGCTCTTGCGTCGTGCCGTCGCGCTGATCGAGCGCGTCGACACGCGCGGCCGGCGGCCCCATGCGGCAGACTTCGATTACCGTGGCCACCACATCGCCAGGCCCTGAGAATACGGCTTCGACCGAAACGCGGTCGGCGCGATTGCGCACCCAGCCTTCCAGTCCTTGCTGCGCAGCCTCTTCCAGCACGAAATCGCGGAAACCCACCCCCTGCACCCGTCCGCGAAACACCACATGGCGGATGACATTCGCGATCACATGACGTCTCCGAGCTTGCGATGGCCGCTGCCGAGCGGATGCTGCGCCGTCCAGGATTCGAGCGAGCGAATGTAAGATCCGGGCAACCGCCATTCGCGCGCGGCGGCCAGCACCAGTTCGATGTAGCCTGGCTTCGGCCGCCCCTCGCCGCGCGGCCGCGCAAAGTAGACCAGCGCCGGCATGAGTTCGCCGGCATGGCGCACCGGCACGGTCGCCGTGTGATAGAGGCCGGCCGCGACATTCTCCCAGGCGTCGAGCGTCACCCGATCGTGTGGCGTGATCCGCCAGAGAACGCCATGCACGGTCTGCGCCGGCTGCGGTTCGACCGAAGCGTAGCCGTCACCGGTGATCACGAAGCGATGTGCGGCAAGCTCGGCCGCGCCCAGCGGTTCAGCGTCGCGGGCGTGGCGCTTCATGATGGCGCGGCTCATGTTGGCGCCATAGGCGAAGTGCAATGTCATGACACGGCCGGTGTCCTGCTCGGTCGCGTCGCGGCCCAGATCGAGAAGCACACCGCGATCGCCACCGGCAGCAGCATAACGGCGACAAAGGCCATCAGCCAGATTTGCAAGCCGCCGAAACCGGTGTCGCCGCTGAACAACGCCAGCAGGTAGAAAAGCACGAACAGGTTCAGCACCGTGTTGTCGCCGCTCGCACCGCCGTCGCCGGCAGCATTGAGCGACACCACGAAGGCCATCAGGATCACCAGCAATGCGATCTCCAGCGCATAGACCATGGCGATCCCGATGACCGTGCCCCAAGGCCGGCCGGCATCGTTGAGCCTGCGCCGGTGCAGCACGATCCAGAGCCCGATCAGCACGACCTGCGCCAGCACGAACGGCACGACGCTCATCCGCGACGTGACCGGTTGCGACAACAGCATCTGCGAGACGAAGCTCGCGACGTAGATCAGCAACACCGCGAAAACAAACGGCGCCGGCTTGATGCCGGCTGGTGCAGAGGTCGATACGGACGGCGGGCTCATGCCGGCATCGTCGCACGCCAGGCCCGCAATAACCACGCCTCGTGATCTACTGGCGGCGCTCCGGCTTGATGCCGGTGTCTTCGACCTCGTCGGTCAACTCCTCGTAGTCCTCGGAATCGAGGTCTTCGGTATCGGAGTCATGGAGCGGGTGCTGAGCAACGCCGCCGTCTTCAGTTGGCTGCAACGCGCCGGGCGCCAATCCCTCTTCACCTGCCGTCGGCACAGTTGCGGGCGCATCGGGGATCGGCTGGTCGCGACGGCGCACATCGTCCGGCATCTCGGACTGGTCGGGCACAAGTTTCGGCTTTGGCATTCGGGGAACCTCCGTCGGAGGACCAACCCAGCCCGCGCACCGATGTTCCGCATCAAAGATTCAGGCGAACTCCATGATCACGGCGTCGACCGCGAGACTGTCGCCGGGTTTCACTTTGATGGTTTTGACGGTGGCGTCGCGCTCGGCGCGCAGCACGTTTTCCATCTTCATCGCCTCGACCACCGCCAGCGCCTCGCCGGCCTTGACCTCCTGCCCTTCGGCGACCGCGATGGAGCGCACCAGCCCCGGCATCGGGCACAGCAGCATCTTGCCGGTGTCGGGCGGCAGCTTGATCGGCATCAGCTTCGCCGACGCGGCCTCCCGCTCGGTGTAGACATAGGCCTTGGTCTCGACGCCGCGGTGCGACAGCGCAAAGCCATTGAGGATCGGCCGCACCTGCACGGCGACCGGCTGCCCGTGGACGGTGCCGCTCCACACCGCATCGCCCGGCATCCAGTCCGACACCAGCACGCGGGCGAGGCCGGCCGCGCCCTTCGCATCGACGAACTGCACCGCGATGCCCTGCGCCTCGCGCGCGACGTCAAGCGTCAGCCACAGTTCGCCAAGCTGCACCGCGCGGCGGCGCTCGCGGGTCACCGTGCGGCCGTTCATCTGGCCGGAGATCTGGCGCTTTCTCTCGCCCAGCACATGATCGATCGCGGCCGCGACCGCGCCGATCACCTCGACGGTCTCCCCCGCGGGCTTCACCGCGTGGAAGCCCTCGGGATATTCCTCGGCGATGAAGCCGGTCGAGAGCCGCCCTTCTTGCCAGCGCTTGTGCTGCATCAGCGCCGACAAAAACGGAATGTTGTGGCGAATGCCGTCGATAACGAAGGCATCGAGCGCGTTCGATTGCGCTGCGACCGCCGCGGCCCGCGTCGGCGCATGCGTGACGAGCTTGGCGATCATCGGATCGTAGTGGATCGAAATCTCGCCACCCTCGGTGACGCCGGTGTCGTTGCGCACGGTGACGCCGCCGGCGCTCGCCTCGGCAGGCGGCCGATAGCGCGTCAGGCGCCCGGTCGAAGGCAGGAAGTTGCGATACGGATCCTCGGCATAGACGCGGCTTTCGACCGCCCAGCCGGTGAGCTTCACGCCGTCCTGCGTGAGCAACAGCTTCTCCCCCGCCGCGACGCGGATCATCTGCTCCACGAGGTCGATGCCGGTGATCAGCTCGGTGACCGGATGCTCGACCTGCAGCCGCGTGTTCATCTCCAGGAAGTAGAAGCTCTTGTCCTGGCCCGCGACGAACTCGACGGTGCCGGCGCTGTCGTAACCCACGGCTTTCGCCAGCGCGACCGCCTGCTCGCCCATCTTCCGGCGCGTCGCCTCGTCGAGCAGCGGCGACGGCGCCTCCTCGATGACCTTCTGATTGCGGCGCTGGATCGAGCATTCGCGCTCGCCGAGATAGATCACGTTGCCGTGCTTGTCGCCCAGCACCTGGATTTCGATGTGACGCGGATTGACGATGAACTTCTCGATGAACATCCGGTCGTCACCGAACGAGGATTTCGCTTCGGACTTCGAGCGCGCGAAACCCTCGGCGACCTCACTGGCCGAATGCGCAATGCGCATGCCCTTGCCGCCGCCACCCGCCGAGGCCTTGATCATCACCGGATAGCCGATTTCGTTGGCGATCTTCACCGCCTCCGTCTCGTCCGCGATGACGCCGAGATGGCCGGGTACGGTGGAGACCTTGGCCGCCGCGGCGGCCTTCTTCGATTCGATCTTGTCGCCCATCGCCGCGATGGCCTTGGGGTTGGGCCCAATGAACACAACCCCGGCCTTGGCCAGCGCGTCAGGGAAAGCCTCGCGCTCGGAGAGGAAGCCGTATCCCGGATGCACCGCCTCGGCGCCCGTTGCCCGGCAGGCTTCGACGATCTTGTCGATGACCAGATAGCTCTGCGCCGCGGCCGGCGGGCCGATCGCCACCGCCTGGTCGGCCATCTCGACGTGCAGTGCGTCACGATCGGCTTCGGAATAGACCGCAACGGTCTCGATCCCCATCCGCCGTGCGGTCTTGATGATCCGGCAGGCGATTTCGCCGCGATTGGCAATCAGAATGCGCTTGAACATGGGCTTATACTTGCGTTGTACGCGGGACGCTGTCCAGCGGCGTTGCAAGTCTCATGCTACTCGCGCAGAAAATGCTGCGACATCATTCCAGCCAGCGTCACAAGTTTGGGATAATCAGAGCCTTAACCTCCCCTCGATTGGCCGCTATATGTGGAACCCGGTTCATCGCCCGGCCGCCCGGCCGAGGGCAAAATGCGCCGAGTTCAATTGCGCATCATCCGTTGCGTTCGGGTGAGCGATTTCGAGGAGGTTACCCCATGGCTTTGGCGATTAATGACACCGCTCCGGATTTCGAGGCGGAAACCACAGAAGGCAAGATCAAGTTTCACGACTGGATCGGCGACAAGTGGGTCGTGCTGTTCTCGCACCCCAAGGATTTCACCCCGGTCTGCACCACCGAGCTCGGCTATATGGCCAAGATCAAGCCGGAGTTCGACAAGCGCGGCGTGAAGATCATCGGTCTGTCGGTCGACCCGGTCGATCGGCATGCCGGCTGGGCCGCCGACATCAAGGAGACGCAGGGCTTCGCGCCGAACTATCCGATGATCGGCGACGTCGACTACAACGTGTCGAAGCTCTACGGCATGCTGCCGGCCGCCGTCTCGGGCGATCCGACGAAGCGCACGGCAGCCGACAACCAGACCGTTCGCAATGTCTTCATCATCGGGCCGGACAAGAAGATCAAGCTGATCCTGGTCTATCCGATGTCGGTCGGCCGCAACTTCGACGAGGTGCTGCGCGTCATCGACTCGCTGCAGCTCGGCGCCAAGCACAAGGTGGCGACGCCGGTGAACTGGAAGCAGGGCGAGGACGTCATCATCGGCGGCACCGTGTCCGACGACGACGCCAAGAAGCTGTTCCCGCAGGGCTGGAAATCGCCGAAGCCCTATATCCGCATCGTGCCGCAGCCCAAGTAACCACCCAAGTAACCGCTCGCGGCATAGCGCACGGCGCTGATCGGTCTAATATCAAAGGGCGCGGCTTCTGCCGCGCCCTTTGTCATTGCGGGGTGGCGACGTGAGCGCGGACGATCTTGGCTTCACCCATCGTTTTGTCCCCGGACGGGACACCACCGCGGCTCCGCTGCTTCTGCTCCATGGCTCCGGCGGCGACGAGCACGACCTGATCCCGTTCGCCGAACGGATCGCGCCGGAGCGCACACTCCTGTCGCCGCGCGGCAAGGTCGACGAGCACGGCATCACGCGCTTCTTCCGCCGCTCCGAAGACGGCACCTGGGACTTCGACGACCTCCAGCGGCGCACCGCCGAGCTCGCCGGCTTCGTGTCGCGCGCCTGCGCGGCCTACAGGCTCGATAAGCCGTTGGCGCTCGGCTATTCGAACGGCGCCAACGTCGCGTGGTCGTTGCTGCTGGCAAGCCCCGGCCTGCTCCGCGGCGCGATCCTGTTCCGCGCCATGCTGCCGACCGATCCGCGGCCCCTGCCCGATCTTGCCGGCATCCCGATCCTGCTGATCGCCGCGACCCATGACGAACTGATCCCGGTGCAGCGCGCGGGCCTGCTTGCGGCGCTCCTGGGCGAAGCTGGCGGCGATGTCACCTACGAGGTGCTGCCGGCCGCCCATGGGCTCACCGGCGAGGACATCCTGCTGGCTTCGGAATGGCTTGCCAGGCACGGCTAGAAAGCGCGGCTGGACCCCATCGCGGCGCTATGGCAATGGCAATCCCATGAACGACAAACCGACGTCTCGCAATTTCATGATGAAGCCCGAAGAGCAGCCGCCGTTCGCGGAGTTCATGGGCATGAAGATCACCCATGTGTCGCCCGAGCGGGTGACCGCCGAACTGGCCGTCACCAGGAACCTCACCAATCGCAATGGCGTGATGCATGGCGGTGCCGTGATGGCCTTTGCCGACAACCTCGGCGGCACCGCTGCGACCGCGAACCTGCCGGCAAGCGGCGGCTCGACCGCGACGATCGAGAGCAAGACCAACTTCTTCGCCGGCATCCCCGAAGGCGACGTCGCCAAGGCGGAATGCACGCCGCTGCATCGCGGCCGCACCACGACGGTCTGGCAGACGAAGATCACCCGCGGCGACGGCAAGCTCGCCGCGATCGTCACTCAGACCCAGTTGATGATGAGCAAGCCCGGCGGCTGAGCGCGCGCCGATCAGGTCGCCGCAGGCTTCGCGCCCGGCTGAGCGGCATCCATCATGATTTTCGCCACCGCGCCGTAGAGCGCCGTCCACGCGTCGCGTGCCTTCGGCGTGAACTTCGGCCCAAGCCCCTGCTCCAGCGTCCACAACAACGAGGCTCCGACCTTGTCGTAGTGCTCGTTCTTGACGCCGTATTGGACATGACGAAGCGCCAGCGCCTGGAGCGTCTGCACGAGCGTGGGCATATCCCGAAGCATGCCGATGGCGAGCGCCAGCGTATCCATCAGCTTGCGGCTCTGCTCGGCGATATCTCCCTTGAACAGCGGTCTGGTTTCGGGAGCGATCGCGAACAGGCGCTCGTAGAACAGCAGACCCGCCTTCTCTCTGATCTTGAGCACCTCGGCAAATGTGGACTTGATGATCTGGACTTGGTCCGGAGTCATGAAATCTCCTACCGGCGTGATGCGCCGTAAAATCAGGCTTGGAGCGTCTGAATCGTCTGCGTGAACTCGGCAACCTGATCGCGGATTTTCTTACTCTGTTCGGCAACGGCGCTTGCGGCAGTGCCGAGATTGTTGGCTGCGCGGGCCGCCTGATCGGCAACAGTTTCGATCTCAATGATCGCGGCGCCCACTTCGGCCACGTTGTCCGATGCCGAATTGGCATTGCCGGCGATCTCGCGGGCGGCAACCGCCTGCTGCTCAACCGCAGCGGCAATCCGTGCCGAAAACAGATCGACCTCGCCGATCGTGCCCGAGATGGCTGCGATGGCCTCTACCGACCGGCTGGTGGCCTGTCGCATGGCCGCGACCCGGCGGCCGATATCCTGCGTGGCTGTCGCAGTCTGCCCCGCCAAAGCCTTGACCTCCTGCGCCACGACGGCAAAGCCGCGGCCCATCTCTCCGGCGCGTGCCGCCTCGATCGTGGCATTGAGCGCGAGCAGGTTGGTCTGACTGGCGATCGCTGCGATCAGGTCAGTGACGTTGTCGATTTCCTGAGCCGCGGCGGCCAGCTCACCGATGGCATCGCTGGTCCGTTGTGCTTCCGCGACTGCGCTGTTGGCCAGATGCGACGATTTGGCGGCGTTCGTGCCGACTTCGGTGATCGTCTGCGCGAGCTCCTCACCGGCATGCGCCGCGGAGCGGATTTTCAGCGTGGTGTTTTCGGAAGCCACAACCGCGACGACGGATTGGGCATTCGCATGGGCGGCGGCGCGACCGAGCTTTTCGGCATCCGCAGTCAGTTCGTCGGCAGCACCATGGAGGATGACGGTCGAACCGATGATGTCGCGCCTGAACCGGGCAAGCAGCTCCGTCATCTTTTCCGCACGAAGCGTGGTGGCGGCAAGCTCCTTCTCCTGCTCGATGCCCGCGCGCTTGATCACCTGCGCGTTGCGCTCAGCCTCAAGACGCGCGAACTCGGCCTCGGCGAACGCGACCCGGATGGCGTGGCCGATGCCGATCAGCATGGCCGTTTCGATGACGACGACCACCGCATGCACCAAGACGCGGAGGAAGTTGGATCCGCCGGCATAGATTGCCTCGGGCAGAACGAAGTCCAAGCTCAGGTGCTGTACCGCAATTAGACCGGCCGCGACGATCATCACCCGCCAGTCGCAGAACCCCGACAACATCGCGAGGATCGCAAAGTAGTAGAAGTGCATCTCGACCTGCCACGGGTGGCCGGCCATGAGATAAACCAGGAGCGAGGTCTGCCCGACCAGCGTCACCGCAAGCGCCAGGCCGACGATCAGGATGGGCCGGCGAAGGTACCACGCCAAAAGCGGTGCCGCGGCCAATACCGTCGCGACCAGCATCGTGGCGCCGATATCCCGATTGAGGGCCCAGGCCACCACCATGAGGATCGGAACGTGGACCGCGGCAAGCGCGATCAACGCCTTGGCAACGATGGCTTGGAACATCTGGATGTTGGTCATGGCTCAACAGCGGCTCCAAAAGCCGACAGACACGCAGCAACGATTTTGGGATCAACAACCAGCCAGGCTCCGGCCGCCCGGGCACGCGCCGGATAATCGCGATCATCGGGAATGGCCACAGCGACAAATCCCGGGCCGCCAAAGCGCACAAAGCGTGCGCCCGCCTCGACCGTGCGGGCAAGCGTCTGCTCTGGCGGGGTCCACGGTGCGAAAATCAGCGCCACGCCAAGTTCGGGAGCGCGGGGCGTGAGGGCAACACGCGCGGTCATGCCCAACGTCACGACCGACAGGATCGCGAGCGCGGCGATATCGATCCAATGTCGCCGTAACGACACCGAGCGATCCAATGCGGGTGGATTCCACAGCATTCCACCAGCTAAATGCGCTGCATTTCATTAATGTTTGCTTGATGGTTCCCGTTGGGGACTATCTATTCGACGGCAAATATCAAAAATGTCGAATGAGAAGATCGTATCAGGAGACTAGCGATGGAAGTGCGCGCGGCAGTTGCGTTCGAGGCCGGCAAGCCGCTGGCGGTGACCCATGTGCAGCTCGAAGGCCCGAAAGCCGGCGAGGTGCTCGTCGAGATCAAGGCGACCGGCATCTGCCACACCGACGAATTCACATTGTCGGGCAAGGATCCCGAGGGGCTGTTTCCGGCCATTCTCGGACACGAGGGCGCGGGCGTGGTGGTCGATATCGGTCCGGGCGTCACTTCGGTCAAAAAGGGCGACCACGTCATCCCGCTCTACACTCCGGAATGTCGCGGCTGCCCGTCGTGCCTGTCGCGCAAGACCAACCTCTGCACCGCGATCCGCAACACCCAGGGCCAGGGCCTGATGCCCGACGGCACCTCGCGGTTCTCGGTCGAGGGCAAGAAAATCCACCACTACATGGGCTGCTCGACCTTTGCGAACTTCACGGTGCTGCCCGAGATCGCGGTTGCGAAAATCCGCGAGGACGCGCCTTTCGATAAGGTCTGCTACATCGGCTGCGGCGTCACGACCGGCATCGGCGCGGTGCTGAACACGGCGAAGGTCACACCCGGCGCGAAATGCGCGGTGTTCGGGCTGGGCGGCATCGGACTCAACGTGATCCAGGGGCTGCGGCTCGCCGGCGCCGACATGATCATCGGCGTCGACACCAACAACGACAAGAAGGCCTGGGGCGAGCGCTTCGGCATGACGCACTTCGTCAATCCGAAAGAGATCGGCGGCGACCTCGTGCCCTACATCGTCAACATGACCAAGACGCCGGCCGACCAGATCGGCGGCTGCGACTACACCTTCGAATGCATCGGCAATGTCGAACTGATGCGCGCGGCGCTGGAATGCAGCCACCGCGGCTGGGGCGAGAGCATCATCATCGGCGTGGCGCCGGCCGGCGCGGAGATCAAGACCCGGCCGTTCCAGCTCGTGACCGGACGCGTGTGGAAAGGCACTGCCTTCGGCGGCGCCAGGGGCCGCACCGACGTGCCCAAGATCGTCGACTGGTACATGGACGGCAAGATCGAGATCGACCCGATGATCACGCACGTGATGCCGCTCACCGACATCAACCGGGCGTTCGACCTGATGCATTCGGGCGAAAGTATCAGGAGCGTCGTGGTCTATTGATGCCCTACTGGGCGCGGATCGCAGCGCGGGCCTTGTCGATCAGCTCCTTCGGCAGCCCGTAGATTTCGTTCAACACCCGCTCGATCTCGATGCCCTGCATCGGGCTCACCTCGAGGCGGAGCTTTTCCGCCTCGGCGACGAATTCCGGATCCTTCATGGTCGCGTCGAAGGCCGCGCGCAGCGCAGCCTTGCGGTCTTCGGGAATGCCCTGCGCGGCAAAGAACGGCCGCCCGAACGCCTGACCGGCGAGATGCACGCGCAAGACCTCGCGCTGCTCTTCGTTCTGCGCCTTGTCGATCGCAAGCGGCACGTCGGCCGGCATGTCGGGCGCCTTCTCCAGCGCGAACACCGAAATGAGGTTGATCTTCTTATCGCGCAGCCAGTCCGGCTTGGTGCTCTTGATCGAGTCCCACGACCAGCCGCAGCGGCCGTCGAGTTCGCGCCGCTCGACTGCGAGATTGACCTCGGTGCCGCCCGGATAGCCGGACACGAGCTTCACTTTGGCGCCGAACATGTTCTTCATGATCAGCGCAAAGTTGTCGAGGTCGGAGCCCGGCCCCTCGCCGCCCAGCACGAACGGCTTGGTCATGGCGTCCTGCCAGGTCTTGACGCCGCTCTCATGCCAGGTGGCGCAGAGGCTGTTGTTGTTGGCGATGTTGCCGATCCAGGAAAACGCGCGGCCGTCGAACTTGGCATCGCCGATCAAGGGCTCGACCGGCAGGCTGCGCGACATGGTGCCAAGCACGCTGCCGTCCTTCGGCGCGACGCTTGCAACATACTGCGCAGCGCGCAGGCTGCCGGCGCCCGGCATGTTCTGCGAAATGACGGTCGGGCGGCCCGGAATGTAGCGCCCCATGTATCGGGCGAGCAGCCGCGCGTAGATGTCATAACCGCTGCCGGCACTGAAGCCGATCACCATCGTGACGTTGCGGCCCTTGTAAAACTCTTCGACGCTCTGGGCTTTGATCGGACCGGTCAGCATCGTAAGCATCGCCGAAACGACAACGGCACGCACTGCGGCTTGCAATCGCATAAATCGCCCCTTCTGAACCGGCGGGACCATCATCCTCGCCGTTTCGTCCGGCTTCAAGCCCGTTGCGAGCGCCAGTTCACCAGCGCCACGCCCGCCACGCAAACCGCCATGCCGAACAACGCGAGCAGCGATAGCTGCTCATCGAACATCAACCAGGCCATCAGCGCGGTGACCGGCGGCGTGAGATAAAACAGGCTCAGCACGCGCGCGGCGGCCTGATGGCGGATCATGAAATACAGAAGCCAGATCGCGCCAAGCGACAGCCCGAACACCAGCCAGCCTACCGCAAGCAGGAATTGCGGTGTCCACTGCACCTGAACGGTCTCGGTCATGAGCGCCGCCAACGCGAACAATCCCATCGCAGCGAGATACTGGAAGAAGAAGCCGACGCGCCATTCGATGCCGCCGCCGAACCGCTTCTGATAGAGCGTGCCAATGGTCATGCCGATCAGCGCGAAGGTCGCCGACAGCCAGGCGGACAACGGCGCTGCGCCGCCGGTGTGCGCGTGCACCACGAGATAGACGCCGGCAACGCCCAGCACGAGACCGGTCCATTGGCGCAATGCGACGCGCTCGCCCAAAAGGCGGCTTGCGAGCGTCGAGGTCAGGATCGGCTGCAGGCTCACCACCAGCGCCGCAAAACCCGCCGGCAACCCGCGGTCGATCGAAACGAACACGCCGCCGAGATAGCAGCCGTGCACCAGGAGCCCCGTCACTGCGCTGTGCAGCATCGCATCGCGCGTGGGCCACGCCGGCCGGGTGGCGAGCACGACCAGCCCGATGACGAGCACAACCCCACCCATCCGTACGGTGAGAAAGGTCAAAGGCGGCGCATAGGGCAGACCGTATTTGGCGCCAATGAAGCCGGACGCCCACAGCACCACGAAGATCGCAGGCGCAGCAAAAACCGCCGCGCCGGTCAGTTTTGAAGATGGTCCCGACATCCTGCCGCTGTTTAGCGGAATTGCGCCCCGCCGTCCGGCTCCGAATGCATTTCTCCCCTGCGCCACCAGGGTACCGCTTCGGTCATTTGTCCACCGCTATGCGCGGAACCCATCGGATCGCCGGCTGGTTGTCATATGAGGAAGAAGCAGCCAAGGAGGCCGACATGTCTGATCCTCGTTACCGGGACTCGCGACTCGATCTGCCGCCAATTCGCGAGGACGAAATCCGCGGCCAGCGCATGAATGAGCTGGAATCCTCCAACGCGATGTGGGGCTGGGTTGCCGGCGCCGTCGTGCTGGCACTGGTGCTGGTTTTTGTGTTTACCCGCGGCCAGGTCGATAACTCGCCGCAGGCTACGCTGCCGCCGCCCGCTGCGACCACGGGCTCGGCACCGTCTCCCAGCACGCAACCTTCGACCACGGGTCAGGCCACACCGGCCCCGACCAAGGCGCCCGACGCAGCGCCGAAGAACGAAGCGAAATAAGCCGTTCGCAGCATGAATGAGTGAAGCACCCCGGCGCTCGGCCGGGGTGCTTTCGTTTTTCAGTTCTCGAAAGCCGGATCGATCGGCACGCGATAGCCGTTGGCAAGTCGATTGGTTTCGTTGGCCATGCCGGTCACCGCCATCACCTCACTGAACATGGCATCGGTCATGCCGGCTTTCCGCGCCGCGGCGGTATGGCTGGCGATGCAATAGCCGCAGCCGTTCGACACGCTGACCGCGAGATAGATCATCTCCTTGACCAGCGGATCGATCGCGCCTGGCGCCATCACCTCCTTGATGCTGTCCCAGGTGCGCTTCAACGTCGCCGGATCGTGCGCCAGATGTTTCCAGAAATTGTTCACGTCCGGCACGTTGCGGGTCTTCTTGATGTCATCATAGACCGCCTTCACCTCGGCAGGCGCGTCGCGATATTCGATCGGCTTCATGCTCGTCCCTTTGTCAATTTCCGGCCGTGGCGCCGGACGCCTTCACCACTCTAGCCCATTTCGGAATCTCGGATTTGATGTACGCCCGCAGCTCGTCCGGCGAACTGTTGACCACGTCGACGCCGAGATCCGTCAGCGCCTTGCGCGACTGCGGATCGTTCAGCGTGTCGTGCAGCGCACGCTGCAAAGCCTGCGACACGTCGTTCGGCAGGTTCGGTGGCGCAACGATGGCATGCCAGGTGGCGGCGTCGAACCCCGGATAGCCGCTTTCCGCAATGGTCGGAACATCGGGCAGCGCCGAGGTGCGTGTCAGCGTGGTCACCGCGATCGCGCGCAGCGCGCCGCTCTGAAGATGCGGCAGCAAGGGCGCCGGCGGATTGAACGCCACCGGGACGTGGCCGCCGATCACGCTTTGCAGCGCCTGCCCGGTGCCGCGAAACGGCGCGTGCGTCATCTCGAGGCCGGCCTCGACCTTGAGCAATTCGCCAGCGAGATGCGCCGGCGTGCCGACGCCGCCCGAGCCGAAGGTGAGCTTGCCGGGGTTGGCCTTCACGAAGGACACAAATTCGGCCAGCGTCTTCGCCGGCACCGAGCCCGGATGCACGTAGAGCAAATTGGTCTGGGTACCGACCAGGCCGATCGGCTCGAAATCCTTCTCGGGATCATAGCCGAGATTTTTGTAGAGGCTCACGTTGATCGCCAGCGACGAGCCGGTTGCAAGCAGAATGGTGTAGCCGTCAGGCGTTGCGCGCGCGACCGCCGTGGCCGCGATGCCGCCGCCGGCAACCGCGCGGTTTTCGACCACCACGGGCTGCTTGAGGATCTCTTCCATCTTCTTGGTGAGGATGCGCGCCATGACATCGCTTGGTCCACCGGGTGCGAAACCGATAACCAGCGTGATCGGCTTTTCCGGAAAACCGGCCTCAGCCGGAGCGATCAAGAACAACGATGCAACCAATACCGACACAAGGCCGGCACAAAGCCTTCCCACGCGCTCCATTGGCCTCTCCCTAGAACCGGTCGTTCTTGCGGGACGCTCTTGGTGGCGCCGCTTGTCCCAGCCTAGAGCGGTTCACAATTTGACGGAAGCGTATCCGGCGTTTGCGAAGTAGTTGCTGCATTCGCGGGGGCCTATGGTTGTGACGAGGCTGCCGATTTGGCGCCAGACATCGTCGATGGTGCGCCTTTGAGCCATGCGCATCCAATGTTTGATCTTGGCGAAGGCCTGCTCGATCGGATTGAGGTCCGGCGAGTAGGGCGGCAGGTACCAGAGCCTGGCTCCGGCTGCTCTTATGATCTGTCGCAGCACGGCAGCCTTGTGGCTTCCGAGGTTGTCCATGACGACAATATCGCCGGCCTTCAGTGCGGGAACGAGTTGCTGCTGGACATAGGCTCGGAAGCACTCGCCGTTGATCGGGCCATCGAACACGCAAGGGGCTGTGAGGCCGTCGTGGCGGAGCGCGCCGAGGAAGGTCAGCGTCCGCCAATGACCATGCGGCGCGTAAGCTCGCAGGCGATCGCCCTTGCGTCCCCATCCGCGCAGCGGGGCCATGCTGGTCTTGATCCAGGTTTCGTCGATGAGGACCAAACGCCGTGGATCGAGACCGGCCTGCCAGGATCGCCAGCGCTTTCGTCTGCGGGCGATGTCGGCCCGGGCCTGTTCAAGCGCGAACAGTGTTTTTTTTGAACCGCAGGTCTTCGCGCCGCAGGAACAGCCACACGGCATTGTGCGAGACCTTTACCCCACGCGCGGCAAGTTCGTCCTTCAGCCCATGCAGGGTCAGATGCGGGGTCTGTCTGATGCGCTCCAGGATGAAGGCCCGATGCGGATCGAGCACCGGCTTGCGATATCCACCCATCTTGCTCGGCGACACTGAGCCAGTCGTCCGATAGCGCTGAGACCACTTCACCACCGACGACACCGCCACGCCGAACCGCGAAGCCACCGTCCGGCAGCTCTCACCGTTCCGCACCGCCGCAACGACACGCTCACGCAGATCATTGGACAGAGGTCGGGTCATGAGCTGCTGGCCTCCAACCCAGCCAGCAGCTTGAATCACAATTCGAAGCCCAGCGGAATCCCCAGCGATTCAGAAAAGAAGTGAACCGCTCTAGAGGGGATCGCTGCCGGCTGGAATAATCGTTTGGGAGATGGCTGCCGAAATCCGATCAGAAGTCGAGCTTGTCGCGCACGGCCTCGATGCCGGCTTTGGCACAGGCCTCATCGGCATCGCCGCCCGGTGCGCCTGAAACGCCAACCGCGCCGACCGTGGCGCCGCTCGCTTCGATCATGACACCGCCTGCAACGATCACCACGCCCGGCAGGTTCCGGATCCCGGCTTGCGGCGTGCCGGGCTGCGTCATCGCGACCAGTTCCGCAGTGCTGCTGCGAAAGCTTGCCGCGGTCCAGGCTTTGCCGGTAGCAGTCGATGGCGTGTGCGCACCGGCAAAGCGGTCGCGCAGCATCACTTGTGTGACGCCGAAGCGATCGACAACCGCGACCGCGGCTTGATAACCGCGCTTGCCGCATTCGGTGAGCGCCGCGCGTGCGAGATCGAGCGCCACATCCGGACTCAAGGACTTGTAGGTGACGAGCGCATCCTGCGCACGTACTGGCGTCGTTGCGAATGCAAGCGTCAGCGCAAGACCTGAAACAACAAGACCTGGGAAAACAAGCCCTGCGACAAACCTTGATACGATCATCGTCCTCTCCGCATCAGTACAAAAACGGATTTCGTCGCTCGTTCGAAAAAGATTTCTCGCGCGCGACGTCATCACCGACAGTGTAATCGAACTGTGGGGATAAGTTTGTCACAAACGAAGTGCACGGTTGCGACGGCGCGCGAAAGGGCTAGCAGTAACGGCCCCGCTCCTCACATTGTCCGGGTGCTGCCATGGCGATCACGTTGACCGATGACGAAGCTGGCCGACAGATCCTCGGCATCTTTGTGCGCTATCGGGTGCCGGCCGGTGGGACGTTGCGCCGCACGCATTTCTTCGACGTGCGCGACGGCGATTTCCAGCGCGGCCTCGACAACGCTACGGCGCGCAAGTGGGTCGCCGTGCATCACCGTGACCGCTATCGCTACATCCTGACCGAGGAAGGCTACGCTGCAGGCCGCAGCGCCGAGGAGTTGGCTCATCAGGAGCTTCTCAAGACCGACGCGTGAACGCCGGGCCGTCTTGAGCCCGAACTGAAGCGTTGGAACCTTGGTTCTCGCGTCGGGCTTGTCTCCCTGAGTGCCAGGGAGACAAGCCATGGATGAGCGGAAACAACAGCCGCCGCAATATCCGGTGCCGGAGGTGATCCAGCCCGACCCGATGCTTCAGCCGCAACGCAATTGGCTCGGGACTGCGATGGTCTATGTCGGCGCCGCCGCGATCATGGTGCTGGTTCTCTACGGCCTATCGCGCCCCGAGGCGACACAACAACAGGCAGCGAACACACCAAGCGCGGCAACGCAGACAGAGCCGGCCGGCGCCCCCGCGCAACCCAGTACCACCGGTTCGGGACAGAGCCAGAGCGGCGATCAGGCGAAAGCCGGAAAGGCGGGCGGTCAGCCGGCCCGGTCCGACAGTTCCAACGATACCGGCTCGAAGAACCAGCCGCGGCAACAGGCGCAGTAGCTGCGGCCGTCGCGCTGAAGCCACCGCTCATCGCGCGTTGCCGACGTCATTTCAAAATGCCGCCGCGCGCTCGCCGGAATTGGTACACGCTTCTTTGCCCAAGGTGTCGATCTTCTTTGCCCAAGGTATCGATGAAGCGTCCGGACGCTCGATGAGCTTGGCGAATTGGTGTTTTTCCTGTGTCCCGGCGCCTGCACGGCGGCGATAGTGCCAGAGATCGCCGCAGAAATTCCCTAATCGTTTCCGGAACATCGGCCAGCACTGAACGTTCAGTCTGCGCTATGTATTACGCCCCGCGTTATTCGCCTGATAAACCCGGTATGCCGATCCTCGGCTATTTTGTCGTGGTGGGAGCCGTTCTGACAACGCTGCTGTTTGCAGCCGACTCCTACCTGGCGAAACCGGCGAAGCTGAGCTTCGCCAGCAACTTCGACGGGCTTCCGGCAGAGTACCGGGGTGAGCCCGGAACCCGCCGGCCTGCCGAGGCCGTGCCCGCCCTTGCCTCGCTCACGCCAGTCGCCGAAACCACGGGCTCCGCGCCGCCTGCCGAGCCACCGCATGCGGTCGTCGCGCACCAACAGCCGGAGACAACGAAGGCCGCCAAACCCCAGCGCAAGGTCGTGCGCAAACAGCGGCAGCGCCAGGACGATGACGACTGGTTCGGCGGCAACAACCGGCGCGAGTTCGCCAGCAACCGCGATCCGTTTTCATCGGGCTATCGCGACAGCGAACCGTCGTGGCGCGACTCCTGGGCTTCAGGCGGATACGAGCAACCGCGCATGAGCCGCCGCGCATCGCGTTCGAACAACGACTTCTGGTTCCGTTAGACTCCTTCCCTACACCCACCCGCCGCGCGCCATGATCGCGGCGCACAGCAGAATGATGACGATGCCCGTGAGCTCCGCATGGATCACGCCCGTGATCATGCGGAGCTTTCTTGCGTCGGGCCGCGGCACCTGACCGGTCCGCAGCGCCGCCCGCCATGACAAGAACTCCACCGTCGGAATGGCCGACAGCAGCGCCAGAAGAATGAACAGAGCAAACTTGGTCAGGAAGGCGTGGCTGTGAAAATAATAGGTCGCGCCCTTCTCGAAATAGAACACGCGCGGAAAGCCCACCGCCAGGAGCACGGTCGCGGCAACGCCAAGCACCGCGTCGGTGGCGATCAGCCGCCGCGCCGATGAGAGCGTGAGCTCCTGACGGATCAGCACGAACTCGACCGCGATCGCTGCAACCAGTGTGAACGCGGCAAGATGATGCAGAAACGCGAACAGCGTGGTCATGGGGTTCCGGCCTTCACTTGCCAATCCTCACTTGCCAGGCGCGCCGATTGACACCGGCCTCACCGGCGAGCCCGAGCCGCCCTGGGTGCGCAGCGGCAGGATCATGGTGCAGGACAGCCAGACCTTGTCCTTGGCGAGTTCGCCGAGATTGGCGTTCTGGATCTGGTGAATGCCGGCGATCGCAAGGTTCTGGTGATGGATCACGAACGGCAACCCGTCGGGCGTGCCGGCCGCGGGCGCGGCCTTGTTCTGCAGCATGCCGTCCGGCACCGGATCGGTGAACGCGTTGTCCAGGGCGACCAGCACGACCTTCTTCTCGGCGATCATCTTGGCGGCGTCGTAACCAAGTCCCGGCCCCTTGGTGTAGTAGAACTTCTCGGTGTCGGGATCTTTCCAGTAATCACCCCAGCCGGTGTAGATGTAGAGCACGTCGCCGGGCTGCAGCCCGCGTTTGCCCAGGCCCTGCGCCTTCAGCATCGCCTCGATGTCCTTGGCACCGATCACGGCGCCGGGCTCCATCGGTTTGCCCTTCCCGAGATAAGCCCTGGCATCAAGCAGCACCGCGGTGGTGACGATCGGCGGTGCCTTGTCGATGCCGAGCTTCTTCAGCGGCGAATCCGGCGTCGGCTTCACGTCGGTCTGGGTGAAACCGCCATAGTATTTCGCGCGGTCCGACGGAAACGCGCTCTTGCCGTCCCACTTGTCCGGCAGCACCGCGAAATGGCCGATCGCGTCCATCTGCGTGCCCTGCTGGCCGGGATCGTCGCTCACCGTCTCGTCGGTGTTGAAGGCGTGATAGGTGCCGGGGATGCCGACAGTCGGCTTGGCGTTCTCCTTATGCGGGATCGCAAACGGCGACTGCGGCATGGTGTTGGAGCGGATGAAGGACAGTTCGTAGACTTTCGCCTTGGCCTTCGCCAGATACGGCGCGCAGCGCTTCCAAGTCTCGGGCCCGAGCGTGTTGGCCATGCCGATCTCATCGCCGGCAGGCCATGATGATGCAGCTGTCGGCTGGGCTTGTGACTGAGAATGCGCCGCATGCGACGCGATCAGCAGCGCCGAAGACGCGAGAAAGACGCGGGCGAGAAATTTGCAGGTCATGCGAGCCTCCCGAAATTGTCTTCCGATGCGGCATTGTGGCGCTGCGCTGGGGCGGCAGCAATCGGGGCGTGTCAAACGACACTCTGTCTCGGCTTGAGCTGCCCAGCACCCCGATATGCGGCGCCCGGACGCAGTGTGACGGCGGTCATACGCGCGCAATCAACAGAGTCGTAACGTCGTTGCGTGAGGCTTTGATTCCTAGCCTCCCCCGATCAGGGAATGAACCTTGTCGGCGCCGGTCGCGACCAACAGATATGCGGCGCCATATCGCGGCGCCGAACCATCAGGGGAATTAGCATGACCAGTTCTTTTGTCCGATCCAGCCTTCTGGCCCTCGCTGCCGTGGCAGCCACCGCGAGCTTCGCGAACGCAGGCACGCCCTATGACGGCCGTTGGAGCCTTTCGATCACCACGACCCGTGGCTCGTGCGACACCTACAATTTCCCAGTCGACATCACGAACGGCCATGTCAGCTTCCCGGGCCTGGTCAAGGCCAACGGCCGCGTCACCGGCAAGGGCAGCGTGCGCGTGTTCGTCTCGGCGATGGGCAAATCGGCGAATGGCTCGGGCCGGCTTAGCGCGTCCCGCGGCGGCGGCAGTTGGAGCGGCCGCTCCGGCGACGAGCGCTGCTCGGGACGCTGGACGGCGGAGCGCGCGTAAGCGCCGCCGCGCCACAGACCAGTCACACAAAAAAGAAAGCCGGCGCGGGCTTGGCCTGCGCCGGCTCATTTTTGTCCGGTCCCGCTCACCAGTGCATGACGATGCCCGCGACCGCGCCGATCAGCAGCATCAGACAAGCCATCGCCTGGATGAAAAACCCCGGCCGTCGCTTGTCCACCGCTTCGCGGTAGCCGACGTAGTACAGCACGCGGCCCACGATCCAGGCGAGCCCGATTGCGGCCGACGCGGCATCGTTGAAATAGACCGCCGACAGCCACAGCAGCGGCAGGAACACCGGCATCCATTCCAGCGTGTTCATGTGCACGCGGTGGATGCGCTCGAAGTCGGGATGGCCGGCGGTCGCCGGCAGCTTCACGCCGAACTTGGCGTGAGCCACCGAAACGCGGGTGCCGATGAAGAGGTAGAAAACCACCGCCAGCAGCGTGACGACTGCAGTGTATTTCGGCATGGGATCGCCTGCCGTGACGCGGTTACTTCACGCCGAGCAGCTCGACGTCGAACATCAGCGTCGCGTTCGGCGGAATGACGCCGCCTGCCCCGCTCGCGCCATAGCCGAGCGTCGGCGGAATGATCAGCGTGCGCTTGCCGCCGACCTTCATCGAGCCCACGCCCTCGTCCCAGCCACGGATCACGCGGCCCGCGCCGACCGGGAATTCGAACGGCTCGCCGCGGTCGACCGAGGAGTCGAATTTCTTGCCCTTGGCGCCATTGGCATAGAGCCAGCCAGTGTAGTGCACGACGACGGTCTGGTTCGACTTGGGCTGCGCGCCAGTGCCCGGCTTGGTGTCGATGTATTGCAGCCCCGACGCCGTGGTGACGGGCTTCGCGGCGGATTGGGCAACGGATTCATCCATAGTGGCAACTCCAAGAACAGGCAGTCCGAGGGTGAGAATTGCAGCCAGTGCGGCAGCGCGTGAAAACGGTGGCATCGATTGACCTCCGGTGGCGATTTCGGGGGCATCTCTGGCCCGATCCGGCGGCCACCGCAAGGGGGCATCGGGCGCGTGGATCAGGTTGGATGCGGGCAAGGCGCGTCGGGGACATATGGCCTGCTGAGGCCATCCGGCACTGTGGGAGGCGGCGGTGGCGGCGACGTCGCCAACACCGTCAATTTGTCGGCCAGGCTTTGAATGCGGTGCTGGCTGATGAACGAGCCGGTCAAAGTGTTGAAGCGGACGGTCCGGATGCGCGGGTTGCACGCCTCGTACGGATGGAATTGCCGGCCGATGTAGCGAAGCAAAGCCAGAATCTCGCCGTGCTCGTAGACGTAATCGAACAGCCGGCCTTTTCGGTAGGTCTGCTCGCCGGCCGCAGCGAAATCGCCAATGCCGATCACGAAGGACGGATCGAACGCGTAGACGATGCGAATGCGCTTGTGGCCATAGGCCACGTGTTGCGCGAGCCCGCCGCCGAGCGAATGGCCGACCGCGACGATCCGGCCGGTGCAGCCCAAACGCTCCGCGATGCTGACGATCCGGTCGATGTGCCCGCCGGCCTGATCGTAATAGTCGTAGATCGGCGTCAGACGATTGAACCAGTGAAAATTGGCGATCCAATCGTCGAACGACGAAAACACGGTGCCGCGATACGAGATGACGGCTTCGCGGCAGGTCCGGCCGCTCATATACACCCAGAGCTGGACACCGAGCTCGCCTGCACAGATCCGGTCGGCCGGACATTCGAACTTCGGCACGCGAACGAATTTCCAGCGGCCGTACTGGGTGCCATCCGCCACATCGTCATAGGCCAGCGCCGCAAGCTGGGCGTAACCGTAATAGACCTTCGCGACGTCGCGCGCCGCATAGCGGTCGGGCTGGTCCCCAACCCGGACGATCACCTCGTTGGGGTCCTGAAACAGGAAAAGGCTGGAGCAGCCGGTCAGCGCAAAGCCGAGCGCCAGCACCACAGCCAGACGGACGCCGAAACGCAACGCCCCCACGACATGCCCCTCCGTCAGCCCAGGAAGAACGCCCGCCGCATCCTAACCCGCCGCCCCTCCGGCGGCGGCGTTGCCGGATACCGCCTCACAGCTCTCGAACGCCGCAAGGCGCGCGGCGCTACGGTCCGTCCAGCTTCTGGGATTTCGCGACCAGGTCGATGGCGAGGAGCGCCGCCTCGTTGTCGATATAGCCACGCTCGGCGGCGATGAACGGCGACAAAAACCGCTCCTCGTATTCCTTGGTGCGTGCCGCGATCTTGTCCGGGTCGCCGATGTCGGCGCGGAAGATGTGCTTTGACGCCATCACGTCATAGGCGCCGCTGAAAGGCGCCGCCGCCTGCGAACAGGCGAACCGGCTGACGGCCGCAGACAGCTTGCTCCTCCCCAACCCCGCAGGGATAATGGACTTTTTATATCTGCAGACTGGGCCGGGGACTTGGGGAACAAACCTGTCATTATCGCAGGCGGCGGCATTGGCGGGCTGGCTGCTGCCTTGACGCTGCATCAGATCGGCGTGCCGTGCGTCGTGTTCGAGGCGGTGCGCGAGATGCGCCCACTCGGCGTCGGCATCAACATGCAGCCAAACGCCGTGCGCGAGCTTTACGACCTCGGCTTTACGGCGGCCGATCTGGACCGCGTCGGCCTGCCGGCCAAGGAGTGGGCGCTGGTCGGGCTCAATGGCAACAATGTCTATTCAGAGCCGCGCGGGCTGCTGGCCGGCTATAGCTGGCCGCAATACGCCGTGCATCGCGGCCATTTCCACATGCTCCTGCACGACAGGCTCAAGGAGCGCGCCGGCGCCGAGGTGCTCCGCCTTGGCAGCCGTGTCACCGGCTATCGGAAGAACTCCGATGGCAGCGTCACAGCATTCATCGAACAGATCGACGGCCGCACATCCGACGTGACTGGCGCGCTGCTGATCGGAGCCGACGGTATTCACTCCGCGGTGCGCGCGCAGATGCACCCGAACCAGCCGCCGATTCACTGGGGCGGTGCGGTGATGTGGCGCGGCACGACTTGGGGCAAACCCATCCGCACGGGTTCGTCTTTCGTCGGGCTCGGCACGCACCGCCAGCGGGTGGTTTTTTATCCGATATCGCACCCCGATCCAGCCACCGGTCTCTCGATGATCAATTGGATCGCTGAGGTCACGATGGACAACAGTGATGGCTGGAAGCAGAGCGGCTGGTTCCGCCAAGTGCAGACATCCGACTTCGCGCACCACTTTGACGGCTGGGTCTGGGACTGGCTCGACGTGCCCAAAATGCTCCGCGGCGCGGACAGCGTCTTCGAAAACCCGATGATCGACCGCGACCCGATCCCGACATGGCAGGACGGCCCGGTGTTGCTGATGGGGGATGCCGCGCACCCGATGTATCCCACTGGCTCGAATGGAGGCAGCCAAGCCATCGTCGATGCGCGCGTGCTCGGCGCGTGCATGGTTGAGCACGGCGTGACGTCTGCGGCGCTGGAGGCCTTCGACAAGAAGCAGTGTGGCCCGATTTCTCAGGTGGTCTTACGCAACCGTGGCGCGGGACCGTTTGGGCTCCTCAACATGGTAGACGAGCGCTGCGGCGGCACGTTCGACAACATCGATGACGTCATCCCGGCGAAAGAGCGCGCGGAATTCATGGCTGGCTACAAGGCCGCCGCTGGATTTGCGATCGAAGCGCTGAACAAGGCCGAGAGGACGATCAAGGAGGCGGCAAGGGTGCCGCCGGCGCACGCGCACGCGATGTAACGCCTGGCTCCAGCGGCACCGAACGCCCGCCCTCCTTCACACCGGCAAATTGTCGTGCTTCCGTTTCGGCATCTCGACCTGCTTGCCCTTCAGCATCGCCAGCGCCCTCGCGATCCGCCGCCGCGTCGAGTGCGGCATGATCACGTCGTCGATATAGCCACGCTCGGCGGCGATGAACGGCGACAGGAACCGCTCCTCGTATTCCTTGGTGCGCGCCGCGATCTTGTCGGGGTCGCCGATGTCGGCGCGGAAGATGATCTCCACCGCGCCCTTCGCCCCCATCACCGCGATCTGCGCCGTCGGCCACGCGTAGTTCAGATCGCCACCGACGTGCTTTGACGCCATCACGTCATAGGCGCCGCCGAACGCCTTGCGCGTGATGATGGTAACGAGCGGCACCGTGGCTTGCGAATAGGCGAACAGGAGCTTGGCGCCATGCTTGATCAAGCCGCCGTATTCCTGATCGGTGCCGGGGAGAAATCCCGGCACGTCGACGAACGTCACGATCGGGATGTTGAACGCGTCGCAGAAGCGCACGAAACGCGCGGCCTTGCGCGAGGCGTCGCTGTCGAGCACGCCGGCCAGCACCATCGGCTGGTTCGCGACGAAGCCCACGGTGCGGCCGGCGATGCGGCCGAAGCCCGTGACGATGTTGCCTGCGAAATTTTGCGAGAGCTCGAAGAAATCGCCCTCGTCCACCACCTTGGTGATGAGTTCCTTGATGTCGTAAGGCTTGTTCGGGTTGTCGGGAATGAGCGTATCGAGCGAACGATCCTCACGTGAGGCGTCGTCGTGGCTCGGCCATTCCGGCACGCCCGCTTCGAAGCTCGACGGCAGGAAGTCGATCAGCCGCCGCATCTGGAGAAGGCACTCGACATCGTTGTCGTAGGCACCGTCGGCGATCGACGATTTCGTGGTATGCACGCTCGCGCCGCCGAGCTGCTCGGCGGTGACCACCTCGTTGGTCACGGTCTTCACCACGTCGGGGCCGGTGACGAACATGTAGCTCGTGTCGCGCACCATGAAGATGAAGTCGGTCATGGCCGGCGAATAGACATCGCCGCCGGCGCACGGCCCCATGATCACGCTGATCTGCGGGATGACGCCCGAGGCGATGACGTTCCTTTTGAACACCTCGCCGTAACCGCCGAGCGAGGCCACGCCCTCCTGGATGCGCGCGCCACCGGCGTCGAACAGGCCGATGATCGGGGCGCGGGCCCGCATCGCGGCGTCCTGCACCTTGATGATCTTCTGCGCATGGGTCTCCGACAGGCTTCCGCCGAACACCGTGAAGTCCTTGGCGAACACGAACACGGTGCGCCCGTTCACCGTGCCCCAGCCGGTGACCACGCCGTCGCCGGGGATCTTCTGCTTCTCCATGCCGAAGTCGATGGAGCGGTGCTCGACGAACATGTCGAACTCCTCGAACGAGCCCTTGTCCATCAGGAGCTCGATGCGCTCGCGGGCGGTGAGCTTGCCGCGCTTGTGCTGGGCGTCGATGCGCGCCTCGCCGCCCCCCAGCCGGGCCTGGCCGCGGCGCTGCTCCAACCTGTCGAGGATATCCTTCATTCCGACCCCGCAGTCCCTTTTCTTCCGAACTCAGGCAAGAGGCATACCACGGAGGGGGCTGGGTTGAAGCTGACCCCCACCCCGGCCCTCCCCCTTTCAGGGGGAGGGAGCGGCTGACGTCGGTATCAGAAGCCTTGAGCGGACTGTGCAGCGCGACCGTCCTTGCCCTGAAAGGGGGAGGAATGAGGTGGGGGTCGGCGGGTTGCCCCATTCGGCGGCTTCGTGCAGAAGCACCGCCGATGACAACCGCCGACGCCCAAGACCCTCTCCAGGAGGCCCTGGCCCTGCACCGGCAAGGCAAGCACGACCTCGCCATGCAGCGCTATGTGGCGATCCTGCAGACCAACCCGAACAACGTGGACGCGCTCTATTACGTGGCGGTGCTGGCGCTCCAGGAAGGCCAGATCGACGAGGGCATCAAGGTGGTCAATCGGGCCCTCGCCCTCGGCGCGCCGCAGGCCCGGCTCTTCAACCTCCTCGGCCAAGCACATCTGCGCCAGAACAGGGACGACGACGCGCTCAAGGCCTTCAGCCGTGCCATCGAAACCGATGCAGGCTTCGCCGATGCCTATGGCAACCGCGGAACCCTTCTGGCCGAGATGAAGCGGCTGCCGGAAGCGTTGGCCGATTTCGACCGCGCCCTGGCACTGCGGCCCGACAACCCCGCCGACCTCTGCAACCGCGCCGGCGTCCTCTCGGACCTGGGCCGGCTCCACGAGGCGCTCGCGGGCTTCGACCGCGCGCTGACGCTGATGCCGCAACTTGCACCGGCCTTCTACAACCGCGCCGAGGTCAAGGTGAAGCTCGGCCTCTTCACCGATGCACTCGTCGACTACGACCGGGCGATCGCGCTGTTTCCCGACATGGCCGGCGCGCACTCCAACCGTGGCCTGACGCTCAAGGCCATGGGCCGGCTCGAGGAGGCGCGGGCGAGCATCGAACGCGCGCTTGCGATCGATCCGAACAACGTCGAGGCGATCGTCAATCGCGGCAATGTCTCCTATGAGCAGGGCCGGCTCGACGAAGCGATCGCCGACTACGAGCGCGCCTTGAAGCTGAAGCCGGATTTCACTCCGGCGAACCAAGCCCGGACCTTGGCTGAGCAAGGCAAGACGAAAAAATAGCGAGCCTGCGAACAGACGCGTTCGTCCAGGGCATGATCCCGAAAAGTGTGAAGCGGTTTTCGGAAAGGATCATGCCAAAACAGGACAAAGAGCGACGGGTCTGATTCAACGAAGTTGAATCAGACCCTAGCCCTTGCAGATGTTCTTGAGAGCGCGCCACTGCGCGTCCGACAGAATGGCGGGACCGGTGTTGGGGCGGTTCGCCTTCTTCATCGTCTCGAGGCGATCCTCCGAAAGCGGATGGCTGGCGAACATCGCGATCGCGCTGTTGCGCTGCTCGCCGGTGATGCGAAGCAGAAACTCGCCCATCGGCTGCGGCGAGCGGCCGAGCTTGTGCATCACGTCGATGGCAAAGTCGTCGGCGCCGCGCTCCGCCTCGCGCGAGTGCGATGCGTCGATCAATTCGCGGCTGACCATGATCACCACGCCGGCGCCGGTGACGTCGCCGAATAACAGCCCGAACAGGAACGACGTCCCGCCGGTTTGGATCAGGCGGCGCACGTTGTCACGATGCTTCACGTGTCCGAGCTCGTGGGCGATGACCGCCGCGATCTCGTCGGGGCTGTTCGCTTTTTGCAGGAGCCCATCGAGCAGGTAGACCCGGCCGCCGGGCAGCGCCATGGCATTGGCGGTGTCAGACGAGAGCACGTGGGCGTCGAGCGGCATGTCGAGTTCGCCGGCCGCCTTGATCTTCTCCACCATGGCGGCGAATGCCGCCTGCCCTTCGGCATTGGTGCAGATCTGGCCGCCCAGAGCGGCGCGAATCTGGCCGTCGGCCGCGTCACCGATGCGCTTCTCGAGCGAATACGGAACGAGCGGCGCCAACCGCTCGGCCGCCAAGGGAATGCCGTACATCGCAAGGCCCACGATCGAGCAAAAGGCCGCGAGCGACCAGAAGACGATCCGGAGCGTGTTGCTGCGGCCCGGCGCCGTGGCGTCGATGGCCACGCAGTGCGTGAGGATCGCGGCCCTGGTGGCTTCGTCGCTGATTTCCAAGCGCGCCAACGGCAGCGCCGTGATGCAAGCGAGCCGCATCACATTCGGCGGACCGTCGGCGCGGCGCACCTCGCCGAACGGCCAGATGTCGAGGATGCGGTCCTGCTCGACGATCTCGATGCCCCCGGCCATGCGCAATGTGACGGGGCGCTTGCGATTGGTCTTGCCGTCGAAATAGATCGCGGCCGGCGCGGTCGCCGCGCCGGCCGCCTGGTTTTCTTGAACCGAAAGAACGTCCATCAGAAGCCGCCCACATCGAGGCTGTCAGCCAGCCCCTCCCCGACCGCGCTGACCACCTGGCCCTGCTCGGCGACGTCCGCCGCGGCACCGAGATTGTGCACGGTCACCGACTGCGTCACGCGCTGCCACACGTCATGGATCAGATAGATGCGGGTCACTGTCCAGAACGCCAGAACGGCGGCGACGTAGGCAACCGCAAATGCGGCCATGTACGCCGGCTCCTGCACGAACCTCTGCACAAACTCGACGCTCGAAGACGAGTCACTCAGCCCGGCAAACGCCATGACAAACACGGCGCCAACAACGGCCGACACCGCGACCAAGATCAGCATACTCCAACCGATCACCTTCCAGTAGAGACCGATCAGCTGGCTGCTGCGCAGCTCCGATTCAAAGCTCACCTCGCCGAAGCGGATGCCAGAGGCCCACCAGCGCCATTCGATGGCCTTGTAGATGCCGTAGAAGAACGGCGCGGCGATCACGCAGGAAATGATCAGCGAGAACGTCACCATGTCTGCCGAATTGGCTGACAACGATAACGACATCGCCACCGTTCCAGCCGAAGCCAACACCCCGACCGCGACCCAACCGAGAACCCACAAGCCCCAGGCGCGTCGCAGGAGACCGCCGCCAGTCGCGACGAAGCCGCCGGCCAGGTTGCCATAGGCGGTGTGGCGCATCTTGTAGCGCTCGAGTACGGCCTGTCGCCACGGCAGCGCAAATCCGAGAGTGACCGCCGTGAGCAGCGTCCAAAGGCCAACGCGCCACGCGTAGCCCAGGCCCGAGCCGCCCATCGAGAAGCGCACGCCGCGCCACACTGTGCGGGTCAGCCGGTAGCGGCGCGCCCGATAGACCGCGAACTGGATGAACAAGTAGTAGAACAGCGCAAGCGGCGTGCTGGCGAAGGCCTGCAGGCGCTCGGCCTCGATGCCGAGCAGGAAGTAGGTGAGATAGAGCGGCACGAGGATTGCGAGCGCGAACAGGAAGCCGATCAGCAATTCCTTTGCTGTGCCGGTGTATTCCGGCGCATCGCCGTCGACCGAGGTGTGCGACCACAGATGCCGCCGCATATCCGTGGCGAGCCAGAAGCGATAGAAGCCGACCGTGACCAATTCGAGCAGCGCGCCACGCATGACGAGCCGGCGGTAGGCCGGCCGGCCGTTTTCGAACACGATGCGGCTCGTGGCCGGGGTCGGCTCCGGCGGCGCGACAGGGGGCGAAAAGACCGCAATGAGAACGTCATTCATGGAGATCAATCGCTTTTCTTGAGTGAATCATCGCGGACGAGAAATGGAACGGACCAAAAAGCCGGCCAGCCGGAACCCGGCCGCCGATACACCTTGCCATTTGGTCGATTGGGGCTCAGCCCGGGTTCAATTGGCCCCGGTTCAATCAGCGGATGACCGCCAGGCCCTGATCTTTGACCTGATAAACCCGCCGATCCATCAGATCGCGGGGGCCGCCGCTCGGTCGATTTGGGTCGTAGATCAGCGCGCAGGCGACATAATCGACCTTGGCGCCGCCCTCGCTGGTGAACTCGTCGAGCCAGCCGGTCGACATCAGCCGGCAGATCGGGGTGATGAAGTGGCGCAGCCACCGGCCGCCTTCGGTCACCACGCCGCCGACCAGCATGGTGGCCTGCGGTTCCTTCAGCCAGCGCACGACGCAAACGTCGCTGCTGGAGAGCCGCAACCGCACGTCGATCGCCGAGATGCCGGTCGAGGGCGTCGGATAGCTCTTGCAGAATTCGAGCTTCCAGTCGCTGTCGGCATAGTCGAAATAGGCCGGTGCCCGGTCCCAGAAGCGCTTGAGCCGAGCGCGTGTCACCGGCTCGCGCTGATCGCGCTCGAACATGTCGGGGACGATCGAATAGGGAAACCGTTGGAGCGCCCTGCCGTCACTGACGGTAAACAAACCATAGATGCTGGCGATCTTGCGTGTCGTTGCCGGCTGTGCGGCGTCGGCAACGGTGGACGCATCCGCGCCCTGCTCCAGTCCCGGCACATCCTTGGCCAGAGCGTCGAGCCCGTTCTCCTCGGCGGTCTTGATGGTGTAATCGAGAGCCGCGGCGTAGCCGAGCTGGAGGCTGGACGCCGGCATGACCCATTCCAGAACGGTCACGGCGTAAGTCGCCCAGGAAATGACCGCAATGCAGCCGACCGTGGCGGCAAATGCGACCGCAATCCGCGCTTTCATCGGCCAGAGCTCCCGTCCGAGAAACGCCTAGCAGAAACCGGTTAGCCGATGCTGAATACGGGCGGCTCGGGTTAACTCCGGAGCGCCGCCAACACCGCGGCTGCAGCGTCGAATTCCCTTCTCCGATAGGCGCGCCGATCGAGCGCCAGTTCGTCGCGACCCCAGAATTGCATATTCCAGTCCTCGTCGACATGGGCCGCGGTCCAGACCTCATCAGGCGAAAGCCTCCCCGCCGCAAGTGCGAGTGCGAGCAGCGCCGAGCCGGTCAGCGCCGTCACGACGTGAAGCGCACCAAGCCGCCACGCGCCCGCGATGCCTTCGCTTGATGAAATGATCGCTCGCGCCTTCGCAACTGACTCCGGCGGCTGCTCGACATGCATCACCCCCTCGGCCAGCACGAAGCGCGCGCCGAAGCTCTCGCGAGCCCAATCGAGCACCGGATCCCAATGCGTTTGCTGAAGGGCAACAAGCCCGTCGGGATCGGACGCGCGATAGAACAGCATGTCGGTGCCGAGATACTTTTCGATCTCGTCGGCGACCGGCTGCGGCGCCGCGGCCACACCATCGATGATCGAATTGGCGAGGCGGCTGAGCGGCATCGCGGCCGGATCGATCACCTTCTCCTGCGCCTGCCATTCGGCGGCGATCGCCTGCGCGAGGTCGTGCGCCGGCGCCGCGAGCGGCTTGCGTGCCGGCGAACGCACCGGGCGGCCGTCGAGCAACACCGCGTAGCCGCCCTCGCCTTCGCTCCTGTGTTCGCTCGCTGACGCATCGTTGTAGAAGCGCACGCGCAAGTTCGTGCGCATGCTGCGCCGCGCAGCTTCCATCGGATCGAGCGGCTGGTTCTCAAAAATGTCTTCGAAAATGTCACGCATCTGTTCAGCAGGGGTATGAGCGGATTCCGGTGCCGATGTTGTGATCGTCTTTGTGCGGCGCAGCAAGGCCATTCATCGGCGCGACACACGATAACGTCGCCATAAATGGAGTCTGCAAATCCGCTATTTCAAGGCGTTTGGCCTTGGTTGCACCGCCACATTATGGCGTTGCAGCGTGCGGCAGCGCCGCGCACCTTTGCGCCCATGCCAGTTATGTCCACCTGGGCGGTGGAATTCACTGTTTTTGTCTACTAAAATTCCAAACTGCAATGGAATCAGGCGGTACTAGGAACCGCCAACTGCCTTGGAATTGGTCCCTTCGAAGTTACGTCACGCGAGCTCCCGGGAATTCGCGAAACAACAAGGGCCGCGTGAACGAGGAAGTGATGAAGTCGACGAATATTGCGAACCCTGACTACTTCCACAAAGTGGTTGATTGTCAGTGGGCCTGCCCAGCACACACGCCTGTCCCCGAATACATCCGACTGATCGCAGAAGGCCGCTACAGCGACGCCTACATGATCAATTGGAAGTCCAACGTGTTTCCGGGAATTCTCGGACGCACCTGCGACAGACCGTGCGAGCCCGCGTGCCGCCGCGGCCGCGTCGAAGACAACCCCGTCGCGATCTGCCGGCTGAAGCGTGTTGCCGCCGACTACAAGGGCGACGACATCAAGCAGCGGATGCCCAAGCCCTCGCCGAAGAACGGCAAGCGCGTCGCGCTGATCGGCGGCGGACCGGCTTCGCTCGCCGTGGCGCGCGATCTCGCACCACTTGGATACCTCTGCACAGTGTTCGATCAGGACCCGCAGGCCGGCGGCATGATGCGAACGCAGATTCCAAAGTTCCGTCTGCCGAACAGCGTGATCGATGAGGAAACCGGCTACATCCTCGATCTCGGCATCGAGTTCAAAGGCGGCACGCGCATCGACAGCTTGAAGAAGCTGCTCGCGGAAAATTATGACGCGATCTTCGTCGGCTCCGGCGCGCCGCGCGGCCGCGAGCTCGATATCCCGGGCCGCAAGGAAGCCGCGAAGAACATCCACATCGGTATCGACTGGCTGTCGTCGGTGTCGTTCGGCCACACCGACAAGATCGGCAAGCGCGTCATCGTGCTCGGCGGCGGCAACACCGCGATGGACTGCTGCCGCACCGCGCGCCGCCTCGGCGGCGACGACGTGAAGGTGGTGGTGCGCTCCGGCTTCGAGGAGATGAAAGCCTCGCCGTGGGAAAAAGAAGACGCCATGCATGAGGACATTCCGATCCTCAACATGCTGGTGCCCAAGGCCTTCACCCACGACAACGGCAAGCTGACCGGCGTGACCTTCGAGAAGGTCAAAGCGGTCCGTGACGAGAAGGGCCGCCGCAAGCTGGTGCCCACGGGCGAGCCGGACCAGCATTTCGAGTGCGACGACGTGCTCGTCGCTGTCGGCCAGGAGAACGCCTTCCCCTGGATCGAGCGCGACATCGGCATCGAGTTCGACAAGTGGGACATGCCGAAGGTCGATCCGACGACGATGGCCTCGACCAACCCGAAGGTGTTCTTCGGCGGCGACGCGGCCTTCGGCCCGAAGAACATCATCTGGGCGGTTGCGCACGGCCACGACGCCGCGCTGTCGATCCACAAGTTCTGCTCCGGCGAGAACATCACCGAGCGCCCCCTGCCCGAGGTGACCATCTCGTCGCAGAAGATGGGCATCCACGAGTGGAGCTACGACAACGACATCTCGAACGACATGCGCTTCAAGGTGCCTCACCGCGAGAAGGTCATCGCGCTGAAGGACATCAAGGCCGAGGTCGAACTGGGCTTCGATCCGAAACTCGGCTTCGGCGAGGCGCAGCGCTGCCTGAACTGCGACGTGCAGACCGTGTTCACCTCGCAGCTCTGCATCGAATGCGATGCCTGCGTCGACATCTGCCCGATGGACTGCATCACCTTCACGCCGAATGCCGACGAGCCGGAGTTGCGCACGCATCTGCGCGCACCGTCCAACAACGCCACGCAGGACCTTTACGTCGCCGACGGCCTGAAGACCGGCCGGGTGATGGTGAAAGACGAGGACGTCTGCCTGCACTGCGGGCTTTGTGCCGAACGCTGCCCCACCGGAGCGTGGGACATGCAGAAGTATCTCATCGATATGACCCACGCGGGTAAGCCATGTCAGCCACAGCGCCGATCAGCAGCGTAAACGACTTCGTCGTCCGGTTCGCCAACGTCAACGGGTCCGGATCGGCAAGCGCCAACGAGATGTTCGCCCGTTCGATCATCCGGCACGGCGTGCCGGTGTCGCCGCGCAACATCTTCCCGTCCAACATCCAGGGCCTGCCGACCTGGTACGAGGTGCGCGTCACCGAGGACGGCCATCTCGGCGCCCGCGGCGGCGTCGACATGATGGTCGCGATGAACCCGCAGACCTGGGACAAGGATGTCGCCTCGATCGAGCCCGGCGGCTACCTGTTCTACGACTCGACCAAGCCGATGCCCGCCTCGAAGTTCCGCGAGGACATCACGGTGATTGGCGTGCCGCTCACCGCCATCACCAACTCGACCTACACCGATCCGCGCCAGCGGCAGCTGTTCAAGAACATCATCTATCTCGGGGCGCTGTCGGCGCTGCTCGACATGGATCCGAAGGTGATCGAACAGCTCATCGGCGAACAGTACAAGACGAAGGAGAAGCTGCTCTCCTCCAACGTCCATGCGCTGCATCTCGGCCGCGACTGGGCGCTGCAGAATCTGAAATGCCCGATCGGGCTCCGCGTACAGAAGGCCGACAAGGTCGGCGACCGCATCTTCGTCGAAGGCAACAATGCCGCTGCGCTCGGCGCAGTCTATGGCGGCGCCACGGTCTGCGCCTGGTATCCGATCACGCCGTCGTCGTCGCTCGCCGATGCCTTCACGAGTCACTGCAAACGGCTGCGCCACGATCCGGAGACCAAGAAGGCGAAGTACGCCATCGTCCAGGGCGAAGACGAGATCGCCTCCATCGGCATCGTGGTCGGCGCCGGCTGGAACGGCGCCCGCGCCTTCACGGCAACATCGGGCCCCGGCGTCTCACTGATGACCGAGTTCATCGGGCTGACGTACTTTGCCGAAATTCCTGCCGTGATCATGAACGTGCAGCGCGCCGGCCCCTCCACCGGCATGCCGACCCGCACCCAGCAGTGCGACGTGATCTCCTGCGCCTACGCCTCGCACGGCGACACCAAGCATCCGCTGCTCTTCCCCGAAGACCCGCACGAGGCCTTCGAGATGGCGGCGCAGTGCTTCGACCTCGCCGAACGGCTGCAGTCGACGGTCTTCCTGATGCTCGACCTCGACATCGGCATGAACCACCGGCTCTGCCGCCCGTTCAAATGGGACGAAAGCAAGCAATACGACCGCGGCAAGGTGATGACGGCCGCGATGCTCGACGAGGGGCGCGACTTCGGCCGCTATCTCGACGTCGACGGCGACGGCATCCCGTTCCGTACCTATCCGGGCACGCATCCGACCAAAGGCTCGTACTTCACCCGCGGCACGTCTCGCGACCGGTATGCGCGCTACTCCGAGGAAGGCGCGGTCTACCAGGACAACATGCAACGGCTGTTGCGGAAGTTCGAAACCGCGAAGGACCTCGTGCCCCGGCCGCTGCAGGCCAATGCGCAGAAGCCCACGAAATACGGCGTGATCTATTACGGCTCGACCTCACCTGCCATGGACGAGGCAGTCGGAATGCTCGAGGCGCGCGGCCACCAGCTCGACCGGTTGCGCATCCGCGCCTTCCCGTTCCACTCGAGCGTGGCGAGCTTCATCGCCGACCACGACTTCGTCTATGTGGTCGAGCAGAACCGCGATGCGCAGCTTCGCCAGCTCATCGTCAACGAGAACGGCATCGATCCGGTGCGCCTCGTGCCGATCCTGCACTACGACGGCACGCCGATCACCGCCCGCTTCATCGCCAAGGCGATCGGCGACCATCAGGACCAGCTCAAAGTTACTCCGCTGCGGAAAGTGGTGTCATGACCTACATCGCCAAGCCGAAATTCCATCATCGCGACCTGCCGAAGAACGAACTCGGCTACACCCACCGCGACTACGAAGGCAAGATATCGACGCTGTGCGCGGGCTGCGGCCACGACTCGATCACGGCCGCGATCATCGAGGCCTGCTTCGATCTTTCGATCGAGCCGCACCGGGTGGCCAAGATCTCCGGCATCGGCTGCTCGTCGAAGACGCCGGACTATTTCCTCGGCAACTCGCACGGCTTCAACACCGTGCACGGCCGCATGCCGTCGGTGCTCACCGGCGCCAACCTCGCCAACCGCGAGCTCATTTATCTGGGCGTGTCCGGCGATGGAGACAGCGCCTCGATCGGCTTCGGCCAGTTCGCCCACTCCATCCGCCGTGGCGTCAACATGACGTATATCGTCGAGAACAACGGCGTCTACGGCCTGACCAAAGGCCAGTTCTCGGCCACCGCCGACCGCGGCTCGAAGTCGAAGCGCGGTGTCACCAACTCCGACAACGCCATCGACATGGTCGCCATCGCGCTGCAACTCGGCGCGACCTACGTGGCGCGGAGCTTCTCCGGGGACAAGCACCAGCTCGTGCCGATCATCGAGGGCGCGATCCGCCATCAGGGCGCGGCTTTCATCGATGTAATCAGCCCCTGCATCGCCTTCAACAACCACACCGGCTCGACCAAGAGCTTCGATTATGTGCGCGAGCATAACGAGGCGGTGAACCGGCTCGACGTCATCACCGGCCGCGCGCCGATCAGCATCGATCAGGCGCCCGGCACGGTGCAGGTCGTCGAACAGCACGACGGCACGAAGCTCGCGCTGCGCAAGATCGACGCCGATTACGACGTGCATGACCGTCTGGCGGCGATGGCGTTCCTGCAGAAGCATGCCGCCAAGGGCCAGGTGGTCACCGGCCTGCTCTACGTTGACCCGGAGGCGGACGACCTGCACGCCAACCTGAACACGGTCGAGAAGGCTCTGAATACACTGGAGGCAAAGGACCTTTGCCCGGGCTCCTCGGCGCTGGAAAAGATCAACGCGAGCTTGCGCTAGCCGTCCCAGACGACTGGCACCGGAGCTCCGGTTGCGCGGAAGCGCCCGACCGCCGGTCGAGCCGTAGCGTCAGGCAGAAGGCCGAGCCGCCGCTGCGCAGGAATGCGCCGAGCGGCACGATCGCAACCCGATAGCCGCGCTCGGCGAGTTCCGCTCGCAGCCGCTCGCTGCAAGCCGACATCACCAGTGTGCCATCGAGGCACACGGCATTGGCGGCAAGCTTGCCGGCGTCGCCCTCACCGATTTCGATCCGCCAGTCTTTGCCCACCCGCTCGGCGATCGTCGCCCGGCCTGCCGCCGTGAACGCGCCGGGGACATAAAGCACCTCGCCGCCGGGCAGCGGACAGAGCGCGGTGTCCATGTGATAGAAGCGCGGATCGACGAGCTCGAGCGCGACCGCTTCGACGCCGAAAGTATCCCCCACCAGGCGCCGAGCCGCAGCATGCGAGCGCGGGCCGAAGCCCATCCAGAACAGATTGCGCGTGTGATCGAACACACAGTCGCCCGCGCCCTCCAGCACCATGCCGTCCGGCATGTCCTGGACGGCGTGAACCACACCGCGCGCTTTCAGCGCGTGAAACATCGCACGGAAGTGCGGCTCCTCGGCCTGGCGCTCAGGATGACGAAAGCGCGCAAGCAGTGCCTTGCCGTCGAGCACCACCGCCGCGTTCGCCGCGAACACCAGATCGGGCAGCCTCTCGACGGCGGGAACGAGCTCGATCGTCGCGCCGCGCGCGAGCAGCGCACCACGCAGGTCCGCCCATTGCCGCTGCGCCTGCTCCGCCAGCACGGTTTCGTGCCGCTGCCAATCCAGCGGATTCATCCAGGGATTGATCGCATAGAGCACGCCGAAATGCGTCGGCCTGCACATCAGAAAAAGCAGGCGTTGATTGTTCATGCTCCCCTCCTTCCCCTCTCGTGCCGTTCGCTCACGCGACCGCGGGCTCCCGGTGCCGCGCGACCTCGTCCAGCGTCTCTTCGAATACGTCGAGCGCACGGTCGATATCGGCGCGTTCGATGACGAGCGGCGGCGCGAGCCGCACCACCGTGCCGTGCGTGTCTTTCGACAGCACGCCCTTCGTCAGCATCCGCAGGCAGACCTCGCGGGCGCCGGCGTAAGCCGGGTCGATTTCGGCGCCGACCCAGAGTCCGCGGCCACGCACCGCCTTGAGCGCGGGACTTCGCATCGCGCGCAGGCGGGTCAGCATGAAGGCGCCGAGCACGCGGCTGCGCTCGACGAGCTTCTCGTCCTCGATGATATGCAGGGCCTCAAGGCCAACCGCCGCGGCGAGCGGATTGCCGCCAAAGGTCGATCCGTGGGAGCCAGGTGTGAACACATCCGTCAGCTCGCGCCGGCCGACCAGCGCGGAAACCGGCAGGATGCCGCCGCCCAGCGCCTTGCCGAGGATCAGGCCGTCGGGAACCACGTGCTCGTGCTCGAACGCAAACCAGGCACCGGTGCGGCCGAGCCCCGACTGTACCTCGTCGAGGATGAAGAGCACGCCGCGCTCATCGCACAGCCGGCGCACGCCCGCGAGATAGCCCTGCGGCGGCACGATGATGCCGGCCTCGCCCTGGATCGGCTCGATCATGACCGCGGCCGTGTCCGGGGTGATCGCGGCGGCCATCGCGGCAAGATCGCCGAACGGCACGGCGCGGAAGCCCGGCGCGAACGGGCCGAAATCCGCGCGATAATCGGCTTCGGTCGAGAAGCCGACAATGGTCGTGGTACGGCCGTGGAAGTTACCCTGCGCCACGACGATCTCGGCGCGATCGCGGGGGATACGCTTGACGCGGTAGCCCCAGCGGCGGGCGGCCTTGATCGCGGTCTCGACCGCTTCGGCGCCGGTGTTCATCGGTAAAGCCGCATCGAGCCCGGTGCGGCGGCAGAGCTCGGCCAGCAACAGACCGAGGCGGTCGTTGTAATAGGCGCGCGACGGCATTGCGAGGCGATGCGCCTGGGCTTCGAGGGCTGCGAGAATGCGCGGATGGCTATGGCCGTGGCTCGCGGCGGAGTAAGCGCTCATCATGTCGATGTAGCGCCGGCCGTTGACGTCCCACAGATGCGCGCCCTGGCCGCGCGCCAACACCACCGGCAATGGCTCGTAGTTGTGGGCCGCGTAGTGCTCCTCCAGCTCGATCGGCGTCATGGTCCTGGTCATGGCTCGCCTCATCATGTCAACTATAAGAATTTTATAGTGACGACCACGCCGTTCCGGCCGAAGTCGTCGCGCGCCGCGACCGTTTCGGCTGCGAATGACGGCCTGTGCAGCCGCAAATGCTGTGGCTTGAAAAAGAGCCGGCTCAGCTCTGTTTATCGCGCTGACCTGACGGCGAAAGCAGTGACATCGGATAGCCCGAGAAGGTGCACACCGAGCGGAGCGCGATATGGCTCGTGATCCGCCGCACGCCGAGATCGACGTCGTCGATCAGCTCGGTGGTCAGCTCTTCATAGCGGGCGACGTCGCTGCACACGAACCGCGCCAGATAGTCGAGATCGCCGCTCACCTCCCAGCACTCGACCACCTCTTCGATCGAACGCAGGCGCTTCTCCAGGCGGTCCTGGCGGCCGAGCTTCTCCAGCGCGATCTCGGCGAAGATCGTGACCGGCTTCGACAGCCGTTCGACCGCGATCACGGCGCGGTATCCGGCGATGATGCCGGCCGCTTCGAGCCGCCGCACCCGTTCGAGGCAGGGCCGCGGCGTCAGCCCGACCAATCCTGCGAGCTTCTGGACCGTCGAACGGCCGTCGCGCTGCAGGGTAGCCAGAATCTTGATGTCGATACGATCCAGTGCGGGCGGGCGGCGGATGGCCATGGCGTGCGCTCGGTTGGCAGCGCCAATGTATCAGATTCACCTGCGCGCTAGCGCAGCCAAGGCTTGGTCGCCACCGCCTCTTTCACCGCCTCCATGAAGCCTTCCGGCGGCGCCATCTTGATCGCAAGCGGCTTGCCGGTTTCGAGCAGGCTCTTCAGCCCCGACAGGATCGCTGGCCAGCCGGATTGGCCGCCGGCCAGGATCGATGGCGGAATATCCCACGAGTGCGCCTCTGTCATGGTCAGCTTCACAGCATCGCCGGCCGGCTCGATCTCGTAAGTGACGAGGCACTCGGGCAGTTCGCCGAAATCCTTCATGCCCTCCACCAGCCAGGTGCAGGCGAACCGCCGCGGCGGCGCCCATTCAATCACCTTGCCACTGATGTGAATGCGGCCATCCGGATAGCGAAACGCAAAGGCACCGCCGGTCCTTGGTTCAACCTCGATGGCGAAGCCGCCGAAATATTGCTTCGTGAACTCCGCGGACGTCAGTGCCGCCCAGACCTTCTCGGGCGTTGCCGCGATGTAAGTGACGTAGACGGTCTTGGGTTTCCAGTCTTTGGTCTGCAAGTTCTGCATGTCACAGCTTCCCCGGCCATTTCCGAGTTGCAACCAATGACTCGCCGGTTTCCAGCAGGCTCTTGAGGCTCGCGAGGATGGCCGGCCAGCCTTGCGATACCTTCTCGATCAGCTTCGAGTCCGGCGTGTCGCTCTCATGGGTCAGCGTGAGCTTCACCATGTCGCCTTGCTGCTCTAGCTCGTAGGTCAATCGCGAGACGCCGTCCGCACGCAACTCCGAGAGGAATTCGTTTTGCCACGTGAGCACCAGACGCTTATGCGGCTCGACCTCGATGATCTTGCCGGCGTCGGCGACACGGCCGTCCGGGATCATCAGTTTCCATGACGAGCCTGGCTTCCAGTCAGAGTCCTGCCAGGTTTCGCCCCAGTACTGCCTGGTGAACTCTGGCTCGATCAGGGCGCGCCAGAGCTTCTCCGCTGTGGTGCGGATATAGGTGACATAGACGAACTTCGGCTTGGCCATAGTCGCGCTGGTATCGTTCACGCCGACCTCCCCAGGGCTGCCTGACGCTGCGTGACGACATCGCTGAAAGAGGAGATCAGGCCGTTCCCGGTCTCCAGCAGGCTCTTCAAGCTCGACAGCACCTTCGGCCAGCCGCCGCTGATGCTCTCGAACACCTTGCTGCCCGCTTCGAATTCATCGTGGATGACGGTGAGCTGCACCTCGTTCTCGAACGGCACGAGCTCGAAGGTCACGCGCGAATGCGGTTCGTGGAGGACATGCTGGTATTGCGGATGCCAGGTGTACGAAAGCCGCCGCGGCGGATCGCATTCCAGCACGATGCCCTTGTCGAAGGGCGGCACGCCGTCCTTGTCGACCACGTAATGCGAGCCGACCTTCCAGTCCGAGGCAACCCGATAGCCGAACCAGTACTGCTCGGTCATCTTCGGATCGGTCAGCGCTTGCCAGACCTTTTCGATGGGCGCGGCGATGTAGATCACATAGACGAATTTCGGCTTGCCGTTCTCGATCCGCGTTGTGGCGATCGTTCTGGACGCGGTCGTCCTTGCGTCGGGCTTACTCATCACCTGCCTCCAATGCCTTCTTCAGCTCGCCCAGCGCGTCGAGGCGCGAGCGTTCGAACTTGCCGATCCAGCGGTCCGCGATCTCGTGGATCGGCACCGGGTTGAGGTAGTGCAGCTTCTCGCGGCCGCGCCGCACCGTGGCGACGAGATTGGCCGCTTCGAGGATGGCGAGATGCTTGCTCACCGCCTGCCGCGTCATGGCAAGCCGCGAGCAGAGTTCGCCGAGAGTCTGGCCGTTCTCCGCGCGAAGCCGATCGAGCAGCTCTCTCCTGCTCGCGTCGGCCAGCGCTTTGAAGACCTCATCCATGAACACAATATGCAACCAAATAGTTGCATGTCAAGTTAATAGAAAGACCGCTCCGGATAAGTCCGGGACGGTCGAACTCACGCGGCTGTCATTCCGGACGCTGCGAAGCAGCGATCCGGAATCCAGTTCCGAAGGGATTTCGATGTGTCTGGATTCCGGGTTCGCGCCTTCGGCGCGCCCCGGAATGACTGCGGCGGGTTCAGCGCATCAATTCGCGCATTGTTGATCGCGCGGATTGTTGCCGATGGCGGCTAATCCTCAGGCGCGTCGACGATCGGGTCGTAGCGCTTGGCGTCGAAGCCCAGCAGATTCCAGGACTGCTGCATATGCGGAGGCAATGGCGCGGTGACGTCGATCACTCCTCCGCGCGGATGCGGAATTGCAATACGCCGGGCCAGTAGATGCAGCTTGTTCTGCATGCCGCCGGGAAACTCGTAATTCTCGATGCGGAAATACTTCTCGTCGCCAATGATCGGATGGCCGATGTGCTCCATGTGCGCACGAAGCTGATGGGTGCGGCCGGTCACGGGCTTGAGCGACAACCAGGCGAGTTTCTGCGCCGCGGTCTCGACCACGGCGTAGTACGTGACCGCGTGGCTCGCGTTGTCCTCGCCGTGGCGCGCGATGCGCATCATGCTCTCGTCTTCGCGCTCCTCCTTGGCGAGGAACGTGGAGACCCGGCCCTGGCGCGGCCGCGGCACGCCCGCCACCAGCGCCCAGTAGATCTTGCGCGCCGAGCGCGAGCGGAAGTTCTTGGCAAGCGCTGCGGCCGCAAAGCGCGACTTGGCGACGAGCAGGCAGCCCGATGTGTCCTTGTCGAGCCGATGCACGAGCCGCGGCCGCTGGCCATCCTTCGATGTCATGCTGCCGAGCATGCCGTCGATATGGCGGTAAGTGCCGGAGCCGCCCTGCACGCTCAGGCCCATGGGCTTGTTCAGCACCATCACGTCGTCGTCCTCGAACAGCGTGATGGATTTGAGGAAGGCGCGGTCTTTGCTGTCGGCCGAGGCGTTGTCGCGCGGCTTGGGCGGCTCGACCTTGAGCGGCGGCACGCGGATCGCATAGCCCTTCTGGATGCGGTCCTTGGGCTCGGCGCGCTTGCCGTTCACCCGCACCTCGCCTTTGCGAATAATGCGCTGGATATGGCTGAACGACAGGCCTGGAAAGCGCGCCTCGAAGAAGCGGTCGAGCCGCATGCCGTCCTCGTCGCCCGAGACGTGGACGGTCTGGACACCCTTGCCGGGGCTGGCTTTGGCGGGTTTCGCCTCAACGTCGTTCATGGTTTGGCTTAGGGCGGTTTCGGGACTTCGTCCAGCGAACGGATACGCCGCAACTGCGGGAAAAGAAACAACCAAAGCGCCACCACTAGGAACACCCCGGCCCCGCCGAGCACGGCCGCAAACGGCGCCCCGACGGCAGCTGCCACCGCGCCGGCCCGGAAATCGCCAAGATAGTTGGAGGTGCCGGTGAACATGCCGTTCACGGCGCTGACCCGGCCGCGCATCTCGGTTGGTGTCCGAAGCTGAACCAGCGAGAAACGGATCACCACGCTGACCGCATCGGCAGCGCCGAGCACCGCCAGCGCCGCAAGCGACAGGACCAGATGGGTCGACAGGCCAAACAGGATGGTGAACAGCCCGAACACCGAAATCACGGTGAACAGCACCCGGCCGATGGGAAGGGTCAGCGGCCGGCGGGCCAGCACGATCGACATTGCGAGCGCGCCGGCCGCGGGCGCGGTGCGCAGGAGGCCCAGCCCCTCCGGCCCGGCCTTCAGAATGTCGCGGGCGAAGATCGGATAGAGCGTGCCGAGACCCGCGAGGAACACCGCGCACATGTCGAGCGCGATGGTGCCGAAGATCACCGGATCGCGCAGCACGTACCGAAAGCCGCTGAAGGCTGAACGGAGCGTCAACGGATCGGCCGAGCACGGCGGACGCTCCATTTTGATCATGCCGATGAAGCACACCCCGACCGCCCAGAGCGCGATCGCGGTGCCGTAGACCGCGGCGGGGCCAAAGGCATAGATCGAGCCGCCGAGCACCGGGCCGATGATCTGGCCAGCCTGGTTGGCCGAGGTGAACCAGGCGGTCGCAGCCGGCACCAGCGGCCGCGGCACCAGCGCCGGGATGATCGCGACCATGGTCGGGATTTCGAAGGCGCGCGCGGCGCCAACCAGCACCACCACCGCATAGATCGACCACGGGCTGAGCCAGCCCATCGCCGAGCCCAGCGCGAGGAAGCCTGCCGCGATCGCCTCGCCGATCTGGCAGACCAGAAGGATGACGCGATAGTCGTGACGGTCGGCGACGTGGCCAACGATCAAGGTCAGCAGCAGCATCGGCACGAACTGGGCGACACCGAGGAGGCCTAGATCGAGCGCGCTGTTGGTGATGGCGTACAACTGCCAACCGATTGCCACCATCAGCATCTGAAACGACAGGATCGAGACGATCCGGCCGACCCAGTAGAACGCGAAGGCACGATGGCCGAAGACCGACGCCGCGACGGATGGCGCCGCGGCGGTCATGAGTTGATCACAAGAAGGAAATAAAGCGGCGGTGCGCTCCCTCTCCCGTGGGGAGAGGGTTGGGGTGAGGGCGTTCGCACTATCGAAAGACCGTACCCCCTCACCCGCCGAGCTTCGCTCGGCGACCTCTCCCCATGGGAGAGGTGAAAACAGAGCGCGCGGCCCCTTACGGGCAGCGCTTCAGATCTTCCGGCTTGCCGCGGTTCCAGGTGATCTTCATGCGATCGCCGGTCACATCCAACGTCACCGGCACGTCGCCCTTGTTCCAGCAATGCGCCTGCACATAGACCGCCTTGGTCTTGTACATTTTGCCGATGCTGCAATAGCCGTCGTACCACCACAGCGATTTGTCGGTGGCGACCAGCGCCGTTGAGTCCGGCGTCTCGCCGCCGCGGGCGCTGCAGACCTCGGGCTTCGTCGCCCAGCGCCCGACGAACGCTTCGGACGCGAATGCCATCGGCGTAATCATAGATCCCATGGTCGCCGCGCCAACTGCGCAGCTGACAAGCCACAAACACTTCATTGCAATTTTCAGCCCTTGCGTTTGGCAATAGATTTAAGCCTATCGGAGCGTTTCTAAACGCTTTGGTAGGCCTTCATGCAACACCACGATACCGCAAAAAAGTTTTGCTCACCGATGAATTTTTCTATGGCCGACCACCGCGCTCCTTGCGAAGTTTCGCCCAGTATTCCAGCCGCTTCCTGATCTCACGCTCGAAGCCGCGTTCCGGCGGATCATAGAATTGCTGTCGCTCCATTTCCTCCGGGAAGTAATCCTGGCCGGAGAACGCTTCTTCCTGTTCATGGTCGTAGGCATAGCCGCGGCCGTAGCCTTCGTCTTTCATCAGCCGCGTCGGCGCGTTGAGGATGTGCTTGGGCGGAAGCAACGAGCCGTTGTCCCTGGCGCTGCGCTTGGCCGCGCCGAAGGCCACGTAAGCAGCGTTGGATTTCGGCGCGGTCGCGACGTAAATCACGGCCTGGGCGATGGCGAGCTCGCCTTCAGGCGACCCCAGGAAATCGTAAGCGTCTTTCGCCGCGTTGGCGATCACCAAGGCCTGAGGATCGGCGAGGCCGATGTCCTCGATCGCCATGCGCACGATCCGTCGCGCGAGATAGAGCGGGTCCTCGCCCGCATCGAGCATGCGCGAGAGATAATAGAGCGCGGCGTCAGGATCGGAGCCGCGCACCGACTTGTGCAGCGCCGAGATCAGGTTGTAGTGGCCATCCTGCTTCTTGTCGTAGATCGGCGCGCGGCGTTGCACGATCTGCTGCAGCGCGACGCTGTCGAAAATCTCGCCAGGCCGCGCGGCGCGCCAGACCTCTTCGACGAGTGTCAGGGAGGCGCGGCCGTCGCCGTCGGCCATGCGAGCGAGCGAAAGGCGCGCCTCGGCGTCGAGCGGAAGTTGCTTGGCTTCAAGCTCTTCGGCGCGCGCCAGAAGCTTCTCAATCGCATCGGGGCCGAGCGACTTGAACACCAGCACGCGGGCACGCGACAGCATCGGTGCGATCAATTCGAACGATGGATTTTCGGTGGTGGCGCCGACCAGCACGATGGTGCCGTCCTCCATCACCGGGAGGAAACTGTCCTGCTGGGCGCGGTTGAAGCGATGGATCTCGTCGACGAACAGGAGCGTCCCCTGCCCGGTTTCCCGCCGCGCTCTCGCCTCATCGAACACCTTCTTGAGATCGGCGACGCCGGAAAAAATCGCCGAGATCTGCACAAAGGTGAGGCTGGTCTCATTCGCCAGAAGCCGTGCCACCGTGGTCTTGCCGGTGCCTGGCGGCCCCCAGAAGATCAGCGAACCGAGCGAGTTGCTTTCCAGCATGCGCGTCAGCGCGCCGTCGGGACCCAGCAGCTGGTCCTGGCCGACGACATCGGCAAGCTTTTGCGGGCGGAGCTTGTCGGCGAGCGGACGCGGCGCGTCGTTGTCGAGGCCAGCCGCGGCGAACAGGCTTGGACCGTCGCCGCGTTTGGCGCGCGTCGCCATCGTCTATCCGCCGAACACGGCAGAGATCTGCTGACCGCCGCGCTGAATGACGACACGCCAGACGCGGGCGCCGGCCTCGGCGACCTTCTCCAGATCGCGGGTCTTGGCGATCTTGGCGTTGTTCACCGACAGCACCACGTCGCCGCGCTGGAAGCCGAAGTTCTGCGCCAGCGTGCCCTCACCCACTTCGAGCACCGCGACGCCCTCGCTGGAGCTTTCGAGCTGCAGTTCATCGGCGAGCGCCGGCGAAAGGTTGGCGACCTTCGCGCCGGTGAACGGTGAACGCGCCTTGATCACGATCTCATCACGCGCCGTCTCCGGCGCAGTCTCGAGCGCAACGGCGATCTTGATTTCGCGGCCGCCGCGAACGATGCCGAGCGGCACGCTGCCGCCGAGCGAATGCGTGACAAAGCGGTAGTTGAAGGCGTTAGGATCATCGACCGGCTGATCGCCGACCGCAACGATGACGTCGCCGGGCTTGAGGCCGGCGCGCGCGGCGGGGCTGCTGGCGGTGACGTTGGTGATCACAGCGCCAGCCGGACGCTTAAGGTCGAACTCGCGCGACAACTCGGGCGTCACGGCCTGGAGATTAGCGCCAAGCCATGGCCGCTTCACGGTCCCGCCGAGCTTGGCCGAGGCCACCACCACCCGCACCATGTTGGCTGGAATCGCAAAGCCGATGCCTTGCGAGCCGCCGGAGCGCGAGAAGATCGCCGTGTTGATGCCGACCATGCGACCGGCCATGTCGACCAGCGCGCCGCCTGAATTGCCCGGATTGATCGCAGCGTCGGTCTGGATGAAGAACTGATAGTCGGAGATGCCGACCTGCGTTCGCGCCACGCCCGACACAATGCCGTGCGTCACGGTCTGGCCCACGCCGAACGGATTGCCGACGGCGAGCACCACGTCGCCGACCTGAAGCTCATCGGAGTTGCTGAACTCCATGACTGGGAAGCGCTCCTTGCCGTCCTTCACGCGCAACACCGCAAGATCGGTGCGCGGGTCCTTCAACACCACGTCGACCTGAAACTCGCGCTTGTCGGCGAGCGAGATCTTCACCTGGTCGGCGCCGTCGATGACGTGGTTGTTGGTGACGACGAGGCCGCCGGCATCGACGATGACGCCGGAACCAAGCGAGCGCTGCTCCTGCCGGCCGCCGAACGGACCTCCCCCGCCGAAGAAACGGCGGAAGAACGGATCGTCCATCAGCGGGTTGCGGTTCTCGACCGTCTTTGCCGCCGATACGGTCACGACCGCAGGCGTCACCCGCTGCACGATCGGCGCATACGACATCCGCAGCGCCTCGGGCGACGGCGGCACCACGCGCTGCTGGGCCGAGACGGGCTCAACCGCCAGCAGGCTGATGCCGGCCAGCGCACAAACAAAGCTCAAGCGTAGGGTCATGATTGCCGTGTCCGTTGCGGAACCCGAGATATAGGCCCCTCGAAGCGGCAAATGAAGGGCGGAACAGCCGGTCAATCCCAGCCGTCCCGCCCCTCCGAATCCGCTTAATCCTTGGCCGGGACGGTTCGCAGATAGGCAATAACCGCGTCGAGGTCGGCGTCGGTCATCTTGGCGTAATACTGGAAGCCCATCGGGCCCTTGAGCGGCGTGCCGTCCTTCCGCTTGCCCTGCGTGATCGCGGTCTTGATCTCGGCGTCGGTCCAGTCACCGAGGCCCGCGGTCTTGCTGGACGTGATGTTGCGCGACTTCGAGATGCCCCACGGGCCCGGGAAATCGCGGCCACCTTTGCCGAGCGAGTCAGCGAAATCGGCACCGCCGCCGCCCTGCTTGAACGGCGTATGGCACTCCATGCAGTGACCGATGGTGGCGAGGTAACGGCCCTTCTTCAGCTTGTCGTTGAGATCAGCCTGCGAATAGGCCTTCTCGGCGCCCGGGTAGACGTGGTGCGGAAGCGCGATCTTGTAGACCGGGTCAGCCACCTTGTTCTTGATCGGCGCGAGCGTTCGCAGATAGGCGACGATTGCGTTGAGGTCCTCGGGCGTCAGGATCGGATAGAACGCCGTCGGCATCACTTCGGCGACCTGGATGCCGTGATGGTCCTTGCCGGTGAGCAGCAGCGTCTTGATCTCGGCGTCGGTCCAATTGCCGAGGCCGGTCTCCTTGTCGGAGGTGATGTTCGGCGCAGTCACATCGAACGGCGGCTCGTTGAAGCGCAAGCCTCCGGAGAAATCCTTGCCGGCGACAGCCGCGGGCGGTCCCTTCGGCGAATGGCAGTTGGCGCAGGTCATGATGGTGTTGACGAGATAGCTGCCGCGCTCGACGGCGGATTGGGCAGCGGTGTGACTCGAAAGCGCAGCGGTCAAGGCAAACGCCAGGGTCCAGCGGATCATCAATTTCTCCTTGTTCGGCCGGAGGCAAAAAACGCGGATGGGGAATCCGCGGCAAAAATTCCCGATTTGAATCGGTTCAATCTTACCGCCGCGCCGGGACAGCGCAATCGGCTCCCACATCTTGCCCAGGACACAATTGACGCAGCGTTACCTGGCTCACACTACTTGGCGCCCGCCCCTGATAAAATCCGCACCATCCCGGCATATTTCGCGCGCTTGGCATGGGCCAGCGGCGTCGCACCATCGCGGTCGGCGACGTTGACGTTGGCGCCGGCGGCCACCAGAAGCCGTACGATCTCGGTGTGCGTGGCGCCCCCATCACCGAGAATCACGGCCTCCAGCAGAGCGGTCCAGCCGAGGTTGTTGACGTGGTCCTTGTCGATCGCTGTGGAGAGCAGAATCTTCACCGTCTCGACATGACCGTGATGCGCGGCCGGGATCAGCGCCGTGCCGCCATAGCGATTGGTGTCCTTGAGGTTGGCGCCAGCCGCAAGCGTGAGCTTCAGGATATCGTTGCGGCCTTCTGCGCCCGCATAGAGAAACGGCGTGTCCTGGATGAAGTCCTTGGCGTTGACGTCGGCGCCCTCCTGAATGAGGAAGCGCGCGACTTCGACGCGATTGCGGTGGGTGGCCGCAAGCAGTGCCGTCCGGCCGCGCTGGTCACGGGCGTCGATCCGTGCGCCGTCGGCAAGCAGACCGCGGACCGCCGCCAGTTCATCACGCTCGGCGGCAGCGATCATATCGCGCTCCTTGTCTTTGCCCTGCTGCGCGAAACCCGGCATCACCGACACCAAAAGCAAAAGGGCGGCCAAGGCCGCCCTTTTCATATGTCCCGCAGTCATCACGACGACTTACGCGGCGGTGGCGGTTTCCTCGACCGAGCGTGCCGTCACCGGCCCCGAATCGAGGCCCTTGGCCGACTCATCGCGATCGACGAACTCGATCACCGCGACGGCGGCGTTGTCGCCGTGACGGAACCCAGCCTTCATGATCCGGCAGTAGCCGCCATTGCGCTCCTTGTAGCGCGGGCCGAGCACGTCGAAGAGCTTCTTGACCATCGCGACATCGCGGACCTGCGAGATCGCCTGGCGGCGGGCATGCAGGCCGCCGCGCTTGCCGAGTGTGATGAGCTTCTCGACCACCGGCCGCAGTTCCTTCGCCTTCGGCAAGGTGGTGGTGATCTGCTCGTGCTTGATCAGCGCAGCCGCCATGTTGGCGAACATCGCCTTGCGATGTTCAGGCTTGCGGCCGAGCTTGCGGTGAGCGTTTCCGTGACGCATCGCCTGTGTTTCCTTCGCTTACAAAAACAAAATCATGCCCGGCGCTCGGCCGGGCATGACGTTGCGGTGTTAGTAATGATCCTCGAAGCGCTTGGCGAGCTCTTCGATGTTCTCGGGCGGCCAGCCAGGCACTTCCATGCCAAGGTGCAGGCCCATCTGTGCCAGCACTTCCTTGATCTCGTTGAGCGACTTGCGGCCGAAATTCGGCGTGCGCAGCATCTCGGCTTCGGTCTTCTGAACGAGGTCGCCGATGTAGACGATGTTGTCGTTCTTGAGACAGTTCGCCGAACGAACGCTGAGCTCGAGCTCGTCGACCTTCTTGAGGAACGCCGGGTTGAAGGCGAGGTCCGGAATGGATTCCTGGGCCTGCTCCTTGCGGGGCTCCTCGAAGTTGACGAACACGTTGAGCTGGTCCTGCAGGATGCGCGCCGCGTAAGCGAGCGCATCCTCGGGGCCGACCGCGCCGTTGGTTTCGATCGTCATGGTCAGCTTGTCGTAGTCGAGTATCTGGCCCTCACGGGTGTTCTCGACCTTGTAGGAGACCTTGCGGACCGGCGAGAACAGGCTGTCGACCGGAATGAGCCCGATCGGCGCGTCCTCGGGACGGTTACGCTCGGCGGGCACATAGCCCTTGCCGGTGTTGACCGTGAACTCCATGCGGATCTCGGCGCCCTCGTCGAGGGTGCAGAGCACGAGCTCGGGGTTGAGGACGACGATGTCACCGACCGTCTGGATGTCGCCAGCCGTCACGGTGCCCGGGCCGGACTTCTTGACCACCATGCGCTTGGGGCCATCGCCCTGCATCTTGATGGCGATGTCCTTGATGTTGAGCACGATGTCAGTGACGTCCTCGCGGACGCCAGCGATCGACGAGAACTCGTGCAACACGCCGTCGATGTGCACCGACTGCACAGCCGCGCCCTGCAGCGACGAGAGCAGAATGCGCCGCAACGCGTTGCCGAGCGTCACGCCGAAACCGCGCTCGAGCGGCTCGGCGATAACCGTCGCGGTCTTCTTCGCGTCGGAGCCCGCCGAAACCTGGAGCTTGTTCGGCTTGATCAGTTCCTGCCAGTTCTTCTGGATCACGTTCACACCCATCGTATTGAGTGGCGCGCTCTTTTGCGCACCCCACTCCGCCCCGTGGGAATTGTCGGCGGCAGCCTGCCCGTCCGCAGGCCGGACATAAGTATCGCTCATACGCGCCGACGCTTTCTCGGCCGGCAGCCGTTGTGCGGGATCGGCGTGACGTCGCGGATCGAGGTCACTGTGAAGCCCGCGGCCTGCAGCGCGCGCAGCGCCGACTCGCGGCCCGAACCCGGACCCGCGACTTCGACCTCGAGCTGGCGCATGCCATGCTCGGCGGCCTTCTTGGCGGCGTCTTCCGCAGCCATCTGAGCCGCATAGGGCGTCGACTTGCGCGAGCCCTTGAAACCCATGGTGCCAGCCGACGACCAGGCAATGGCGTTGCCCTGGGCATCGGTGATGGTGATCATGGTGTTGTTGAACGACGCGTTGACGTGCGCGACGCCCGAGGCGATGTTCTTGCGCTCGCGCCTGCGGACGCGTCCTGCAGGAGTAGCTTCCTTAGCCATTGATGATCCTTTCGCGGCCGCGCATGCATGCCGGCCGATAAAAATGCTGTTTGAGCGTTACGCCGTCTTCTTCTTGCCGGCGATGGCCTTGGCCGGCCCCTTGCGGGTGCGGGCGTTGGTGTGGGTGCGCTGACCGCGGACCGGCAGGCCCTTACGGTGACGCAGACCACGGTAGCAGCCGAGATCCATCAGCCGCTTGATATTGACGGCAACCTCACGCCGCAGATCGCCCTCGACCATATAGTCACGGTCGATCACTTCACGGATCTGAAGCACTTCCTGATCGGTCAACTGCGATACCCGGCGGTCTTCCGGGATATGCACCTTCTCCATGATGTCCTTGGCGTTCTTCTGTCCGATGCCGTGGATATACTGGAGCGCGATCAGGACGCGCTTGTTCGTCGGAATATTCACGCCTGCAATTCGGGCCACGACTTCACTCCTGTTGCGGCAGGCCGCTGTGCGCCTTGCCGTCTCTACCTGTTTCGACGCGCCGGAAGACCGTCGAAAACGGGGATTCCATGCGATAACGCGACGCCCTCCCCAAGACTCTGGGGCCGGCATCGTTCGAACTGGGTCCGACTGGGTTGCGAGTTATTAGGGGATTCCGCCTCACTTCGTCAACCTCCGCCCCCGCGCAGGTTTCCGGCTTTTTTTGGACGCTTTGGCCGCCCTGCCCGATGCCTTTTTGGGAGCAGCCTTGGCGGCAGGCTTCCGGCAGGCTCCCTTGGCGGCTTTCGGGGCCGATTTGGCCTTGATCGAGGCCTTTTTCTCCACAGGTTTCCTGACGGAACCGGCAGCCTTCCGGGCGGCCAGCTTGCCGGCTGGCGCGGCCTTGGCCGCCCCCGCCTTGGAGGCCGATTTGGCCACCGGGCGGAAGGCCGCGTCGGCCAGGGCCCGGTTGATGGCCGCGCTGACGTCGGAGATCGAGGCCATGCCGTCGACCGTCCGCAGCGATCCCTGCCCCTTGTAATAGCTCACCAGCGGCGCGGTCTGGACGCCATAGGCGGCCAGCCGCTGCTTGAGGATGTCCGGATTGTCGTCGGCCCGCAGCGGCTCGCCGCGGAGCTTCATCTGCTCGACGCGCGTCTCGATCCGGCGGACCAGGATGTCGGGATCGACCTTGAGCTCGACCACGGCATCGAGGCGGAGCTTCTTCTGGGCCAGCATCCGGTCGAGCGCCTCGGCCTGCGGCACGGTGCGCGGGAAGCCGTCCAGGATGAAGCCGTTGCGGGCGTCGGGCTGCTCGATACGGTCCGCCACGATCTGCACCACGACCTCGTCGGGGCACAGATCGCCCCGCGCCATGATGTCCTTGGCCTTCTGGCCAACCGGCGTGCCGGCCGCAACGGCCGCACGCAGCATGTCGCCGGTGGAGAGCTGCACAATGCCGTATTTCGAGACGAGTTCCTTGGCTTGCGTGCCCTTGCCGGCCCCCGGCGGACCGAGCAGAACAATCCTCATTTCCTGCGCCCCCGCAGTTTCGACCGCTTGATCAGACCTTCATACTGATGGGCCAGCAAGTAGCCCTGGATTTGCGCAACGGTGTCCATCGTCACGCTCACGACGATCAGGAGCGACGTGCCGCCGAAATAGAACGGCACCGACGCGTATGAAATCAGGATTTCCGGGATGAGGCAGACCACCGACAAATAGGCCGCGCCGATCACCGTGATGCGGGTCAGGACGTAGTCGATGTATTCGGCGGTGCGCTCGCCCGGCCGGATGCCCGGAATGAAGCCGCCATGCTTCTTCAGGTTGTCCGCGGTCTCGGTCGGGTTGAATACGATCGCCGTGTAGAAGAAGGCGAAGAAGACGATCAGACCGACATAGAGGAACAGGAACAGCGGCCGGCCGTGGCCGAGCTGAGTCACGATCGTCTGGAACCACTCGGGACCCTGGCCCGCGTTGAACTGCGCGATGGTGGTCGGCAGCAGCAGGAGCGACGAGGCGAAGATCGGGGGAATCACGCCTGAGGTGTTGAGCTTCAGCGGCAGGTGCGAGGACTGGCCCTCGAACATGCGGTTGCCGACCTGGCGCTTCGGATACTGGATCAGGAGCCGGCGCTGAGCGCGCTCCATGAACACGATGAAGGCAATCACGACGACCGCCATCACGATGATCACCAGGATCAGTCCCGTCGACAGCGCGCCCTGGCGGCCGAGTTCCAGCATGCCCGCGATGGCCGCCGGCAATTCGGCGACGATGCCGGCCATGATGATCAGCGAAATGCCGTTGCCGATGCCACGGGCGGTGATCTGCTCGCCGAGCCACATCAGGAACATGGTGCCGCCGGTGAGCGTGATCGCGGTCGATACCCGGAAGAACATGCCGGGATCGGTCACCGCATTGCCCGCACCTTCCAGGCCGTAGGCGATGCCGTAGCTCTGGAACAGAGCCAGCACCACGGTCAGATAGCGGGTGTACTGGTTGATGACCTTGCGGCCCTGTTCACCCTCTTTCTTAAGTTGCTCAAGAGTCGGTGAAACAGTCGTCATCAACTGAATGATGATCGAGGCCGAAATGTACGGCATGATGTTCAACGCAAAGATCGCCATGCGGTGGATGCCACCGCCGGCGAACATATTGAACATGCCGAGGATGCCGCCCGCCTGCGTCCGGAAAATCTGCTCCCAGGCAGTGGGATCGATGCCGGGCAGCGGGATGTAGGTGCCGAAACGGTAGACCAGCAGCGCGCCGAGCGTGAACCAAATACGCTTCTTGAGTTCCTCGGCCTTGGCGAGCGCCGAGAAATTCAGGTTGGCTGCGAGTTGTTCTGCCGCAGAGACCATTGAGAGCTCCCGTTACGCCCCGCCCTACCCCAACAGGTCATGTCCTGCCGAGGCAGGACATCCGTGATTGGTGGTGGTCTCTATGTGGTGCATATCCACCGCAAAACCACGCCTGCCGGCTTTCGCCCGGGACTAGCCGGGCGACACCTATCAGGCGGCCTTTTCGCCCTCTTCGCTCTTCGGCGCCAGGATCTTCACCGAGCCGCCGGCCTTCTCGACCGCGGCGACCGCGGACTTGGAGGCGCCATAGACCTCGAACGCGACCTTGGCCTTGATCTCACCGGTGCCGAGGAGGCGCACGCCGTCTTTGGCCCGGCGCAGGATGCCGGCCTTCACCAGCGCTGCGGCGTCGACGGTTGCGCCCGCGTCGAGGAGCTTGGCGTCGATAGCGGCCTGCACCTTGCCGAGGTTCACCTCGTTGAGCTTCAGCGCGAACGCCGTGTTCTTGAAGCCGCGCTTGGGCAGACGGCGATGCATCGGCATCTGGCCGCCCTCGAAGCCCTTGATGCGCACACCCGAGCGCGCCGTCTGGCCCTTGCCGCCACGGCCGCCGGTCTTGCCGGCGCCGGAGCCGATGCCACGGCCGATGCGGAAGCGCTTCTTGCGCGCGCCCTCACGCGGGGCGATTTCGTTCAGCTTCATCGCCGCTTCTCCTTATTTGCCGTCCACCACGCGGACGAGGTGCTTCACCTTGGTGAGCATCCCGCGGGTCGCCGGCGTATCCGGCACTTCGGCGCTACGGCCGATCTTGTTCAGCCCGAGACCGACCAGCGTCTGGCGCTGGGTCTGCTCGCGCCGGATCGGGCTGCCGATCTGCTCGATCTTGATGGTCTTGCCAGAGGCCATGTTCAGTCTCCCGCTCAGTCGGCCGCGGCTTCGCTGTCGACGCCCTGGCGGCGAGCCTGGAGCGT